>JAIRMU010000007.1 GCA_031258545.1 Puniceicoccales bacterium | reverse complement strand
TAGCGAAACGATGTCAATAAGGGCTCGTGAACTAGGCACCCATTCCCAGATTGCTTGGGAAAAACTACAATTGTTCGGAGATCACAAAAATCATTTTATTCGGGAAGGTAGTACCATGGCTTATCGATTTCCGGATATCCCAACAACGAATAACGAAAATAGGTATTACTAAATTGCCAACATTACGCTCTCACGGAAACCTTCAAAATTATACTTACTCACTGTAAATCAAAGTGTTTTCGAGGTTTTTTATTTGCAAGCTTCCTATGCCTCTAGGAGACAAAAACTTAACGACAACTGCGCTAATGTTTCGGGGAATTTTACGTTGACGATACCGCTCAATTGCGTTTCTTTAAACCAACGACAAATGTTACCCACGTTTTTGAACAAAGAACATCCATCGTTTGTATTTGACATCGTATAGGATTGATAACCGCAAGCGTAATGTCGGTAATCTCTAGCTTTTATGATTATCAACCTAGAGCACATTAACATAAATAAAAAATACACAGGTATTTTTGCTGATTTTTCAATGCTCAGTTTCAATGAACATATTTTAAGTGCAACATTTTGTGAATGTTAAATACATTTTCACTACATTTACGTGTCATCGGGCACATCGTCCATGTCAGACGTGAACGACATATCCTCATATTTCTTATCTCTTTCCTGTTTGGGAGAAAAACCTTCGCTGGATTTAAAGAACGAAGGCGGTGTTTCAAAAAATCCTTCGTAGGCATTGGCTTGGCCGGCAGACAATTGAATGATGGTGGGGGTAATTAAAAATAAACGTTCGCTTACTCGTTTATTTTTGTTCTTATGTTTAAATGCATATCCCAAAAGTGGAATATCTTTTAATAAAGGAATGCCGGCTTCATCCTTTTTAAAACTTTCATTAAAATAGCCTCCCACGAGGACACTTTGACCTTCGTACACAACGGCCTGTGTCAAAATGGAAGATGAATGTACGCTGGACTTATCTTTTTCGGCGGTACCAGGCATAACCGTCCCGTCTTTGATATCCAACAATAGTTGAATTTGATTACATCCATGGGCGTCTCGGATAATATGCGGTGTAACTTTGAGCGTTGTGCTACCCGTAACCGAATACATATCGGAAGATTTTTCGGATGTTATCGGCAAATAGTAGGTCTGACTTTGATCCATGACGGCCGTGATATTATCCATGGTAATTACGGAAGGCCGTGCCAATAATTTGGTTAAACTTGAACTCTCTAAACTTTGTATCGTTGTCAAAAATTCATTGCCATTAACAATCCCCTTAAGACTACCGGAAAATTCTTTCACATCCTGTTTTAAAGGCTGAATATGAATCTCATGTTTAGCCCCTTTTAACTGTAATACATTTGTTCCTAAACCTAACCCCATGATTCGGTCCACGTTGACGATGGCGGCCTGAATTTCTATAAGTTCCAACGGCACATCCAGTTTTGCAATTAAAGCCTCATACAAAGGCATGTTTTTCCTTGAGTCTTTTACAATGATTGCATTCTGACGTCCATCCGTCGTAATAATACCTCCTTGGGGAACGACAGCATTGTTTGCAGTCTCTTCCTGCTCTGCAGCTTCCTTTTTATCAGATACATTGTCTTTGTCGTTCGATGGACTTAACAATCCACCAATGGCTTGGACTTTGTGGGCAACTTTGGGATCTATGGGATTATTGACCCCAGAGTTTTTACCCTTCTGATTGTTTCCCAAAATTTCCTGCAACAGCGTAGCCACGCCCGGGACTTGTGTACTTCCAATCGTTTTATCCAACGCCCATGCATGTTTTAATAAAAAAACACGTACGTCTATTTCGTCCGCCACATCTTGCTTGTAAAAGCGCATATTTTTTGTTAAATCTTCCAAAATCTGCGTAAACTTTGGAGGACCGCTGGTGATAACGATTCCTCCCTCCTTAAAAGTTTTTAAACCAATACGTGAACTGTAAAAACCCAATTGATCGACAACGGAAATCAAGGCATCCACTTGATCGGGATGCACCTGCAACGTTTTTGTTTCACTTTCGGTCGTATCGTACACGTGCAATACATTGCCATCGTAAAACCACAGTAATCCGTACGATCTTGTAAGCTGATTCCAAATATCCACCGGATGGGAATCTTTAAAGGAGCGATGTACCGTTTTTTCACTGCTGAGCAAACGGTCACTCAAAACCACGTTGACGTCCTGCATGTTGCAAAAATCTTTTAACATAGTGGGCAGTTTTTCTCCAAAAGCAAAGTGGTATACGAGGGCGCTAGGCCAGAATAAATGTTTTTTTAAATCTACATCGGAAGGCTCGGTTGGATTTATATCTGGAGCTTCTTCCTGCTCCGATTGCGATATTGCAATTTTAGGTTTGTTTTCCTCGTAGGTCTGTACGCTTACAACTTTAGGTTGCCTTTTTTCATAAGACTGTGTACCTGTATGTTGTTTCACCGAAACTTTGGGCTTGTTTTCTTCATTGAGTTTGAGATTTGCGTGTTTTAATACAAGAGCGGCTCCCCATAAATAAGACTTAGGGCCTATCCAAAATGCACCTAAGCAAAACCATTTTAAGCGCTTTAGCATCTACTTAAGATAAAAAGCTTGGATGCATTGGACCTTTATCCTTGGGTACATTGGAGAAAAAATGATCCTCAATGATTTCCAAATTTACCAAAAAATCTTCCACAAGATTCCAACCGTTTTTCTCGTTTAAATCGGATGGATTTAATAGCTTCCTACAGTACAATTGTTGCGTTTCACCATCCATACAGAAAATTTCATCCATAATACGCATCGTCTTTAAATTAAAATCTAACATTTCTCTCAGCAGGGTACAATTTTGTTCTTCGTTGGCTGGAGATAATGGTTTTCCCATTTTAGCTTGAAGCACAAATTGTTTTTGTTTAGTGTACACAGAGACTTCCCAATGGTCATCTACGGTGAATTCATACTTCGCCTCTTCGTTCACCTTAGGCTCAGGCATTCCCAATTGTTTATAAATAAGTGTTACAAAGTCGTGCAACGTCATACGTGTCCTTCTTCATCATTATGAAAGTTTTTTACGGAAAAGTCCACGTTTTGTTTTCAAAAATTCCATTCGCTTTCCTTGATCATGAAAAGCCTGAAGTCACCCGCGGTTTGGGATTGTAAGAAATAAACATACAACCGAAAAAATAGATCATGCGGTTACTTGTACAAAACCGCAGATGTACAGGAAAAATTGTGGACTCCTAATGAAGCTTACAATAGACCATTCAGTCCTCTCGAAGACAAGCTAGGTATTTATTTTTTCTTCGTACGTTTTACCACTTAAGGAGATACAACAATACCCTACATCTAGAAGGCTCGACACAAACTAACCTTTCTGAATATGGATTACTCACATTCTACTTGTTGTCCGCAATAAAATGAAATGCTACATCGAAACAGACAAAATGTGTCCCCCACAAAACACCCTCACTGTGGCATCACCGTTTCCCAGTGGCCCGGTGTACCTATCAGAATGATAGGATTTAGACCTGCCTCACGCCTTGTCAATCTCAAATGAAAATAATTTTAAGATGCTCCGCGTCATATGTTTTCACGCTATTCGTAGTAGTTTAATAAAATCCAGAGATAATTGTGAGAGGACGAACATCAGATTACGTATTTGTTACTTGACTTGCCTGAAAATAAAAAGTCTACTGGGTCACCGAATCGCCAGAGTAGCTCAGTGGTAGAGCAGAGGACTCATAAGCCTTTGGTCGGTGGTTCAAGTCCACTCTCTGGCACCATTTTTGCAAAAATTTCAGGGGAAGTAGCTCAGTGGATAGAGCAGCGGTCTTCTAAACCGAAGGTCGTGGGTTCGACTCCCATCTTCCCCGCCAGTAGTGTTGGTATGTGTAATTGTTCGTTTTAGAAGCAATCCATATCGCTGTAAAAAACTGCCAAGCAAATGTTCACCCATTACCGGTTCCATGAAATGGACCATATGTTTAGAAGGCGAATACTTTTGTTGCATTCGAGGATGATCCCGTCCATCTAAACAATAAGATGCATACGTGTGCCATAACCAAAATGAAGCGCATTGATACTTTTAATAGCGCGTAACATCCGTTGAATGTAAATGTTGCATCTTATCAATGTGCAAATATTGTTACCAAAGATTACCACGGCATACATTACAGCATATGAGGCGCACAAATACCGCAATAATTGTTCTGTTTTCAAGGTATTTTCTTAACAAACGTAGCTCAATTTCCAAATAATTTTATTCCTTTATCTCTAAAATGGGATCCATTTTAAGCAACCGCCAGCTTCCCCAAAGTGCAATCATCATGGTCAGCGCAACGACCCATCCGATAATTTGGAAGCTTCCCGCATAAAAAAAACTGATAAATTGGACCAGTAGGCTGATGGAAATCAGTTTGACGGCAATAATCATCGCATTCAACTTTCCTTTTTCCTTTGGAGCCGCGTTGTACGCGTAGGGGCAAAGAATGTTAACGGGACAAATCAGCCCGGCGGACATCAGTGCCATGGCTGTCGTGATCAACACTGGATTGCGCGCATCCATCCAAACCAGTGCAACGATAAAAACGAGGGATGCAATAACGAGTACGATGGACCCCCAAAAACACTTTTTTATGCCAAAGTAGTGAAACAATCTTTCATTGAGCAGGCTGATGATGGCAAACACCGTTGCCAGGGTACCTTGATAAAAACCAAAATGCTCCAGCTGTACACCCAAATCTTTTCGATATAGAATTGGAGCCAGCGCAACAAAAACCCAATATCCAATCACAAAAAAACATATCGTAAAAACGTAATGCATCGCTTTTTTGTTTTTTAAAATATGAAGATATTCGGATAGACGTAAAGATACCGCATCATTCTTTTCTCCGGGCGGCAAAAAACGATATCCCAAAACAAAGAGCAAAATACCGCAAATGCAACAGAAGCCAAAGTTACCGCGCCATCCGCAATACAACGTAATGTGGCTGCCAATAACCGGAGCGATTGCCATGGACGCCGTTGTGAAAAAATTCAGCAGTCCCAATAACCTTTGATGCGTTTTGATGTCGTAAATGTCTGGAATAATTACGTAGGCCAGGCAAGCGGGACAAGATATGCCCAACCCCTGGATCATGCGACCCATAAACAATACGGAATAATGCGGTGCCGAAGTGCACATTAAACTTCCCAAAATAAACAATACAAGACCGCATAAAATTATAGGTTTTCTTCCGTACCTGTCTCCAAGATTTCCCGCCATTAGGGCACCTATACAATTTGTAAATAGGTTAACGCTCAGCAACCCTTCAACGGCAAACGTTGAAGTCGTGAACGTATGTTGAATTTCCGGGAAACTTGGAACGCAAATATCGATTTCAATGCCGCTCAAGATTTCCATCAGAACGATAACAATAAATAGTATATTCATAACTTCAGATCTTGCCTTTATTTTTTGGACAAGCGGTAATTTATCGTTCCGTTACGAACTTTTCCACGGTAAAATACACCTAATTTTGCAAAGATTTTACCCACATTCCCGTTGGCAGTACCTTTTGTTTTGGCATAAACGACAACGAAACTCAAAATCTTCCGATTGCGTTCATCGCCAGACACGAGCTAAAGATTAAGTTGTCGTAACCAGATTTATGGTAAATTATATGCATTTGAAAGAGCATCAAGCCCCCATAGCTCCAATTTTGCGACACCTACAACAAGAAAAAGACCGTACTTTGGCAATTTGGCATAGCATAAAATAATTGTCAAAGTAAAAGCTTGTAGCGTACGGTTGATAATCTCATAATTATCTGTATGGGCCCGTTGAATTGGAAAAAAAAGTTTTTAAATATGAATACGGGGGTTGCGAAAATTACCATTGTGGGCAATAAACAACAATCGCATTTACCACAAAACACTTTTACTCCAACCCCTACCCCCATTGAAAATAAACTCGTACGTATACTGGATGTAAAAACTTTAGGCAGCGAAGTCATCGACATTTTAAAGCCAGAATTGGATTCTTTGGAAGGATTATCACCAGCGGGTTACCATGCAAAATTGGAAGAATTAATCCAAACCTTGCAAGAACTTAGAAAAGTTGAAAAAAGGAAGGCAATCGATCTATTATACCAAGATGCAATTCGAGTTTTGCAAGCGGAAACGGCCCGTAATGATTTACTTGACGAGTTTCGAATGATGTTGCTTCAGGGTTAGTTGTCGTATAAAAATTTTGAAAAATACTTCCGTTGTTATGAGCTTTATAAAAGTCCTTCACCCATTATTAGGTTTATTTGCCTCATTCTTTATCCTTTCGTGTGCAAGCTTAAATACGTTTGGTATCTCTAAAAAAGAAAATTTCCTCAACCTAAATCAACGAATACAATACCATCCAAAGTTAAAGCAAGGCCAATTACGTAACGGATTGCGTTACATCTTGCTCAATAATACTTATCCCAAAGATCGCATAAGTTTGCGTTTGGTTGTCAATGCAGGTGCTTTTATGGAAAAAGATAACGAAGATGGTCTTGCACATTTTATTGAACATATGGTTTTCAATGGCAGCACGCATTTTGCCCCGGGTACCCTCATTCAATACTTTCAACGCATTGGCATGGGCTTCGGAAACGATACCAACGCATTCACCTCTTGGATGCACACCGTGTTTCAGCTAGAACTCCCCAACAACGACATGGATACGCTCCAGCAGGGGCTTGATGTACTTTACGACCAATGTTTTGAAGGCTTATTTTTACCCCAAGAAGTCAACCGAGAACGAGGTATCATCCTTTCGGAATTACGGGCCAGAGATTCGGCCAATTACCGTGCACAAAAAGCGGAATTAAAATTTCTATTTCCCAACCATTTACTATCCAAACGCTTTGTCATAGGCACAGAAAGTACCATTAATGCTTTTCAATCTTCAGATTTTTTCAACTTTTACAGACACTGGTACACACCCAATCGTATGACTTTAGTCGCCGTAGGTGATTTTCATGAAAAACAGATGCAAAAGTGGATTAAAAAACGTTTTGCCAATATTTCCAAGAAACCCATAACGCCTCCGCCCCATTTGGGGCAACTCACCCAACCCCAAGAGGGCATGTCCATAAAAGTGCACCACGACAAAGAACTCACAAGTACGTGCTTTTCTTTGTCCGCTTTGCACGCGGTGCCTGTTCTTAAACATAATAATCTACAACAAGTTCAAAATCAGTACGTTTGGAAACTAATCGATATTATGCTTAGGTATAGGATGGAGGAACTTGTCAAAAAATCACACTTGCAAGATGGTAACTTCAATTTCTTTGCCGATTTTCCAGGGCTAGAAAGCGCAAGTATTAATTTTTTGTCTAAAAACGAAGATTTCGAAGCTACATGCAAAGAATTAGAACAATTTTTCAGACACATCCATACGTTTGGGGTTTCCCAAAAAGAGCTCGACTTGGCCAAAAAAGCTTTCAAAAAAGTTTTACAGGAAAGCGTGGATGAAGAACATACGGATTCCAGTCTGCAGGCCGATACCATCGTATCTAGTATTGTTTCCAAATTAACTTATGTTTCCGGATCACAGGCGCTCGCTCATTTTAATCGGTTAGAAAGCTCCTTGACACCCGAATTGTGCAACAAGGTATGGAAAAACTTATGGGACGAAGGTCTGTATTTGTTTGTGCACGGCAATTTACAAAATGGGGTCGATGAAAAACTCATCCAGGCAATTTGGACAACCAACCAAAAACAAATTTTACAGCCCAACCCGAATGAACATATGGCTGCTTTCAAAAAACCTACTTTTGGACCCGTCCCCGGAGAAATTGCCGATACTCAACTTTATCCAGACGTACAAGTGGAATGCCTGCGTTTCAAAAACAACGTACGCGTCAACTTGAAAAAAACAGATTTTGAAAATAACCGAATTCTGATTTCCGTTTCCTTGGGAACAGGTATACTGTCGACCCCTAACAAACAATGGGAAGGTTTATCACATCTCCTCTCCTCTTCTTTGGTAGGCGGAGGTCTTGCCCAATGCGACGCAACAACGGTCAATCGGTTATTTGCAGACAAGTCGGTTAATTTGGACTTTGACGTTGATGATGATGCCTTCGTATTTAAGGCCAAAACAACACGCGAGCATTTTGAAGATCAGATTAATTTAATTGGAGCCTACATTTTGGAACCCGGCTACAGGCAGGAAGCCGTCGATTTGTTCAAAAAGAATATCCCCGCATGGTATCATTTTTTCACGCACACACCCGAGGGAGTTTTAAAAAGCCAAATCCCAAGATTTTTGACCAATGACGACCCTCGTTTTGGTTATCCAAAGCAGTCCATCATCATGCAAAGAAATTTTGAAGAGGCGCAACATTGGTTAAAGCCCATCTTTGAAAAGGATTACATGGAAATTGCCATTGTGGGTGATTTCGATCGCAACGAAACGGTTAAAATCCTGCAATCCACATTGGGAGCATTACCCGAAAGGGCGGCCAGCAAAAGCCGTTTTGAACAGGAACGCGCCATAACATGGCCTCCACGCCCTCAAATCAAAAGTTTTTCATACGATTCCATCGTAAACAAGGGGGTCCTTGAGGTCATTTGGCCTACGGAATCCATTTGGAATGTGGATCACGTTAGAAAACTAAATATTTTAGGTGACATTTTAGAAAATCGACTCCTTTTTAAGATCCGTCAAGAAATGGGCGATACTTATTCTCCCAAAGTTACATGTCAACACAGCGAAACGTTTACAAACCGAGGCGCCATAGCCGCTGTCCTATCCGTAGATCCTCAAAAGGCAAGCGACTTGGCCCATAAAATTGTTTGTATTGCCGATGAAATTGCCGAACAAGGGATTACGTCCGATGAGTTGACGCGCGCCATTAATCCCTTTGTCACAAACCTCAAAAATGTGCTCCAAACCAATGCCTATTGGATGAATATCATCTGTAATGCACAAGAATACCCCACAAAACTCACCTGGCCCGTAAACTGCATACAAGCTTATCAGGCTATACAAGTTCAGGATGTGCAACAAATGGCTCAACTTTATTTGACGGCGAACAATGCATTGCAAATTATCATAACCCCCCAGGTAAAATGAGATGTACTTTTGAAACACGGATACAGGGACCGAAAAAAAATTACAAATGCATGCTCATTTTCTGAAGCTTGACGGCTGCGTGTGAAGAGATAAACTCCTCAGAGCTCTGTACGCCAATTACTCAAAGACTTTGGAGTCCCATCCAGTGCCTCGAAAGTCATACATTTTGCACATGCATATCCTCTTGATTTGAAAATTATGCCTTGTGTCTATTATTCTGTTTACACAACGTATTTTTCGCAAATACTTTTAGAATACTTTCCATCCATTTTAGGCATAAAAAACTCTATCTCGGTTTATTAGCAACTTGAAAAGTTTTCCTTTTACTTGCACGCTTTAACGGAGGCCGTAAACGGCTGTATTACCCAGTTCTGCTTCGATGCGTAACAGGCGATTATATTTGCAGATGCGGTCTGTACGACTAAGTGATCCCGTTTTTATCTGGCCCACATTTGTGGCAACCGCTAAATCTGCCAAGGTCGTATCTTCCGTTTCGCCGGAACGATGAGAAATAACGCACCCATAACCGGAACGTTTGGCAAGTTCGATGGTATCCAACGTTTCCGTCAGCGTACCGATTTGGTTTAGTTTTATGAGAATCGCATTGGCAATGTGTTGTTGTATTCCCTTATTTAAAAATTTCGGATTGGTAACAAATAAATCGTCACCCACCAACTGTGTGTCGGCTCCCATAGCCTGAGTCAACGTACGCCACCCCGTCCAATCATTTTCATCGCAGCCATCTTCAATTGAAAATATGGCATAATCTTTTTTGAGTTTTTGGTAGAATGTAACCAAGTCTTCAACCGTTTTTTCGGACCTATCCGATTTTTTGAAGATGTAACGTTGTTGGGTTGCATCATAAAATTCGGATGCGGCCACATCGAGGGCAATTTTAATGTCTTGGCCAAGGCGATATCCCGCCTTTTCTACGGCCTCAGCGATAAAATGTAATGCTTCTTCGTTGCCACTCAGGTGAGGTGCAAACCCGCCTTCGTCCCCAACGGCAGTTGAACGTCCACTCTGCTTTAATAGCGCTTTAAGGGCATGAAAAATTTCGGTTCCCATACGCAATGCTTCCGAAAAACGTGAGGCACCTACGGGAGCAATCATGAATTCTTGAATATCGATGGGGGCATCCGAATGGGCTCCGCCATTCATAATATTCATCATGGGGATGGGTAAAACGTGAGCGTTAACACCGCCCAAATAGCGGTAAAATGGAATATTTAAATAATTGGCAGCTGCACGCGCTACGGCTAGCGAAACTCCCAAGATGGCATTGGCCCCCAAACGAGATTTATTTTCCGTTCCATCCAATTGAATCATAGTTTGATCAAT
>JAIRMU010000006.1 GCA_031258545.1 Puniceicoccales bacterium | reverse complement strand
TGAGGTCTTGAGGTCTTGAGGTCTTGAGGTCTTGAGGTCTTGAGGTCTTGAGGTCTTCACAGTTATGCTATTCTATCTTTCTCTACCTACCCCTGTCAAGGGTTTTATAAGGTTTTTCGAGGGTTTGGGAAAGTTAGGGCGTTCGGTTTAATGACTAAGGGGATGATTGTCTTAGGGCAGGGCTGTTTTTATCTACAGATTTATCATGACTTATAGAATGCCTTTTCAGGTCCCCTATGGGATCAGCGATTGCCGTCATTTCGTTGAGGGCCCCATCTAACCGTGCGCCACCGTTGCTCCGCCGTAGCGTGATTTTAAAGATCCATGGACCGATATCATCCTTGCTCGCTGTTGTTTATGCCGTCCCACAACGCGCCACAATCTTCAACGACTTTTCCTTCCAAGGTACTTGCGGTTATTTTGTTAATTTGCACGGACTTGAAGGTATTAATCCAAGATTCGGGACCCGCAAAAATGACCTTCTTGTTGTAAATATTTTTGCCAAACAGCTGATGTTCACCCCTATGGGCCTTCCCCTCGATTAGGATTTCTTGACATTCGCCCATAAATTGTCGGTTATACTCCGTAGAACACTGCGTAAGTATATTCAATAAGCATTGATTGCGATCTTCCTTAACCTTTTCGGGAATCCCCATTAGGGATTGTTCTTGCGGTGCTACCCATGTCAGAGGACGAGGGCTATATTTAAAAATATACGCCATATCAAATTTAATATCCCTAAATAGTGCAACCGTTTCCTGAAAATCTTCCTCACTTTCTCCGGGATATCCCACAATAATGTCCGTCGAAATGGATGCTCTTGCGTCAATCGTACGCAATGTCTCAACGATTTCCCATATTTTTGCTTTCGTATGAGCGCGTCGCATTTCTTTTAGAATGCGATCCGAACCACTTTGGACAGGCAAATGTAAGGCGGGACACAATTTTGATAAATGTTTGAACGCTTGCATCAGTTGCGACGAAAAGAAAGCGGGATGCGGTGATATGAAGCGAATTCGTTTAACGGCTTCCACATTTTGTACCGCTTCAAGAAGATCGACGAAATTTTTTTTGGAGTCCGGATCGTGGTACGTGTTTACAATTTGCCCCAGCAAAATGATTTCTTTAGTCCCCCATTGCACCGCTTCCTGGACTTCCTTCAAAATGGAATTGAAAGGACGATTTTGCTGCTCGCCGCGGGTCCTGGGTACGATGCAATAGGAACAAGCCATGTTACACCCTTGCTGAATGGGAATCCAGGCAACTGCTTTAGGTTTGGGATACGTATGCTCGTAGCAACTAAAATTAAAAGATGCGGGTTCCGGAACGGCCATTTGATTTGCATTGCCCACATAAGATTGCCGAATAAGCTCGGGAATTAAATGCAGCGCTTTGGGAGGGGCAATAAAATCTAAACCGGGCAGCTTTTTAAACAAAACCTCTTTTTTGTGGGCAGCCATGCAGCCCATCACCCCTACTTTATAATTCGCATGCGTCTTTTTCTTCTTTAATAAACGTCCCGCTTTTCCCAGGGCTTTCAATTCGGCCGCCTCTCGCACACTGCACGTATTGAGGAGAACAACATCTTCATCTCCCTCCTTCTCCGCAATCATAAATCCTGCCTCCACAAGGAGTACCTTTAAAGCTTCCGTATCGCGTTCATTCATTTGACACCCGTATGTTTTGATTAAAACCTTCTTCTTCACCGGATCCATTATTACGTAGGTAAGCTTTTATATGAATTATGGTATTGTATCTTACAAAAATTTTTGTTTGCCTAGATGTTCGGTTATTTTTAAGTCCAAAAGTATGGTTGTAGCAATATATATTTATGAAAAAGATAAGACTTGTCGTTGAAAAACGCGAAGCAAAACGGTCCGGTGCGTGCGGTCGCTTGCGGAAACACGGACTCATTCCCGCCGTTCTTTATGGACGTTCGGGTGCAAAAAATTTGCAAATGAGCGTGGCCAATTTTCGACAAATGATGCAAATGAAAGGCAATAGTGCATCGTTCATCGAACTCGTTTGCGATCGTGAATGTTCGTTAGCCATGCTGCAGGCCTATCAGCGAAATCCTCGCGAGGATCATTATATCCACGTTGATTTTAAAGAAATTGATGCCCATGAAACTCTCCGCACAACCTTACCCATACGTGTATTGGGAGAAGCCGAGGGGGTTAAAAATTATGGGGGCATTTTGGAAATTTTGAATCACTCCGTAGTCGTCGAATGTTTGCCGGAAAATCTACCCGAATGCGTTGAATTAAATGTAGCTGATCTTCAACTGGGCCATTCCATCCACGTAAAAGACTTGCCTCAAATGCAAGGAATTACGTACAAAACGCCCTCGGATGTGGTCATCGTTTCCTGCGTAAAAGTTGCCGAAGAAGAGGAAGAAGCCAACAAAACAGAGACCAGTGGGGCAACTGAAGCTACCGCCGACGGAAAAACCGAGGCCAAATCATCCAAAGAATCCTAATCCTTCTTGAAAATAAGTTATACATTGAACCGGTGTAACATTTTTGATTTTTGACCCGTAAGGCTTTGTGAATGTCGACACATTTGAAGAGAATGTAAGTAAAAGTATTCGATTAATCGTTGGGGTAGGAAATCCGGGCATCCATTACGTAAATACAAGGCATAATATTGGGTTTTATCTGTTGGATGAAGTTGCCCAAAGTAATGCCTGTGCATGGCAATTCAATAGAGTTTGGCAAGCGTACACGACAAGTATCGTTTTAAACAATACCAAAATTTGGCTTTTAAAGCCTCAAATGTTTATGAATTTAAGTGGCTTCTCGGTGCGAGCAGCGTGCCATTATCTAAAGCTAGAACCTTCCCATTTATTAATTGTTTGCGACGATATTTCCATAGAATTCGGGAAATTTAAAATTTCAACTCTTCCTGGATCCGCTGGCCACAAAGGCATTCAAAATATTTCCCAATGTTTGGGAAGTGGGTTTACGCGGTACCGCATGGGTGTCGGTGGTAAAAAAAATACAGACATGACTTTGAGTACGTTTGTCCTAAGTAAATTTACACCCGAAGAGCAAAGCTATTTACCTTTTATCTTGCAAAAGTTTAAAAAGAACCTTGAAGTCCTTATTGACAAAGGCATCGTTAAAGGCATGAATTTTATAGAACGATAAATTAATCTAGAATAACAATCGATGAAAAAAAATTATCAAGCAACCTTCATTTTAGACACGCGTAAGTGGCATGAACCCGTAGAGGCATTAATCGATCAAATTAAAGCAATCGTTGAGGAAATTAATGGAGAAATTCAATCCGTACAAAAGCTAGGCATTAAACCATTTGCGCGGGCCCCGCGTCGAGATTTTGTGGAAGGTCATTACGTTACCCTAACGTGTTTAGCCGAACCACAATTCAATGTTATCCTCCAGGAACGTATTGGATTGAATCCGAACGTAAATCGCGTCATCGTTGAAACTATAGCAGTGTAATATGGCATCTTTTAATAAAGTACTATTGATGGGGAATCTCGTTCGAGATCCCGAACTGAGAGTTACACCCACCGGTCTCTCGGTATGTCGTTGTACCGTTGCGTGCTCGCGTACAATTAAATCGGATACAGGTTCCAGGGAAGAAACAACATTTGTGGACGTCGAATCCTTCGGAAAACAGGGAGAAGTCGTCGCGAAACATTTTGTAAAAGGTAAACCTATTTTTGTTGAGGGTCGCCTAAGACTCAACGAGTGGCAAACAAGTGCGGGGGAAAAAAGAAGCAAGTTGCTGATTGTTATGGAAAGTTTTGTTTTTGTAGGTAGTCAGGGCAGCAACAGTTCAAAGCAGGGGGTTGAAGTTGAGGGCTCCAAATCTTCATTTTCCTATGAAACGGTCAATGCAAAACCCGAAACGTCTTCCGGCGAATTACATGACAATGCAATAACGGATGAAGATGTTCCATTTTAACAATGTGTAAATATTATGGCAACGATACAAGTTTTATTATTAAAACCCGTGAAGCATTTGGGATGCGAAGGTGAAATAGTCAGCGTTAAGGCTGGCTACGCACGTAATTATTTATTACCTCAGTCTCTGGTCATACCTTTGAACCGGTCCAATCAGAGGCAAGTGGAGGCCCTGCAAAAGGCCCGTACTTTGCGTGAAGCTAAAGAACTGGAATCCGCAAAAGTACTTGCGGAGCGTATTCGAGCGATTCCCCTCACGATTGCGGTTAAAACGGGAGAAGAAGGTAAATTATTCGGTTCCGTGTCTTCCACGGATTTGTGGAAACGTTTTAGGGAAGAAGGTGTGGAATTGGACAAAAGTTTTATTCGTTTGCAGCATCCCATCAAAGCTTTGGGACGTCATGTTTTTCAGATACGTTTGCACAAAGAAATTATTTTAGATGTGTCGGTGGAAGTAGTCTCCGAAAATCCAATTAAATGATGATTTAACGTGTTAACAGCATCTTCGTATACATGCGATTTGTGTTTTAAGGTATGTTTTAAATAGAGTGCAGACGCCAAACCATTCGAAGCCCAAAGAAAATTTTCGGGAACCTCCGTACAGTGTAGACTACGAACAAGCACTGTTGGCGGCGTGCATGCTAGAAGGGGGTCAGGATAGCCTAACGAAGTGCATTGATATTAAAATTTCTTCAAACTCTTTCTACATTCCCTCACATGCCGAAATCTTTAAAGTGTGCCTAAGCCTTTATGAGGCAGGTTCACCCATTAATGAATTAACCGTTGCAGAGCAGCTTAAAACGTGCGGAAAATTGGATTGTATCGGTGGTTATCCCTATTTAAATGAAGTTAACAATCGCATCGAAACGCCGGCACATTTGACATTCTATGCAAAAAAAGTCAAAGAATTGGAACTTGTGCGACGGCTCGTGGGCTTTTTTTTGACAGGGTTGGAATCTGCGTATGGTGGGATCGTCGACATAGATCAATTTTTGGAAAATGTTGAACACAAGGTACTGGAAATTGGCGAAGATCGCGTTGCGGAAACAGCAGCTCCCATTGAAGTTTCCATGTCAAAAGCGGTCAATACCGTCCAACGGTTGCTGGCCGCTAAAGGTTCCATCAGTGGTGTAAGTACAGGATTCAACGATTTGGATACCTTGACCTTTGGACTCCATCGCGCAGAAATGATTGTTTTAGCGGCACGTCCTTCCATGGGAAAAACGGCGCTCGCTCTCAATATTGCCGAAGCCGCCGTTTTAGGTACCCAGAAAAAAGATTTTTGTCCTATTCCGACTCTATTTTTCAGCTTGGAAATGAGTGCAGAGCAACTGGCCATGCGCATATTATGTGGACGAGCGCGTATCAATATGAGCAAATTAAGGGAAGGATTTTTACGCAAAGAACACTACCAAACCTTGGCATCTACGGCATCTGAGATTAAAAAAGCCCCCCTGTGGATCGATGAATCCACCAACATAACCATCTTGGAAATGCGCGCCAAAGCCCGAAGAATTAAAGCGCAATGCGATTTGGGATTTATCGTCATCGATTACTTGCAACTCATTGCAGGGACTGATCCCAAAGCTCCCAGAGAACAGCAAATTTCAGAAATTTCGCGAGGACTTAAAGCCATGGCCAAAGAACTCAATGTACCGGTACTCGTTCTCAGCCAATTAAACCGTGAGTCGGAAAAGGAACGTCGCCAGCCGCGATTATCCGACTTACGAGAATCGGGTGCCATAGAGCAGGATGCGGATTTGGTATTGCTATTATCCAAGAAAATAAAAGAGGATACCAATGTGCAGGAGAACCTCAACGACACCTGCGTGCTTCGAGAACTGATTATAGCGAAACAACGCAATGGGCCTGTGGGGATTATCCCACTCGTATTTTTAAAGCATTTTACCAGATTTGAAAATTACACGGGAGAAGTTTATGAAGACACACAAAATTAAAACTTTTTATCAAGCACTCGCATTCCTATTTGTGCATACGTGCGTAGCTTTTTGTCAAGAAACTGCGTGGCATGCGGGGACTATCGGCAGAATAAACATTGAATGTTCGGGTCCAAAACACGTAACACTTCACTTTATTCGTACGCATTTGGGTATTGCCGAAGGGCAAACTTGCAACAGAGCACAAGTGGATGCCGCACTTAAACGCCTTTACAAAACAGGATGGTTCGATGACATAAAAATACTTAAGGAAAATGAAGCGGCCGATGGCTTTGACATCAAAGTGTACCTGCACATACTTCCTAAAATTCGAAAAATCGAATTTATGGGTAATCGACGCCTGAGGGATAATGCCCTATTAAGTGAGATAAAAAGCCGCAGTAATCAGCCTCTGGACGAATTAAAATTGCGCAACGATTGCCAACGTCTATTGCATTTTTATGAGTCTAAGGGATACTGTGATGCAAGCGTAAAAGTCGTTTCCGGCCAACAAGATTTTTCGGGCTATCGGGATGTGCAATTTTTGGTGGCAGAAGGGTTCCGTTACCGACTGCAAGCGATTCACTTTGAAGGCATTCATGCCTGTACGGAAAAAGAACTTTTATCGCTCATATCCACAAAGACATGGGATTGGTTGGCGTGGTTAACCCATACGGGGGTTTACAAAAAAGATCAGTTGCGACATGATTTGGACCAGATTGTAGAGTATTACCAAAATAAGGGATTTTTGGATGCAAATGTCGATGCACAGAAAATTCGTCTGGAAAAAAACAAAACACAAATACGCATTACAATTCCCATCGAAGAGGGCACACGTTATACGATTCATTCCGTCCAATTGACGACGGATGATGCTTTGCAGCCGCAACGCCTCATTCAGGTAACGGGGTTAAAAGAAGGTGACGTTTGTTCTCCGGAAAAAATCGAACTGGCGCGCGAAAAATTGAGAGATTTTTACGGATGTTACGGGTACATAGATGTGTCGATTCAGGTAAAACGACTTTGGGTAGACGGAAAATCCTTCGATTTACAATTTACGGTATGTCGGGGTATCCAATCAAAAGTTAATTCCATTTATATTACCGGCAACATCAACACGCAGGCGCGCGTTATCTTGCGTGAAACCAATTTAGCGCCCGGCGACATTGTTGATCGTACACGCATGAAAAAAGCCGAACAACGTTTGATCAATACGGGATTTTTTAGTGCCGTATCCATTTTACCGGAAGATACCAATACACCCCATCAGAAAAATTTAAAAATAAGCGTAGAAGAAACCAAAACGGGTAGCGTGTTCTTTTCTGGAGGATTCAATAGTGAAGAAAAGATGACCGTAGGTGTCACGCTGAGCCAAAACAATTTTGACTACAAAAATACGGGCAACTACTTTCGGGGCGCCGGACAAAAGTTTCAATTGAGTACAAGTTTGGGCAAGTATTCCAACGAAATTAACCTATCTTTTGAAGAACCTTGGCTATTTGATAGGGAATTAAGATTTGGTTTTAACGTCTTCAGAACGGTTAACAAATATACCAGTGACAATTACACGGAACAACATCTTGGGACTGAAATCTATTTGTGGAAGCGATTATTTGAGCAAGTACAGGGCAAAATTTACTACCGCATCGAAGAATTTAATTTGAAAGATGTAAAGCAAAGCCTCGTATCGAGTGCCATTTGGGCAGAACGCGGCAAACGTAGCCTGTCAAAAATTGGTTTTTCCATGGAACGCGATACGCGCGATCATTTTCTTTATCCCACAGAAGGTTCTTATTTGGAATGGGATAATCAATTGGCGGGAGGTCCCTGTCGTGGACAAACAAATTATATGAGAACGCGTTTTACCGCAGCAAAATGGTTCTTGATCACACCCGAACATGAACAGACATTTTTGGTGGGAGGGAAAGCGGGTACCGTAAGAGGATTTGGTGGCAAGGATGTCCCTTTATTTGAGCGAGAGTTCTTGGGGGGGCCCGACGATTTACGCGGGTTCGATTTGCGAGAAGTTGGGCCTAAAACGCAGGATAAATTCCATGATCCTCTGGGAGGTAAAAGTTTTGCATTTTCAAAAGTAGAATATTCTACAAAGGTACACCCCATCGTTCGATTGGTGGGCTTTTTCGACGTAGGATTCGTTAACGAAAAAACTTTTTGTTGGAAAGCTTCTGGGTACAATTGTGATTGGGGTATAGGTATTCGCCTACATGTTTTGGGAGCACCTTTTTGTTTAAATTTTGCTTTTCCTTTAAAAGCAGACAACTATAATAAGAAAAAAGCCCCTCGTATTTCATACCATTTTGGGGTTTCTTTTTAAAATTCGCAGGACAAAAATATGAACCAATTGATAAAACGTATCGGACTCAGCGTAGTCATCACATCCGCTTCCATATTAAATATAATTGCGGAACCCTATACCATTTATGCCGTTAATATGGCAGAAGTTTACGACAACTTTTATAAAGGTAAAGAAGCACGCAGCAGCTTCGAAATACTCACAAAACAAGTTCAAGATGAAATTGAAAAAATGATGCAGGAAGGGAGGAACATCATCGAAAGGATACAATCTGCGCAAAAGAAGCTGGATGGCAGTGCAGCACTGGATGAACAGACCAAAGAGAAAATACTTGCAGAATTGAATGCGGAAGGCGAAAATCTACGTAAGAAAGAAATAGAGATTCATCAGTTTCGCCAAGACAAAGACGATAGCCTGTCCCAAAAGCGGCAAGCGGTTTTATCGGAACATTTTAAAGAACTTAACGCACACATTGCCAACCTGGCAAAACAAAAAGGTGCAGATTTTGTTTTAAATTCAGCAGGTATGGGTGTTTTGTATACCAAACCGGAGTATGATTTAACCAAAGAAGTTATTGAAATTGCAAATAAACCCATCTCTCAACAGATTTCCGGTGCACGTAAGTAGGTAACAAGACATGTTTACTATTCATTACACTTTAGATCGTATCGTTGAATTAGTAAATCCTTCAAAAATTCAAGGCAAATTGGATATCGATGTTTTTACCGGAATTGCCAGTTTACCCAAAGCAAAAACGGGCGACATTTCTTTTTTGGGCAATCAGAAATATAAAGCGGAAGTATTTGGCTCTAAGGCGTCGCTGATTCTTGTCCCCGAATCTTATGTAGGCTCTCCCCGCCCCGGACAAGCTTTGCTCATGGTAGAAAATCCATCCAAAGCATTGGATGCCATCTGTCGAGACATTGAACTGCAATGCAAAAAACCCATGCCTACGGGTATGCATGCCACGGCCATCGTTGATCCAAGCGCAAAGATTTCTCCCAAGGCCTACGTGGGACCTTTGTGCATTGTTGGACCCAATGCAATCATTGAGGAAGATGTTTGCCTACAGGCACATGTTATTATTGGAGAAGAAGTGCTCATTAAACGGGGAACATTTGTTCGCCCCCATTGTGCTATTTTAGATGGCACGGAAATTGGATGCAATTGCTTTATCGATGCCGGCGTTGTTCTGGGATCCGAAGGTTATGGGTACGAAACGGAAAATGGATGCCATAAACGTTCACCGCAATTGGGACGTGTGGTATTGGAAGATGCGGTTGATGTGGGTGCCAATACGACAATAGATAGAGCGCGCTTTCATGAAACACGCATTGGTGAAGGCACAAAAATTGACAACTTGGTACAGATTGGTCACAATGTGGTGATTGGTAAACACTGTTTCATCATTGCTTTTGTGGGTATTTCCGGAAGCACAACGATCGGCGATTACGCCGTTATTGGAGGGCAAGCGGGTTTGACGGGCCATTTATGCGTTGGCAATCACGTGATGATTGGAGCTCAATCGGGTGTAAATCACGATTTAGAAGATAACAGTTTTGTACGGGGTACCCCGACGCTCCCCTACATGTTGGCCCACCGCATCGATGCACTAAAACGACGATTGCCGGAATTATTCAGACGCGTAGACAATTTGGAAAAAACCTTTGCCTATTTAACCACCGATACCACAAAAGCGTGCTTCCTCAGTAAAGATGAACGCAAAGATTAAAATTTTTTCCGGAAATGCGCATCATGCTTTGGCCAAAAATATTTGTGAACATTTGGGAATTGAATTGGGGCGTGCCTTGGTCAATTCATTTCCCAATGGAGAGACTTTTGTGCAAATTCAGGAAAACGTTCGCGGTGCGGATGTTTTTCTAGTGCAATCCATTGCGAATCCCGTTAATCACAATCTTATGGAACTATTGGTTATGATTGACGCGGCACGACGTGCATCCGCAAGTCGCATTACGGCCGTCATTCCCTTTTACGCTTACGCCCGACAAGATAGAAAAGATAAGCCCCGCGTTCCCATCACATCAAAATTAGTTGCAAATTTACTTGTTGCCGCCGGAGCAAACCGCATTTTGACAATGGATTTGCACGCGCAGCAAATTGTCGGCTTCTTTGATATACCGGTTGATCATTTGTACGCAAGTCCAGTTTTTTTTGAATACCTGAAACAATCGCACCCACAGGCTTCTTGGGCT
The DNA here is from genome assembly GCA_031258545.1 of Puniceicoccales bacterium. Taxonomy (GTDB): domain Bacteria; phylum Verrucomicrobiota; class Verrucomicrobiia; order Opitutales; family UBA9783; genus CABUVL01. Next base: position 874 of record JAIRMU010000006.1, on the reverse strand, counting down.
GTTTTTTCTCCCGATTTGGGCGGTGTTAAACGGGCCATTGCCTACGCAGATTTTTTGGAATGTTCGGTGGGAATAATTGCAAAACGACGTAAAAATGCCTACGAGGTAGAAGTCCTAAATATCATCGGAGAAGCCAAAAATAAGCATGTCATTTTGGTGGATGATATATCCGATACGGGAACCACATTGATAACGGCTACCCAACTGCTTAAACAGGCAAGCGCAAAACGTGTTATTGCGGTGATTACGCATCCCGTCACGCGCCCAGATGTTTTTAACAAAATAGCCCAGAGTGGGTTGGACGAATTCATTACAACCGATACGCTCCCCGTTCAGTCTCAACAATTAGGCAAATTTTCCTTCACAGTCTTATCGATCTCAAAGCTGTTCGCCGAAGCCATTATTCGTATTCATACCGACCAAAGTATCAATGAACTTTTCCCGTCAAAAACCTTAACCCGTTTTCAATAAAAAATCTATAGTGGCTCAAGATATTTTGCCTCGCTTCTCTTGCGATAACTAATTATACCCACTTAAGATATCGTTAGATGGCAAAAATAATGGAATCCCCAGTGTAAATAGTATAGATACGTATTGACGCGTAGAGTATCCCTAATTTTGGGTTAAGGGTCTAAGTTTTGTGCAATCTATTGGTGAATGGCACAAAAACAAAGCAAACTGTCTCAATCTCTGTTACGGTATACTTTCTAAATAGAGTCTTATGAAAGAGTCTTTATATTTGCCTCATGGATTTTTGCCACTTAATATCGTGACTCAGGGTTTGCTTTGGGATGGTACAGCTGCGTTTGGGTGATTAACTTTATGCCAAACTTCATCGGGATTGAGCTTTAGCAGCGATGATCGGAATCTTTTT
>JAIRMU010000018.1 GCA_031258545.1 Puniceicoccales bacterium | reverse complement strand
AGCAAACCTGCCGTCACAAGACTACTCTTTATAATTGTATGCATTGTTTTGTTCATAATTTTCTTTTATTTAAAATTATGTAATATAAAATTATAAATAATCTACTCTTTGTCAAGGGTATTTCGATATATTTTTCAAATAAAGTTGTCATAAATTCATCGGGGCCTTAAAGCATCGGTACTTGTATGGATAATGGACCTTGTCATGGGGTTGTTCTTTGAGTCGATTGATTTTTTGGCGGGCAAGTGCTTCATTTTATACCGGAAATGCCCCTGCGGATAGATTGGCATTAGCGCCAAAGTGCCGAGATTTTCTCTCGTAGCCTAAGATTTGGAGTAATCTATCTTGATCGTCGTAAACTACAGGGTTTTCTTCCGATTTATCATAAGCCCAAAGTTCCAATGTTGTGTCTGTTTCAAATTGTGTTAAACATAATTTTAAAGGTTTGATTCCCATATCACCCATAGGTAAAAAACTTTAATCTTTTTAAAGTTCCCAAGGCATGCAAAAGCAATTTATGTACCCCTTCCCTAAGCCTTTTGAATCTTAAACATCAATGTTTGTATATATCCCAATGCCTTTTTACACTTGCTCTGATTATCCGGCTATACCCTTAAAGGGGTCTCCAGGCAAAGAGCATGTAAAAAGCATTGCTCCTATGGATGCAATATATAGGCCAAATTTATAAACGTTTTTCTGTTTTGTGAGCGCTAGTTTTTTCCATGGCATACGCCACATCGAGTATTACAATTTCATGATTGCAACTACTCGCATACTTTGCGGCACCCGTTACGAGTTTAGAGAGATTACAAATCCTGCAATAACCACCGGGTTAGAGAAACATCTTCCGCTTGCAATAACATCTGATGCAGTTTTTCCGAGTGAGATAAAAATTGCTGCCTTGTGACTTCGGGATTGTCTAAAAATTGCTGCATACGTTGTGCAACTTTAAAGGACTGCAATGCGGAGCTTTGCAAAAATTCTGGATACGCTTGCTCTTTTAGCAAAATATTTGCCATACTTAAAAAAGGTACTTTCACAATATATTTCCCTAAGGCATAAGTTATGAGATGTGCACGGTAAACAACCACGCCGGGAATCCCAGCCAAAGCTATTTTTAATGAGGCGGTACCGGAACTCATTAGTGATCCACAAATTTTTAGGGGATGTAGTAAATTACCGTGATCGCACAAACGAATGGTATCTTGTAAGTGGCTTTTGTTTATTTTTTCTTCCAGAATCGCTTTGATGGATTCATCCGGATACACAACCACACCTCCTAATTTTTCATATTTTAATTTTAAAAATTGAAAGGCGTTTAACAAAATGGGGAAAATACGTTTCACCGCCGCCGAACGACTGCCGGGTAATAGCAACAATTCTCCATTAACATCGTAGGTAAAAGGCAATTTTTCTCCCACCAAAGGATGCCCAACGTAACAAACATCCAAATTGGTGTCGCCGAAATACGCTTTTTCAAAAGGGAAAATAACCGCCAGTCGATCCAAAAATTTGGCCATTAAAAACCGACGATTTCGCCTCCATGCCCAAATCTGTGGTGCTATGTAGGCGTAAATTTTTACGTTTCCACCGCCTTTACAACTTAACTTTTTTTCAAACAACTTTTTGGCCAAACGCAAATTAAACCCGGGGAAATCAACCAAACAAACGATACGTGGGCGATAAACTTCTATCCACCGCACAATCCAATCCATAAGTTCTTTGAATTGACGATAGTGCTTCAAAACTTCCACAAGTCCTACGACGGACCACTTTGTTACATCCAATAATAGATGGGCTCCCGCCTGCTGTAGCAATTGTCCACCGATTGCACAGATATTTAAATCGGGATGCAAAGTTTTTAAATTTCTGACACCAGCAGCGGCATGCGCATCTCCCGAGTGCTCTCCGGCAACGACCAACATGTCTATGCGTTTGTCAACGACACACTTATTTTCATCAACCAACATATCCTCTTTACCTAATTTTTCTACACGCATAACACCGCTTTTCCGCATACCACATGCCGCAGAAAAATTAAACCTATTAAATTGGGTATTGCCATCAGTCCATTAACGGTATCTGCAATGGTAAAAATGGTGTCTAACTGCATAAACGGTCCGATGGCAACGAGTGCAAGAAAAATTATTTTGTACACCATCACCCAACGGTCACCCGTAAGGTATTGAAAACATTTTTCTCCATAATAATTCCAACCGATAATGGTCGTAAAAGCAAAAAATATGATCCCCATATTTACAATGTATGATCCCAATGCCAAGCATCCTAACCCTTGACCAAATGCAAAAGCTGTTAAGGGAGCACCCGTCAACGTGGGATGAGGCACAAAAAGATCGGTTCCACTGTGTGCCAAAATTAACACCAATCCGGTCATGCTACACGTTAACATCGAAAAAAATGTTCCGGTCATCGATATTAATCCTTGCTTTTCCGGAACATTTGTCTTGGCAGCTGCAGCTGCAATGGGGGTACTGCCCAGCCCCGATTCATCGCAAAAAATACCACGACTCATCCCTATCCGCATCACATGCATCATCGTCACTCCCACACTGCCACCTAAAATAGCTTCAGGTCTAAAAGCACCCACACATATGAATTTTAATGCATTGGGCAACAAATTTACATTACGTACAATAACCCAAATTGCACACACTATATATGCCAAAGTCATAAAAGGAACTATTTTTTCGGATACTTTCGCTATACATTTTATGCCACCCACGGTAATTATGGCCACCAATGCGGTCACCCATAGGGCAGTTGAAAACCCTGTTATGCCAAAAAAACTTGCCGCCACAGCAATTGAATTCACCTGGCAAAAGGTTCCAATCCCCAAAAAAGCAACCCCCACCCCAAATAAAGCAAAAGTCTTTGCCAGCCATTTATTGCGCAATCCATCTTGAAGGTAATACATGGGACCTCCATCAATCGTGCCATTTTTGTTGATTCTCCTGTATTTTATTGCCAATACACCTTCGGCATATTTCGTGGCCATTCCAAAAAATGCAACGACCCACATCCAAAACATAGCACCAGGACCGCCGGTTAGAATAGCCGTGGCAACACCAACAATATTACCCGTTCCTATGGTGCCGGCAAGAGCGGTGCACAATGAAGCAAAACAAGAAACATCTCCCGTAGATCCTCCTTCATCTTCTTTTTTGTAAAACAAGTAACTCAGGGCCAATTTTAACCTGGTAATCTGTATAAAACGCAAACGAAACGTATAGTAAATGCCGGTACCCAACAGCATGGCCATCAGAGGGAATCCCCACAAAAATGCATTAACCTCTTCCAAAAAATTCATCCAACGCGCAACCCCCTGATCTTATTTCTATATACCTTGCCTGATTAGATCCGTAATTTGTAAGGCCACAGCTAAGGTGGAACGGGCAACCCATCCATTAATTTTAGGTTGATGGGTCTTCAAAATACAATCAATAAAATCACTCAATTCAACCTTCAAAGGTTCCTCTTTATGCAAAGGAACCTCTTCTTTTTTGAGCTCAAGACCCTCTTTGTAAAGTAAATGCCCCCTTTGGTCCATAAAGTCCAAGGATAAATATTTATTGGGTTGAAAAACCCGAATTTCGCGTACCTTTTTTAAGCTCACTCGGCTTGCATTAAAATTGGCAATACATCCATTTTTGAAACGGATACGCGCATTGGCAATATCTTCTCCCACGGATAGTACACTTACCCCAACCGCTTCTATGGATTCTATGGAGGCATTGACCAATTGTAAAACAATGCCAAGGTCATGTATCATTAAATCTAAGACAACCCCCACATCCGTTCCACGTGGACTGAATGGAGCCAATCGATCCGCCGTAATGTAACGTGGTTCGTTGACATGCGTTTCTAAAAAACTGGCAACCGGATTGTAATGTTCTATGTGTCCCACTTGTACGTACCGTCCACAGGCATCCGCCATTTTAGCCACTTTTTCCGCTTCGGATAGGGTGACGCACAAAGGCTTTTCTATCAACAGGTGACAACCCAAATTCAATAATTGCAAGGCCACCTCCGCGTGCGTCGTTGTGGGAGTGACGACACTGATGGCATGACACTGCTTTGCCAATGCTTCCACATTTTCAAAAGCTTCACAATGGAATCTATGAGCAACCTCCTGCGCACGTTCAAAATTCAGATCAAAAACGCCCACCAAACGTACCCTATCCAATTCAGAATAAATGCGCGCATGATGTGATCCCAAATAGCCAACGCCAACAACACCACAATTTATTTGCATCGTTTCAATTCCCCCTGTTCTAAACGACAATACTTGTTTGCTTGCATAGCAAAATTTTCATTATGTGTCACTAAAATGAAGCTCGTTTTAAATTTTTGACAAACAGAAAAAAACATTTGTATAACCCGCAGACTCGTTTGCTCATCCAAACTACCCGTAGGCTCATCGGCCAAAATTAAACGTGGATTCATCATAAAAGTACGACCGATGGCCACCCGTTGCCTTTCGCCTCCCGATAAGGTTTTGGGCAGTTGGTGTGAAAACTTTTCCAATCCTAATTCCAAAAGTAGACGATGCGCCTGATCTTTCACGCCGGCATTTACTTTTTCTCCCATAACACGCACGGGGATCAATAGATTTTCTAATACACTTAACTCTTCTATCAAATAATAGTGCTGAAAAATGTAACTTATGCCCGGAGTGTACGGATTTGAATGATGATAAATCATTTGATTACAAAAGCAAATGGTTCCGGAATCAACGCCCTCCAATCCCCCCAAAGCAAACAACAACGTAGATTTCCCCGAGCCTGATTCCCCACAAATGGCCATGGCTTCACCTTCAGAAATTTCAATATTAATGTCGTGCCACAAACAAAAGCGTTCCGTTTTCGAACTTGCAAAAGATTTAGTTAATTTATCCGCAATAAGAAGCACTTTATTCACTTCGCAAACTCCTGGTAACCAATGAAAAACTTGCCTTAAGTGCCGGAATAATGGCAGCCAGTAAAGCGATTATGAAGGTTAAACTCCCAACAAGGGCAAAATCTTGCCATGCGTAGGCCACCGGTAGGTTGGAAAAAGAGTAAAAATTCCAGAGAAAATCTTTGGGAAAAATTAGGCCCGTTAAACAACGAATCACATCATTTCGGTAGTGCAGCACACTGATTCCTCCTATAAAACCTAGCAGAATACCTATACTGCTTAAAAAAACAGCCTGCCAACAAAATAACGCAGCGATTTGCCAACGTCGGGCCCCCCAAATGCGCAACAAAGCAATTTCGCGTGTTTTTCTTACCACGGAAGACATCAAACCACTACTTATGGAAAAACAAGCCACCAAAATAACGAACAACAGCACAAAAAAACTCATGGCCTTTTCCAATTTAAGGATATGCAAAAAATCTGCATCCAATTCCATCCATGAGTACGCTTTCAAAGGCTTAGGTAAATGAGCATTTAATTTTGAGCACAGTTGTTGCACCGAAGTCCCCGCTTTTACGCTCAAGCTAAATCCATGAACGCCATTGGCTAAGCCGTACAGGTCTTGTAAAGTTTCCAGCGAACACAGCAACGTATTTTTGTCAATTTCGGCCCACTCTGTTTCAAAAATACCGACAATGGGTAATTCTTTGGGCAACAAAACTTCATCGCGTTTGATGGCTTCCAAAGACAAAGGCGAATATATGTCAAAAATATCTCCCACATTGACATTCAAAGTTTGGGCCAGTCCTTTCGTCACAAAAACCCCTTGGTTCAAATCGGCAATGTCACCGGAGCGTACAAATGTATTTAGAGGCAAAACGGATTGAACCGTTTTTGCATCCACCCCTAGACATCTTGGAAACTGCACGTAATCTCCATGTTGTACCAAAGCAATGCCTTGTACAAAAGGGGTCACATGCGACACGCCTTCGAAATTTTCTAATGTATGCATCCACTGGGTACAATCTTCGATGATGGAAGTGGATAAAATTTTTATCTGCCCATTGATTTGAATTAACTTGCTATGAATCGTCTTATCAAAGCCATTCATGATACTAAGAACGACCGTCAAAACCATAACCCCAAGCGCAATGCCGGCAATAGACATCCACGTAAAGAACGTTCCAATGCGGCCTTTGGGAAACAAATAATGCAGCGCTAATTTTAGAGTCCACATGAATGCTAATTGCATAAAAAAGGGATTCCTTCGAATCCCGATGCACTTTTCAAGACAAACGCAATGGCATAACGACGCACAAAAACTTTTCAAACGTCTTAACGACCCCGGGACTTAATTCGTCTTTGAATTCAAAAAATATCTCATCTTCCTGCAAAGATCGCAACGGATCACTCAAGAAACGAGGATTAAATGCAATGGTTACCGGGTCCTCGTTGTAATCGATGGCTATGGCTTCTTGCGCTTCACCCAATTCTGCACTTGAAGCCGACAGTTCTAGGAGATTATCTCCGAATTTCAGTCTAACCGTATTATTTTCTTGACTGGAAACTAAGGATACCCGTTGGATGCATTCCAATAATAGACCCCGTTCCAATTTCACACGGTGTACCGTCGTTTGTGGAATCACCTGTTGGTAATTTGGGAAACGACCTTCTACTTTTTTGGACACCAAATAAATGGAATTACTGAGTCCACTTTCAAGGGCTGTATTTTCTAAGGTTAACTCAAACGCAACCTGCTTATCATTGAAGTAAATCTTAATGGGAGCCGTTTGTTGCAATAGCCTTTCCAGTTCAATCACTGTTTTTGCAGGTAAAATAAACTCAGCTCCTTCCAGGGCATCAGGTGCTTCTGTATCTTTTTGTATCAAACTCAGACGTCGGCCATCCGTGGCCACCAAGTGCAACTGCATTTTATCATTTTCCTTGCGAAAAGCAAAGAAAACCCCATGCAACAAATAACGATTTTCATCTTCCGATTGAGCAAAAGAAACGTGTCGCAGCATGTTGCCTAAAGTTTGTTGCTCCAATGAAAAACCTTTATCCTGTGAAAACGTAGGGAGTGCAGGAAATTCCGTATCATTCATCCCCATGAGCCTAAATTTTGAACGGCCCGAGATTATTTTAGCCTGATTTTGAGAACAATCCAACTCAACGTCCACTTCCGGCAAGGCTTTGATGATGGAGGCCAGTTTTCTTGCGGGTAATGCAATCCGTCCTTCGGTCCGAACATCTGCTTTTACGGAACAACGAATCCCCATATCCAAGTTAGTCGTTGTAAGTTCAAGAACACCATCTTTTGCATTCAAGAGAACATTCCCCAAGATAGGGAGAGAGCTACGAATACCCACAACATTCAATACTTGTTGCAGCCCATTTACAAAAGCGGCTTTCGCAATACGTATTTTCATCTGTGATGACATTGAAGAGCTTTAAATATTTTTGCAATATTTTTGTAACAATAAACTGAAAATTTTGAAAAAATAGGGTCTAATACTTGTTAATTTTACGTTTATCTATGCAGAATTTTTAAAAGAAAAAAAGACCCAAACATATTTATGGGTCCTTTTTTTACTGGACGTTTTACCTCACAACTGGGACACGATTTCAATTACTTTCAAAATTCCCATAGCAGCAGGTGCGATATAAGTTTTGCCAATATGAAAACAAGTCCGTATGCATGCCAAACACCCACACCCGTCACCTTGTTCACTGATGCAAGAGATTAATGAAGCGGAAAAATGATTAGCAATTTTTTCGCATAAGTTTTCACCTTCTGCCAACAGTAATCCATCGCAATGTTGCATAATATCGGGATATTGATCCAACAATCCTTCCATTGCTTCGTGGGGAATAGCAGTTAATGTAATTGGGGTTGTAAAGCTGCTCCACAAAGTTTCAAAAGCTTCTTCCAATTGCTCTTGCGACCAAAGTCCCGCAAATGATTTCACGGTTTTACAAATGACCACATTAACCAATCCATCGTTGTTCGGATCATTTGTCTCAAAACGATACATCACCATATCTGCATCGATTGCACTCAACACATTTTCAAGGTTGGCTTGTTTACTGTCTTTATTCAGCAAGTGCCTGTAAAACATATCACCCAAAGTTAGACCTCCTCTACATTGGGATAGGAATTGCTGCAATAAATTACCCTGTAAGTCTTGAGCAAAGTGATGAAACTTACTTACGAAGTTTCCTAGACAAGAATGTATTAAAGCTTTTTGCTGTTCCTCATTTAGACTGGACGGCTCGGGAAATGGGAACCACCATGCGTGTGCCTTCGAAGACGTACCCATCATCATGGCACAAAATAATATTTTTGTTAAGACTTTATGGAATGAATTTTTCATAACATTGCGTATGGAGCAATATTAATGCCAGTCCATGCATTGAAAAAATTACGACATAAACAAATTTATTTGCTCTACATGACCGACGCTACTTTCGTCGTCGACTGCCGGCGGGCTTTGTACCCTCGACTGCAGTAAATTTTCACGGGACCGCACAATACTTTCGGCAATTTTCTCAACATGCATGGTTAGCCAACGGTAAGTTAAACTTCCGGGACGATAATCTGCGGGCCCATAGCAGTCCACCCTGCCACTTTCCAACAACGCATCATTTTGCACAAATTCTTGCATATTATCCGGATGATGTACGGCAAAAGTTTTTCCGCCTCTTTCCTTTATGACAGAAAACATGGGAACATCCGTAGGCCCATCCGCAATATAAATCATATTTTCAATGGGAATTCTTCGATCTTCGGGCAACATGGAGGCATTCACATCCAAATGGGCATGCTTGTTAACGCCTTTGTTAATTTCGAATAAAAAACGCGTCTTGGTGGTATTGTCGGTCACACGAGCGATCTGACTAATTTCTTTGTGTTCCAAATCAATGGGCAAAGCTTTTTGACGTAAAAATCCAGGCAACATGGGTTCTTCGATAAATTCGCATCCAAAAATACCATCGACATAAGACGCTATTTTACTGCCGCGTATCATTTCGGCCAACCCGCCGCTGATGATGTAGTGTTCCAATTTTAATGCGTGCGCACTAAAACGTTCATTCTTTTCTACGATATCCTTCAGGGTTTGAAAAAATGTGGGTAATCCTTCAAAGAAGGTTAATTTGGCTCCCAATTGTCGTAATTTTTGGTTATTTAGTCCACGAAAAAGGCCTGCTTTTACATACGTGAGTAAATGGTTCAAGTAGAGTAAATCTTCCGTCACGGCAATCTTTTGTTGTTGATACACGTGCGATAACGCTTTAACCTCTTCCCAAAAATTTTTCTCATCTACCGCGTAGGTTTCAAAAAGAGGCTTCTGCATGTATCCGGGTATAAGCGTTTTGTCAAAGTCCCAAATACATGCCATTAAATTTGAATTCGCAGCGTGCATCTATAATAAATCCTTTAGTTTATGACTCAAGAGCATTCGTAAAAAGCACTGCTCATCCATAACAGGCCCTTTATATATTTTTTGGAATATACTTTCTGCCTGTGCCCATGAAACATTTATTTTTTCTTTCGCAGGACACGAATCTATGAAATACTGGCACCCTTTATACCATTCGGTATTTGTTAATGTCACGTCCTCTAAAGCTAGATCTTTTAGCGTGCTTATCATGTTTTTTAATTTTAATTGCGCTTCCGATATGGGGGTGGACCCAAAATCATACGCCAGCTTTAGCATACTCAATGTGTAAAGTTTCATTTTTATTTGCCCCAATGCAAGCAATACATTTTCTTTATTCCAGTCACCTTGCAAATGTTTAGGTATCAATTGGTTCAAATGCCGCAAAGGTACCTCACAAAAACTCATCAGCTGACAAGTTTTCAGTGCTGCGACTCCTAATTCTTTTGCAGTCTCATTAGGAGGTCCCCAGACACCATAACCACACTGGATACCTTTTGTAAGTAGTTGTATTGTGTTATCATAAGTTTTTATGGCATCTACTAATCCTGTAAAATCACTAACCTGAGACATAAACGATTCTAGCGAATATTGTACAGATTGTTGCTGCGATTCGGAAAAATGTTCAGGAGGTCCAAGCATTCCGCTTAAAACCGTTTTTACATCTTCCCATGGCTCAAAATGATGCACCACTATATGCTGCATTGCATCAACTGACTGCTTGAGCTGCTCTCTTGACGATATTGTGCTACGTAAGTGTTCACCTATTGTAGCATCCCATCCTATCCAGTTATTAAAATTGTTTACCTCTTGTGAGTACTTTGCTACCTGAACATTAATCCCATGATTGTATATTTCTTCACATTTGCCAATAGCAGACATTATTAGGTCTTGAACATTTTGTACAGGTTGTGAAACATTTTCTATTTGTGTAGCCTGTGGTACTTTATAACACAGCAATTCCAAATACCGTGGATTCCGAAGAAATTTTCTTACGGTTTCCTGAAGTCCTGTATAACTAGATATAGAAAGTTCAGATACTGCAAATTGTAGACTTCGATTTTGTTCTTTCAAAGCTTTCAAAGTACTGTTCTCTTCGTTTAATGTCTCAATCAATGTAGTTTGTGCATTCATACGCTCATCTAACAAGGCAATCAGCTCACGCACGGTCGTCAAAGCTTTTTGAGATTGTTGTAGATCGTCGTTCTTTTGAGCCATTTTACTTTGCAAATCTTGATTTTGAGCCTGTATATCCGTTAACTCTTGCTGTAATCCCTGCAACCGATTGTCAGCTGTCTGTAATTGCGCTTCCAAATCGCTCTTTTCGGTAGCATGTGCCTGAGTCAATCGGGCAATCTCGGCCTCCTTTTGAGTAACCTGAGTCCGGGTATCCGTTAATTCCTTCTGAGATTGCTGCAATTGTACTTCAACGGCAGCCTTTTCGGCAACATGTTCCTGCTTTAATTGGGCAATCTCGGCATCTTTTTGAGTCCGAGTATCCGCCAATTCCTGCTGCGATCGCTGCAGATCCGACGTAAGTTGACGATTATCAGCTTCCTTGGCCCCCAGCTCACGGTCCCTTTGAGCCATTTCATTCTGTAGAGTTTGATTCTGTGTTTTTAATGTCCCAATCAATGCATCTCTTTTGTTTAATTCAGCCCCAAGCGTATTACTTGTAGCACTCTTCGTAGCTACATCTTGTTGAAGATCCTGTATCCGACGATTCTGCTGAGTAGCCTGATCCTGCAGATTTCTATTTTGATTCTGGGTATCTGTTAAATCCTGCCTCGATTGCTGCAGATCCGACGTAAGTTGACGATTGGTAGTATCCCTGGCTCCAAGGTCGCGGTCTTTTTGAGCCATTTCACTTTGCAAACCTTGATTCTGAGTCTGTTGTTCTCCTAAATGCTTCTGCGTTTGCTGCAGTTGATTTGTACTTGTCTGTAATTGCGCTTCCAAATCACTCTTTTCGGCCGATCGTTCCCGAGTCAGCTGTGCCATGGAAGAATCTTTGCCCGCAATCGCATCTTTCAATGCCTGTATCTGTGCTTTCAATTCACCTTCTTGTGGACTTTTACGATTTGCATCAATAAGCTGTGGGCGAAATTCCTTCGGTTGTTTCTCTAAATCGGCTATCTTCCGTTGTAACTCTTGAACCAATGCATCTTTTGAACTTAGTTCCGACGATAGATGACTTATTTGTTCACCGGCCACACGTCTTATCGACTGAATCTGCTCCTTGGATGAATCTTGCTTGGGCTCTTCCTTTGCCTCAACAGGCTTGGCTTTATCTGGCTTTGCATCTTGTTTATTTTGAACTTGCGGAGCGCTTTCTGGAATGACAGGTAATGTTGGCGGCGGATCTGGACCTGCCTCCGACAGCTTTTGACCTGCAGGAACCAACTCCGTATCGATCGCTTTTACACTGCGAGGAGGTTCGTACCTTTTTGGCATATCCAACGCAATTGGTTTTTCGGTCGTAATAAAAGCATCCGCTGCTTTTACAACATTGGGATACTTTGCCAACGTGCTATTACCTTTTATCTCCTGCTTCAGATGAAGTTTCTTAGCCACTTCGAGAGGCACACTAAAAACCTTCGCCATCGTCTCCACTTTTTTACCACTATCCCGTACCTCTGCTTCTTCCGTCATAGTATCCAAAGCTTTCATAGTGACCGCATAACTAATGGAATTCCTATATTCATCAGGAATTGCAGACAGATTTTTATCCAACCGAGCAAGCAATTCATTTGCCGTTAAACGCTTATTCCGCGTTATCGCATTCACAACGGTATCCCACATACCACCGACTTTCGTTCTAGCGATATCTTCAACACTTTGCCTATACATGCCTTGTTTCTGCGCTGGGGTCGCCTTATTAAAATTCTCAGCCCAAGCCATCGGGTCTTTAGTTATGGAAACGTAGTCTCCCGCAGCACAATATATTGCATTCAAATGCAGAACCACAAACAAATATTTCAAAAGACGCCTCATCACGGAGGTATGTTAATTGCCACTACAACTTGGTTAAGTATAAAAATTTTTCAAGGAAAATTTATAAATAATTAACAAATTAAAACCTAAAATGCAATCTCATAAGTTTCTATTGACACCCTAAAGAAAACTACCTACAATTGCTTGCATGGGTGATTTTGTCGATTTTGTTGCTGCCTATGGAAAAGAAGTCGGGCTTCCCGATTTGCGCCTAAATGAGGATAACCTTTGTTCGCTGAATTTCGATTCTAAAATCAATGTAGATATTGTTTTTAGACCAGAACAAGATCAATGCATTTTTGCTTCAAAAATAGGTACAATTCCTCTAGAAAATAAAGACATGGTATTTGAAGAATTGCTTAAGGCGAATGCTTTTGGAATCGCAACGGCAGGGGCTATTTTGGGGATTGATCCAGACAATGATTCCATTGTTCTCAGCTATGTTTTTATTACACAATCCTTCGTCTACGAGCTATTCAAAACCGTTCTCAACAATTTTGTTAACTTGGTAGAAGAGTGGATGCAAAAACTTGAAGACTTGGAAAAAGTTAACAATTTAACTACGGACAACGATATTCCTTTTGCCGCTCCTGCCAATTTTATTCACGCTTAACCTAATTTCGTGGATGCAAAATTTCCACATGAAATAAGTTAAAAAGGGCAGTATGTTTTCTTTTTTTATGCATCCTGAGGCCCCGGGGATTTATTTTCCTTAGACTGGGCCTCTTGAATGGATTGTGCCAACCGTTCAGCCGCAATTTCCTCGCGTTGCATACTTTCTTGCTTTACAATTTCTTCTCGCGTTGGTGTCCTATTTCCTAAAATTCCACCTTCACGCAAACGTTTCAATTGTGGATTGGATTCTCGCTTAAAAAGATCTTCACTGGCTTTTACTTCTATTTCTAATTCCTTGTATCGATTAGATTCCATGAGTACTTTTGTAGATAAAGAAAGCGTTTGCTGGGATTGTCTTTTAAAAGCATTATTCAGTTGCTGATACCCCAAATCTAGGTCATTTAACATTTCTACGCAGGCCCTCGCATCACCTTCCGTTAAAACATTCAATCCATTCAAAGAGTTGGTCAGACTTCCATACGATGATGCCAATTTCGATCCATCTCCTGAAGCATTATAATTACTTGTCAATTCCCCTATGTAAGCCGACCTTTGGGCAAGTCCTATGGCACCTTCAGAGTTTCCACGAATAATATCCGATAATTGCTTCAATTTATCCTGAACATTATCGCCCTTAGCCCCAATAACCTCCTGCAACCCTTGTCTTAATGCGTTGATTAAAGAAGCATCGATGTTGTGAGGGGTACTTGAAAAATTTTCAAGCTCCATGGATAGCGACAACGCTTGCCTCAGATTATTCGCCTGCGTACTCGTAATCGGTTGATCCGAATTTAAAATAGTTACAATTGCATTGTAATTACCCGTAACTTCTGAACTACGACCGCTATAATTGGCAAAATCTCCCCCCAATTGACTCAAAAAAGATGCCCGATCGGCAATACTCATTGTGCCTGTTTGGGCATTACCTCTTATCAGAGCAATTAACTTACTCAATAATTCTTCAATGAAAGCCTCTTCGGCAGCAGAATCTATTAAATTTTTTAATGTCTCCAATGCACCCTTTAAACCTTGAGTCAGGTCCTTGCTCACATAACTTGCATTACTACTTTCTGTAAAATTATTCAACAAAGTGGAAAGCTCATCGTATTGAGTCTTTGCATTTGTTAAATACTGGGCATTACCCGTTGAACTGGTTGAGGTTGTACTAGAAACATCGTTTACTGACATACCATTTAAGAAAGCTAAAATTGTGCCAAATAGGATGCATTCCAATGGATATTTTTATTGCCTTTTAACTTGCAAGGACGCAATGTGCATTGCTACACTGGTAGCTATGTACGTGTTATATGAAGCTAAGTCACTACATTGAAAACAGTGCTGTGATTGATATACAGAGTACCACTTTCAAAGGTGCTCTTGAAGAATTAATGCAGTGTTACCCATTTAAAAAAAAACAAAACCTGACTACTTTTATCGAAGAGTTATTGGTTCAAGAAAATACGGTGTCCAGCTATTTAGGACAAGGGCTTTCTTTGCCTCATTTAAAAGTACCCATGCGAAAAGCCTACCTATTCGCATTTGGACGTGTACGTACACCTTTGCAAGACGCAACGATCAACGGTAGCGAAAATATTCGTCTTATTGTTTTATTTTTAGCCTCTTCCAAAACAGAACATTACCTGACAACATTGGCTTCACTAGCCAAGATGTTACAGTCAATCGAATTAACGCATAATCTAAATGACATTTCTCTGGAAGAGCTTCGTGCCAGAATTTTAGACGCATTTAAAACGGTGCAGCTCAAATCTGCCAAAACAAATGATCATTTTAACAGACTCATGCTCAGAGAATCTTTAAAAATTGCCAAAGCAGGTAATTGTTCTGCCTTATTTTTATTTGTGGATACTTTCTTCAATACTACTCGTTTTGTTAAGGAATTAAATCCGGATTTGAAGGTGATAACCGTTACCCATAAAGCATCGGAAGTTGTACAAAAAGAATCCACCTACATCCTACCCGTCCAACTTTTTTCCAATGGCCGACTGACGCAATTGCGAAGTGCTATCCTATTAGGCATCATGCACAAGTGCATACGACACAACGAAAAGATTTGTTGCATAGGCGGTATTCCCAATAGTAATCGACTGGATACCGTGCTTATCATTGACGTCAACAGAGAAATCCAGTCACTCTTTTCCAATCAGGCGGATATTCTCCCCAAAAACGTGCAACCCGAAGTCTTTGAAAAATTACTTTCTATTGCAACCGAATTAGCCGTTGAAGGAAGAGAAGGTAAACCTATCGGTTGCCTCTTCATACTTGGAGATGTCCAAGAATTGGCACCTTACGTATATCCACTTATTTTGAATCCATTTCACGGGTACAAAGAAGAAGACCGTAATTTACTTAATCCATTTATTGAGGAAACCATTAAAGAGTATTCTCTGCTGGATGGCGCTTTTGTAATCGGTGGCAACGGTATTTTGGAAAGTGCAGGTAGTCTCATCCACACTAAAGACCAGATTTCACTACCCAGTGGCTTTGGGACGCGTCACTCTGCAGCCTTAGCAATTTCCAATACGGTTGACTGTATCGCATTAACCGTTTCCGCAAGCAATGGGCAAGTGACACTCTTTCGAAAAGGCAAAATGTTACCGCTCATTGAAAAAGGCATTGGTCACACGCATCCTTCTACTTACCTTTTTGAATAAAAATTTTGCCAAATCATAAACCTGCGTTAATGTCAACTACCATCTTCCATGACACTTGCGCTAAAAGTTTTGGGCAGTAGTAGCTCCGGTAACTGCGGGTTACTCATAAATCAAGGCAAATATTATCTCATCGACGCTGGATTTTCAGGCAGACGTATTTCGCAGCTGCTAAAAGCTTATTGTATTACTTTGGACAAGCTATCCGGGGTTTTTATTACACATGAACATCAGGATCACATTGTTGGCTTAAAAATATTAGCCAAACAACCGCATTTAAAATTCTACGCAAATTTTTCAACATCCAGTGCAATTGAACGTAAACATAACATAAAAGGTCCTTGGAAAATTTTTAAAACGGGACAAACTTTCGATGTGGATGCTTCTTTATCCGTAAAAACTTTCTCCATTCCTCATGATGCCGTAGATCCCACCGGTTTTTTGTTCAAAACTTGCAATTATAGCTGCGCCTGGGTAACGGACTTAGGACACATCACGCAAGACATTTGCCAGGCATTGATGGAAGCCCAAGACATTGTTTTTGAATCCAATCATGACGAAACGCTCGTTCGCAATCATCCCACACGTCCTGCCTACGTTAAAGAACGTATACTTGGGCCGCTGGGCCATTTGTCCAATAAAGCCGCCTTCGATTTCATCAAAAATAATCGAGGGCCCTGGAAAAATGTTTGCCTGGCTCATCTAAGCAAAGACTGTAATTCATGCGAAACCGTAAAGCAACTATTTCAACCACTGGCCAATATGTACGGTTTTAAACTGACCATTACCGATCCGAGGATCTAGGAATTAATTTACATGCAGGATAAATGCAAATATTTTTCATGCCTAACAATGTTCGGATTTTAAGCCCAACAGTCTATGCAAGTACTTACTTTTAAAAGCATCGCTCATCTGAGGATATTTTATAAAAACATATAAATTTCATTGACATTGGAACATATCATGCTATATCTTGCAAAAACTATGAAAACAAAATTATTATTGATATCCATATTAATGGTAGGCTCGCACAATGCCTTCTGCAACTTCTTTGGATTTGAAAGAATGGACGAACGTTACGCTCTTGAAGATATGCGTATACAAACGGGCACGTATCCATTTCCACTTATTTTTCATTACAGGCAAGGCGGTGATGATTCTAAAAAATCTGAGTTTAGAATTAAAGATACCTCTTTAACCTTTGATAATCTTCCATCTAATATTCAAGGAATTCTACAAAGTAGAAACATTCCCGTAGCAGACATTCAGATCTTCGAAGCATTTGCAAAATTGGAAGAGGTAGACTGCAATTATTTTACCCACGCGTGGGCAATGGATATTATGATCGAAAATCGGTTAGCCGTGGTAGAAAGTGGCATTTTTGAAGCATTTAACTTGCAGGCCGTCAATGGGGAAATAGGTATTAATGGTCTTGTTCCCCAAACAATGTCTTTTCACGACAAAATCTATTTAAGTGGCAATTCAGCGAGGTTTCATGTGAATGATGTTAATCAATTAGTAGGCGGTTGGTTTGTGTCCGTATACGATCCTACGCATGCAACGAACCAAGCCAATGGCAACACAGAAGGACAACGATTGAGAGCCATCGTCGTCAAATGGACACTCATCCCATCCTCTTGGATTACGGCACCTCAAAATTGTACCGCCCCAGAATTGCTTCCTTCGCCAATACTTACGTGGAAAAGTGGATACGTGGACGAAACACTATAATCAATCCTGACAGCATTTTAATTGACTGGAACGAACATGGGTAATTTGCATTTTAGCAACCGAATTATTTATACCTAATATTTGCAAAGGACGTTGAATAAACGTTTTTAAGGTGTGTCGACGTGTATTTAAAACCAGACCATGTTTGCTCAGACTCAACCATTCTTGACCAAACAGTCACATTCTATGTTTACTTTAAAAAGCCGCGTGTGGAAGGTTTTTCGTTTTATGCTTAGACTCTTTATCCACACCGGCAAAGTTTCTTTTTGAAAAACTGTTATAAAATTTTCCAGTTCCGGGAAAAAACTGTAAAATTTTAGATGACATCGATAAACCATTTCGTGATTAGCTTGTGGCCACAAGAAATCTGACAATGGATTGACTTGGCAAGAATATTTAAAATACGCCTGCCCTTTTAAATAAGTTTCAAAATATGCCGCCAGAGATGATGAGATTTCACAGGCTCCCACTTCAATGGGAGGTATCTTGATTGCTTGAATTTTTTGACGCAATCGCGCACATTCATCGGCAATACGTTGACACGCGTTCAATGTTGCAAGTGACGCTTTGTGATCGCTTTTTAGTTTTTTTGCCCACACGAGGCATAACCCATTTAAACTTAATATAAAACAACAAAAAAGAATAAATTTCTTACTCATACAAACGCATATGGCATCTCTACAATGGGAATTTACATACAAAACTATCTTCCGTATACGTTAGAGGTGTTGTTGAGATCTGAACACTGTTCTCCATGGTAGAAAAAGCAAGGGAGCAACACGCTTTTAAAGTGCGTGAAAATTCTGCAGCACCCACTAAATTCTTATAACGCCCTTTGACCTCCAATTCACGTTTTTCTGAAGATGAAATTTCTATCGCATCAATGCATAATTCTACCTTTAAAGACGTAAATTGTTGCTTTATTTTTTGCAGCAACTGCGCGTATACGACTTGTTTTCCCGCAAGCAATTCCCAAGACGCCAGTTGCTGTTTTAAATCTTGAACATCATTTTCCTTAAACGTGTAAGCCATCCGCTGATGCATAAGATTGTTACATGCACTTGCTTTTTTCCTACACACCTTTAATAGGAAAAAACAGTACCCGATCAATAGCAATAGAACAACCCATCGCAACGCAGCGTGATGTGCCATCTTGCGAATGTAAAACAAGCTTATTACAACCCAAGCAGATGGAGTATCCATCTCCATAAAGTCAAAATCATCAAAATGCCTATTGCCGCTTAAAATATGCAAAATACCAACCAACAAAGCCTGTTCGCTCAGTCCTACCTTCTTCTCACTTGCATACCATTGATGAATTTCTTTTATAATATGCACATTTTCCCCAAATGCCAACAACGATGATTTTAATGCAGACACATTGCCTTCTCCAAAAATAAATATGCTCTTTGCCCCCGCCTGTAAATTTAAGCTACGCGAAAAATAACGAGAAGTCATATTTAACTCTTGCATCACGTCTTGTTCTACCAAATTTGAAGATGATATCTTTCGCAAATCTAAAAAGTTAAATGCGGGTTGATCTTCGGTTGAATTGGTAGGAATACTCGTAAAAAAGCGAGTCAAATTATCTTCTAGGAAGATACCCACTATAGGGGATTGAAGAAGCTTTTCGTGCCACATTGCTTCGCAATAGGCCACCTGCCCCACAATGGGGGGAAAACAATTAATGCCGTAGGGAAAATATTTTTTATGCAGATGTAAAATATGTTGCAGGATGATCCAAAATTTTTTTGGAACGAGAGTCACCCAATAGGCCTTAGAGTTTTCATCATGCGGCATCTGTTGAAATCTAAAAACAACCTTATCGCCCCGTAAGCCAAAACCTTTATTTAACGCACAGGTTAATTGTTGAACAACCGAAAAACGACTTTTGGAGCAAGGGAGATGGACAACAACGTTGATGACCAAATGTTCCGGTAAAATAAAACCTACAGGGCCTAAGATTTTATGAGATCGTAACAGCTTTCCTAGCGCAGCCTCCAAAACTTTTAACCACTGTTTTGTAGAGGGTTGTGATTCAAAAACGCTTTCATCCGTATTTAACGTATACCCCAGTGGCGACTTTTCAAAATCCAAAAATCGTAAATCCAATTGCCGTGTGTTTAACAAATAATAATGACTCATTCAACATTTATCCCACCAATGACGATAACTGGAATATGGGTAAAAACATGGCGATAACAATGACACCAATCACAATACCCAAGAAACAAATAATGAATGGTTCCAGCAATGATGTCATGGCGGAAACAATATTATTTACGTCATTTTCATAAAGTACCGCGACGTTGCGAATCATACCTTCAACATTACCCGCTTGTTCTCCCGCCTTCGTCATATTGCACACAATGCGAGGGAAATACCCAATCCCTTCCATCAATGTCGACAATTGTTGCCCCTCTTGTATTCCTTTCTTTATGGAAGTACAAGCCATGGATAAATAAAAACTATCGGCCACATTGGTACAAATATCAATGGCTTTTAAAATGGGAACGCCGCTGGATAATAAAACGGAATAAGTACGACAAAAACGTGCAATGTTCGTTTTTTTAATTAAAGTTCCGAACAATGGAACATGGCACATCGTCGCATCTAAAAACTTGGCTCCGGCTGGCGACTTAAAGATCTTTTTTAACCCCACAACAACGGCGACTGTTCCCCCGACAATAACAACGACATGGTTTTTCATAAACTCACTTATATCGATCAGCGCTTGCGTCAACCAGGGCAATCGAGCTCCAAAACCGCTAAACATTTCTCCAAATACGGGCACAACCCAAATCATCAGTCCACTAACGAGTAAAAAGGACATGGACACAATGGCAATGGGATAGGTTAAGGCACTCTTAAATTTTTTGGTCAATTTCAAGGATGCCTCAAAGTAGTTTGAAACGGTTACCATGGCGTCTGGCAAAGCTCCCGACACTTCTCCCGCCTCGACCATATTGTAAAATAGCGATGGAAATGCATTGGGATATTTTCTCAGCGCATCCGAAAATGAAGAACCTGTAAATATGTCTTCTTTAACACGCGTGAGTATCAATTTAAACACTTTATCGTCCATCTCGGCGGTAATCGTTTCAAGGGCGTGAGATAACGGCAATCCAGCCTGTAACATGGAAGACAATTGCTGCGCAAAAATTGTCAAACGATCTAATTTAACAGCATCTCGTTGTGCACGCTTTTCAAGACTGGAATTCGCTCCACTGCCTGAACGTTTATTCCCAGAAGAAAATCCTTTTTTGCGAGCTGATGTATCTTCACTTTCCGGAGAACTTATCGCTTCATCATCAAACAGTACCATGTATAAAATTTAACGTAGTTTTATGGATCAATCAATCATGAATTACACAAAAAATAAGTTTTGACGCTGCATCAACCCATCGCCCTAACAGTAAATCTCAAAAAACAATCTGTAGGCACGCGAAATAACGCGTATGAGTTCAACCTATTGTCCTCATAAAGATGCACGTGTAGGCAGAGATTGCGAGAAAATGTACTTAAACACGTTTAAAAACTACGCTCCTGATGTACCTCTCAATGAAAAACAAACTAGACAAAAAGTAAAAATATGTTCTAGTAAAATGATGCCTAATACGTTGCAACGTTACCTATTCAAACAATTTTTTTGGGCATCCACACATACCATCTTACTATTTGTTTTTGTCCTTATTGTAGGGAATGCTCTCAAGGAAGTGCTTCCTCTATTGGCCAGTGGTAAAATTACATGGACATTCTTTTTTGATCTGCTCATTCACCTGATTCCGTCAATGATTGCCTACGCATTGCCATTGGGATTATTGACGGCAACACTTTTAGTCTTGGGACGACTCTCGGCGCAAAACGAATTGATGGCCATGAAGGCCTCCGGATTAGGTTTGTACGCCATTGTGACACCCATACTCCTCATAGCGGCTTTGGGTACTTTATTTGCCTTAATCGTCAATTTCTACTTCGGTCCAAATTCCATTACCTACTACCGCTCATCCATCGGCAACGTAATTCGACAGCGGCCCCTACAATTCATTCAGGCAGGCACCTGCATCAAAGATTTTCCCGGCTACATTTTTTATGTTGAAAAAAAACATAAAGATTGGGTTGAGAACTGTTGGTTGTGGGAGCTTGATAGTAAAAATGTAACCGGAATAAACCTTCTTTTACACGCCGAAAAAGGCTATATGCGTTACAATCAAAGTACGGATAGCATCATCCTTACCCTGCTCAATGGTATGGGAGAAAAATATGCTTCCCATACAACCTCCATCGAAACACAACCCATTACCTTTGCAAATACTTCGATTGCCCTACCGCTCAGTCCTTTACTTGGGAGTAAAACTTTCACCAAACGACTGGGGCATATGCATTTGGGGGAACTACTACACGAAAAAAACAAGTACGGTGACACAACCAAAAATTTATCTCACCGTACGCAAAAAATAGCCGCTTCCCTAGAAATCCAAAAAAATGCCGTCATGTCGTTTGCGGTCTTATCCCTCATTTTCATAGCAATTCCTCTGGGCATCAAAGTGAAACGCGCAGAAACGTCGGCAAACTTAGTTTTGGCGGTTGGATTGGCACTCGGTTACTATTTTATAGTGATGGCCATCTCCTGGTTGGAAACAAAACCTCATCTGCGCCCAGATTTGCTCGTCTGGATTCCAAACTTTGTCTTCCAAGGTCTTGGCACTACCCTTTTTGCAAAAATCTCTAAATATTAATCATCTGCCTGATACAGCCAGGTCAATTGGATACATTTTTAGAAATCGTAAAAAACCACTCCCCGAAACATACAAACGCAGTCTTAAATTTCTCAATGTTTGTATTGCGTTTTTCAAGTTCTATTTTAGGATGACGACTTATGAAAATAAGAAGATTGTCTACATTTTTTTTATTGCTCTTATCTTTCTGTAGTATGGGCAATGCGGGTGTAAGTGAGGTAAAATTCGTTAATGCTCCATCTTTAGAATCGATTCCCTCAACCAAGACAGAAGTACCCATGGACGGCATGACGGCGGCTCTTGTTTATTTAGATACACTTAACTCAAGCGAACGAAGTGAAATCACAAAACTCAATTTCTCATATTATGAGTTATCATGGGATGATGTTTCTTCGTTATGTAGTTTTCTTTCATCAAATCCAAATACTGTACCAAACCTTCAAATATTAGATCTTAGCGAAAGTAAAATATTTAAAAACCCCAAAGAACATATTGGAGAACTAAAAAATTTAGTGGGATTATTTGATTCCCGAAAGAAGCTTATCTACATTGATATTTCGAATATAGTATTTCGTCCGGTTGACGAATCTACAGAGTTCAAATTTATATCTACCGATAACCTATCGCCAACGGAGGTGAGAAGCTTTTATGGCGATTATATTACGCTTCAAGAAAAGGTTGCATCTAAAGATTCTTCAAAAACCTTGGTTTTTATGCCTTCACAAATTGCATACGATCTTTGTGAAAAAAAAGTTTTCACGGCAGATTCCAAACTTTCTTCATTAATGCGAGATCAACGTCGTTATTATTCAAATTTTTGTCCTAGTGAATATTAAGTTAAGCACATCAAATTTATTAAAATGAAAAAGTTTGTTTTTATTTGGTTCTTCTTGGCCTCTGTTGTTTTTTCTACCCTAGGCTATGCGGATGACAAAGGATGGTTTGCAATAAACGGTCCATGTCCATTTCTTGAACCATTAAAACAACATGTGGATGCTTATTATCAATGTGGCCTCGATCGTTCTTCAAACATAGCTGCATTTTCGATATACGTTAATGATGTTTGTATTTTTGACTCGGATGTTGATACATCGTTTATCTTCTACTCTTCAGATGCTGACCCAAAGGATGCAAAATTGGGAACAAAAGAAACATTCAAGATGATGGATGGGGCTTATAGTGCACCATCGTTTTTTGCTCATCAACAAAAAATAATTGCATCTGCAAAAAATGTTATTTTAAAAACAGACGGTTTACTCGGTGAACTCAATCAATATGAAAATAACTTTATAAAGCCGCAAGTTTTGCAAAATATTGATATTTCAAAAAGTATTATTGATATTTTTGAAAAGCCTAGAGAGGATTTTCAATTTGTTTTTGCTTTTATCAATGGAAGTAAAAATGCTGACACGGGGGATGTTGCAAATATTGATAACAAGATTTTACAACAGCTGCAAGTGGTAGTGAAAAGTTTTCAAACACAATATAATGCTATTGAGAAAGCTTTCAAAGTGCATCACGAAAAATTAAAACAATTGTTCCATAGTGAGCAAAGAATACTTTACTATCTTTTGCGCCACGATGGTGAGAGATTTAGAGAAATTATTCAACCGATTGCTTCTAAGTCATCTACAGATATTGCTTTGTATCTTCACACACATAAGGATCCATGTCCAATATGCGGTTCGGTATTGGCATTTTCTCGTACAGTCTTTGAAAATATCATCAATGAGGTTTTTGGCAAAGTACCATCAAGGCCTAATTTTCAACTTGTTGTTTCTTGTTCGGTAATACGCGATGAGTTATTGAAAGAGGAAGGGTTGATTAAAAAGCAAGATACTCAGATCACAGAGGATGATTTATTAATAATTCAACAGGTTCGTCATGACAACAAATCGTACGGTACATTGGTTACAAGGCTAGTGGACGAATTAGCAAAAATGAAAGAGTCATGGTGGTCTAATAAATTATCATCTCCGAACCAAGTACCACCGAGGTATCCTCTGTACTTCTTGGGAAATTTTAAGGATATTTAGACAATGTTTTGGTACCAAAAAGAATGAAGAGATACTAATAAAATTTCTTAACGATGTGTTAGATGGTAAGTGTAAGAATGTCAAAAAATATTGTATTTCTTAAATTTATCCCATCGTTAACCATTGCGAAGATGTTTTGCTAAGAAAATGGGTGTATTTATGTACACTTTATACTTTGCAGCCCAAATTACCCAAATAAATATTTGCCAAATTGCTCATCCATTCTTTTAATAAAGCCAATGATAACGAAATTTAAACGATCCTTTATAACGGGACTATTTGTTTTACTCCCCTTGGGAGTTACCTTTTTTGTCATACAAATCTTACTCAACAAAGTAGGACATCCCGCAAGTACATTATTGTTTGGCAACTGGATAAAAAATCTGGATAAGCAATGGATTGAATGTATTCTAAACCTTATATCCGTAGGCGTAGTCATCGCATTCATCGCTTGTTTTGGATGGTTTTCGCAGTATTTTTTAGGCAAGTGTGTTTTAAGATTTACCGAAAAACTTATCTCCAATGTACCCTTTATCAACTCTGTTTATAAAACGGTAAAACAACTTGTGGATACGCTTGCCCAAGATAAAAAGACACTCTTTCAGAAAGCGGTCCTGGTAGAGTTTCCAAGAAAAGGTTTGTACTCCGTTGGTTTTTTGACGAGTGACTCGAAAGGAGAAATTCAGGAGAAAACTTCAGAAGAAGTATATTGTGTATTTGTTCCAACAACGCCAAATCCAACCACCGGTTTTCTCATTATGGTACCCAAAGAACATATTGTTAATTTGGATATGTCGATTGGCGATGCAATGAAAATTATCATCTCCGGAGGTGCCATTGTGCCACCTTATGTCACGGGACAAACAAAAAACAATTCTTAGCTTGACAGTTTGCTAATTTTACAGATATCTTATAACTTTAATGAGACAAAAAATATTTGAGTTGAGTTTATTCATACTGACCCTAGGTTATAATTTATTCGGTTAGGTGAATTACGGGTGTAATGCTTTGTTTTAGAAGCCATTTCACCCTACGTTGCAGGACAAACAAAAAGCAATTCTTCGCTTGAGAGTTTGTTAATTTTCTACAAAAAACTATTCAACGAGCAGCGGGAAGTTATTTTTCTATTTTACACAGGTTGAAAGAAATTTATGATACCGCTGCTATTATTGTACTTTAACCAACATCGGCAATATTTCTAAATATTTCTAAATTAAAGCGTAGTAAAACTTTTCATTGTGTGTACCTATCAAAATGGGAATAGGGTGGCGTCGAATGTTGGTGTAATTGTTTGCCGAAAGGACGCATTTTGTAGCTTCCTCTTATATTTGTGCAAAAATATTGCTCTTGTAAAAAACACAATATTGTATAAAGGATTCATGCCATTACAAAGGTTTAGCTTGGATGCGTTAAAGGATTTTTTAAAACAGCAACAGGAGCCTGTTTTTCGCCATAGGCAGTTGCAACAAGCCCTGTTCCAGGATCCCCATTTAAGCTTTCATGAATTAACGACGCTGCCATTGCCATTGCGAGAAAAACTTATTTCAGCCTTTGGGGACAACCTTTTACCTTTACGACTACTGCGTGTCCAGAAAGATGCACAAGCCAGTAAATATCTATTCGAATTGCAAGATGGAGAAAGAATTGAAAGCGTATACATGCAGTTTCAAGAAGGCCTCAAGTCTTTGTGTATCTCAACACAGGTGGGATGCGCATGCCAATGCGCTTTTTGTGCAACGGGCAAGATAGGGATTCAACGGAACTTGACGATCGAAGAAATTTTAGGCCAAGCGTTATACATATCAAAAACCGTCACTTCCATAGATCGTATTACCATTATGGGTATGGGAGAAGCGTTACTCAATCCATACATTTTTGAAGTTATCCATCACCTGACGGCCCCCGACGAATTTCAACTAAGTCCTTATAAATTAAGCATTTCAACCGTCGGTATTGTTCCAGGTATTAGAAAGTTAACGCAACTTTATCCCCAGGTGACGCTTACCTTTTCCCTGCATTTCCCAAATCAAACTTTGCGAGAACAATGGATGCCAATGGCACAACATTACCGTTTAGAAGATATTTTTGAAGCCCTGGACGAGCGGGTAAAATTAACCCATCGTAAAATCTACTTGGCCTACATGGTTATGGACGGCATTAACAATAGGCCGCAAGATCTGGAAGCCCTGGAGTCTATTTTTGAAGCACGTGGTTCATTAAGACATCTGTATCACGTAAATTTAATCCCCTTTCATCCTATTTCTCATTTAAAAGTTCAAGAAACGCATAAATCGGTTGTACTGCGATTCCAAAAACAGTTAAAACAACGCCGCATCGTGGCGACCGTACGCCAATCGTTTGGGAAATCTATACAAGCCGCCTGTGGACAACTTTCGGCCGAATATCCAGCGCATTTGTGAGTTACGGGCAAAAATTTTTTCGACTCCATGGTTGGTTAACACAAATGTCCGTCCATCCAATCACGTTGACAAGGGACACGTAACCTGTTCTATTGCTTGCGGATGTGTTAATGTGCGTTTCGCCATTGATCACACGCAATACAGACGCTTATGCATCCAATTTTATGCATTTTTTAGACAGACAATACATTCTTGACGTACTCAATGCGTTGTATCCAAATCCGCAGGCCAGTTTACTCTTTGCGGATCAACCTTTTAAACTCCTGATCGCCACCCTACTCTCAGCTCGCTGCAAGGATACGCAAGTCAACAAGGTAACGCCCCTTTTATTTCAAAATGCTTCCACACCTCAGACCATGATCCAGCTTCCGGTTGCAACAATTCAAAACATCATAAAGCCCTGCGGTCTTTCTTCCACAAAAGCCAACAATATTTGGAACTTATCCCATATGTTATGTGAGCAATTCCATGGACAAGTTCCCAACAATTTTGAAGACCTGGAAAGTTTACCAGGTATTGGACATAAAACGGCCTCCGTCGTTTTGGGATACGCGTTTCACCAACCCACATTTCCGGTCGACACGCACATTCATCGCCTTGCCCTTCGTTGGGGCTTATCCGATAAACATTCCGTAAAACAAATTGAACAGGACTTGAAAACGTTCTTCCCGCAACGTACGTGGTTTAAACTCCATCTACAAATGATTTATTACGGTCGTGAATACTGCAATCGCCGCCAATGTACGCACACGCACCGATGTCCCATTTGTCAAAAATTAACGAAAAATCAAAAGCGTTAAATCGTCCGACAATTGATCTGATCCCGAAAAATCTTCCACGCTCTTTACAATTTTTTGAATCAATTCCTTGGGCTGTTTATCTCTGTTTTCATCCACAACTTTAAGCAAATTTTGCTGTGAAAATTCTTGGTTTTGAGCATTTAAGGCTTCCGTCACACCATCCGTATACAAAATGCACGTATCCCCACGTTGAAAATCGTAAGTCGCTTCTTCGAGCAGGTTATCAAAGATTTCACTCGGCACCATACCAAGTCCAATCCCTTGGGGCATTAATTTTTGAACCGGCAAGCCGGATTTAACCAGCAAAGGACATTCATGTCCAGCTCTCGAAATTTTCAAAATTTGATGATGGGTATCCAAAATACAATAAGCCATCGTAACAAACATTTCTTGACTTGTTTCGGCATACAAATACTTATTCATTGTTTTCAATACGGCGGTGGGTGAATCGTACAAAAAAGTGCAATGCTTCAGATGCGTAACACAGGTTGTCATCAATAGAGAAGCGGCAATGCCTTTGCCCGCAACATCCGCTACCACAAACGCAGTACGATCATCATCCAACTTGAAGAGGGTGTAAAAATCACCCCCAATTTGTTGCGCTGGCTTACAATAGGCAGAGAAATCGCAATGAGATAGTTGTACAAGATCTGAACATGGTAGCAGAAAAGATTGCACGTGGCTTGCCAGTCTTAAATCAAAATCTAACTTACTCTTTTCAATTTGAAAATTGAGCTGTTTGATGTTGTGCAGCATAATACCTGCCTGCTGGGTCATTAATTCCAATAAATGACAAGTGTTTTTCGAAAAAGGCACATCGCGCATCGAATTTGCAACTGCCAAAACACCCAATAACTCATCTCTAAAAAAAACCGGGGAAATTAACAAATGTTTTATCCTTAGGGCATCATCCCCATGGTGAATGGTGTAACGATCGATGTTGTCTACTCCCAAAACAACCGGACGTAGCGTTTGAGCAACTTCGCCCACAATGCCTTCGCCGTAATGAAAAACTTCTCCCTGATGTACCAAGGATAAAATTTCTGCACGCGATAGATGATCGGGAACCTTCGTCTTTAGGAGAGAGAATAAGCCTTCACCGGCAACTTTTTTGAGCTGCTTTAAATTTGGAGAGTATTCATAAAAACAGGCACTCACGCCTTCGGTACCGATTAGACTGTGGTGTAATATTAAATGATAGAGTTGTTTTTGTGAAACCCCTTGACTTACCGCATGCATGAATGCATGCAGTGATTCTAAAATAATTGTTTTTTCTTTTTCGGCACATATCCGTATGTCTTCTTCCTTTAAATACGCCGATCTAGCTTTCAAATAAAGCGTTATCCCCCCGACGCATCCTACAAAAATTCCCAATAAAACATACGCCACTTCCGAAATCATTTTTGTGAAGACAAATATTGTACAACATCCTGAAATCGAACTCTATTTTGTGCATTAATTTCCATCAAAAATTTGTGAGCATTCAGTAAAAATTCAGATTGTATGCCCCATGTTTGTTCATTTTTTAGGCAGAATCCCACTTGTTCTACACGCACAATATCTTCGACCAACTGAACCCACAAATCTAACCCAAGGAGTTTAACCGTTGCCAAAAGCTTCTCGTTTAAACCACTGAATATGCAAAGTCCGCCCAGGTTTCTTAATTTTAGAGCTAATCCGGCTAAAATTCCAAGACACGTACTATCGATGCCGCTGCACTCTTCAAATAAAAAACAATACCTAAAACAATTTTCTTTAAGTTTTTTTTGCAAAAACTCATTCAGGGATGAACAATTTAAATAGGTAGCCCTCCCTTTGATTCTGACCAATACGGAATCTTCATTTTCATTAATCCAATAAACGGATTCCTCTGCGTTATCCATAAGGTACGTATGGCATAAGAGGACTTTGCATGTCAATGCCAACACGTTGATAATTATAGAGAATGTGTAATTAAAAACAAGTATTTTACGATCCAATCTTTAAGTCGGCAGTGGAATTAAATTATTTGCATTTTTGCATTGATTCATCCAATAATATGCCACATGGTAGCATGCGTAGATCAATAGGTAACCCTTAACCCTTTTACGAGGGAAATCCTTGTGGGAGATAAGTATAAATTATGACAACCATCATGGATAGTTTGCTGGATGCAAACTCACTTAAATGTTTAAAACAAAACTCAATTGTTACGGGCACGATTTTTGAAATTCGACCCAATGAAGTTGCCGTCAACATTGGAGCCAAAACGGAAGGGATTATTCCCGCCAATGAATTTCCAAATTTTGATGAACTATCGGTGGGCGAACAAGTAGAAGTCTTTGTTGAGCGTGTCGAAAATATAGAAGGCCGTCCCGTTTTATCGTACGATAAAGCCCAACAGCAAAAAAATTGGGAAAACATTTTGGAAAAATGCGAAGAAGGCGAAGAGGTTTCCGGACGTGTAAAAGGAAAAATTAAAGGCGGCCTAATCGTTAGCATCGGCGTAGATGCGTTTTTGCCGGCTTCTCAAATTGATGTTCAGGCTCCCAAAAATTTAGATCAGTACATAGGTCAAACTTTCGATTTAAAAATCGTAAAAATTAACAAAGAACGCCGCAACATTGTTGTTTCTCGCCGCGAATTAATTGAATCTCAACGCCAAAAGAAACGTCAACAAATCCTGAAGGAAATTGAAGTGGGTTCCATACGTAAAGGTATTGTCAAAAATATCACCGATTATGGAACTTTCATCGATTTGGATGGACTGGACGGATTGTTACACATCACCGACATGACTTGGGGACGCATTTCTCATCCCAATGAAATGCTCAAGGTGGGGGAAGAAATTGAAGTGATGATTACCGACATCGATCGCGACAAAGAACGTGTTTCTCTGGGGATCAAACAGATGCATGCCAATCCATGGGACCAAATCGAAAGACGTTATCCGGTAGGTTCCAAAGTGCGCGGCAAAGTGGTTAATTTAGTTCCCTACGGTGCCTTTGTTGAACTAGAAGAGGGTGTCGAAGGACTCATTCACATTACAGAATTCTCTTGGACAAAGCGCATTGGTAAACCCAGCGAAATATTGCGCGTGGGCGATGAAGTTGAAGCGGTCATATTGGACGTTCAAAAAAATGAGCAAAAAATTTCCTTAGGGATTCGTCAATTATCAGAAAATCCATGGGATATGGTCCTGCACAACTACCCCGTTGGAGCCCATGTACGCGGTAAGGTGCGCAACTTAACAACCTATGGTGCCTTTGTTGAATTGGAAGAAGGTATTGATGGCATGGTCCATGTTTCAGACATGACTTGGACGCGTAAAATTAATCACCCGAATGAAATGTTAAAAAAGGGAGATGAAATCGATGCCATTGTGTTGGAAGTAGATCCTTCTCAGCAGCGTATTTCGTTGGGCATTAAACAATTAAGCGAAGACCCATGGTCCAATATTGAAACGTTGTATAAAATTGGTGACATCGTTACGGGCAAAGTGGCCAAAGTGACTTCCTATGGTGCCTTTATCGAACTCCAAAATGACATTGATGGACTTGTACATATTAGTCAAATGAGTGAAGAGCATGTCGAAAAGCTCAAAAATATTATCAAGGTGGGCGATACCGTGGAGGTGCGTGTTATCAAAGTTGATAAGGATGAACGTCGCCTAGGTTTATCCATTAAAGCCGCCACCTATGACGAATCACGTTTGGCAGAAGAAATTAAGTTATACGACACGATCGATGCCAATCAAGATTTAACCAATTTGGGGGATTTATTGGATCAAGCAACACAGGCTAAGCGCTCCGAATAAGTCTGCACAAGGAGGTTGCGTTGAGTTCTTTTGTATAGCTTGTGGCACGTTATGTTAAAGTTGTTTATCTATAGCTTAAAACTGGGCATTTACAGTTTCTGTTTGGCTTTAAGTATAGCACTTGCATATATCCTCAAGTACGAATTTTCAATTCCTCTATCCGTACAAAAAATTATGTGGCATAACATTTGTACGTTGGTTCCCATAAAGATAATTACGCTTGTATTGGTAGGTGAATTTAAGGGCATTTTTTCTTATTTTCGTTTGCCGGATTTGGTCAAAATTGTGAGCTGTTTTTCCGTAATATCCTTTATTTTCTTGCTATTAAAATTTTGTGCTCAAAGCTCACCGCTTCCCTCTCGGGAAATTATTTTGGCAGATTTGTTATTTTCGATTTTGTTTATATTATTCTTTAGAACAAGTCTGCGTATCATTAATAATCATGAAACTTTCAATAAAACTCACCAAGACCGTCCAGGAACCATTAACGTTGCCATTGTTGGGACCCATGAAGCGGGGTCCAATATCATCACAGAACTAAAGAGTAAACGATTCTACGGTCTAATGCCCGTGGGGGTGGTGGATGATGATTCAAAATACTATGG
Source organism: Puniceicoccales bacterium (assembly GCA_031258545.1). Classification (GTDB taxonomy): domain Bacteria; phylum Verrucomicrobiota; class Verrucomicrobiia; order Opitutales; family UBA9783; genus CABUVL01. Next base: position 41,501 of record JAIRMU010000018.1, on the reverse strand, counting down.
CAGAACTTTACACGAAATCCCCGTATTGGGTCCACCCGAATGCCTGCGAGATTACAAAGAGCGTTACGAAATTGAGGGAATGGTACTCGCGTCGCATAGTCTTCCCATTAGACGCCTCAACGAACTTGCGCGATTGGCTCAAGAACTCAATCTGAAACTTCTAACAGTCCCATCTTTTGGAGAATTCGTTGAAGGCCATGCCTTTGCAACGCGCTTACGTACGTTAGATGTAGAAGATTTTTTGGAAAGAGAACCTATACACTTAAATTTGGATCGGAGTACGACACTCATTGACAATCGAGTTGTTGCCATCACAGGCGCCGGAGGTTCCATCGGTCGAGAACTCTCTAGACAGATTGCCATTAAGCATCCGAGTCAACTTATTCTAATGGACCATTCGGAATACAATTTGTTTAAAATCGAACAAGATCTACTACACGAAGGCTTATCTTGTATACCCATTTTAATAGATGTAAGTAACGCCCGGGATGTTGAAAGCTGTCTGCAAAAATATCATCCTCATTTTATTTATCATACAGCCGCCTACAAACACGTTCCGTTATTAGAAAATCAGTCCCTTATAGCTTTAAAAAATAACGCTTTGGGTACGGGCATACTGGCAAGATTAGCCAGTAAAATGGAAGTGGAAAGATTTGTACTGATTTCCACCGATAAGGCCATCAATCCCATTAACAACATGGGGGCATCCAAACGAATTGCCGAAATGCTTTGCATGGCTTTGCAGCATCAAACTGAAAATCGAACTCAATTTATGGCGGTCCGATTTGGCAATGTTCTAGGATCGGCCGGTAGCGTACTGCCAATCTTTAAAGAACAAATTGCACGTGGAGGCCCCATTACAGTAACGCACCCCCAAATGACACGTTTCTTTATGACCATTCCGGAAGCTGTTGGACTCATTTTGGAAGCTTCATCCTTTGAATCGGTGGCTGGAAAGACTTTTGTTTTAGACATGGGAAGTCCGGTAAAAATCCTAGACGTGGCCAAAAAAATGATCGAACTGAACAACCTTCGTGTGGGTACCGATATCGAAATTATATTTACGGGTATTCGGCCAGGAGAAAAACTGCATGAAGATTTAGTCTATCATCCAGATCACTTCGATAAAACCATCAATCCACACATATGGCTTACGAAAGACTCCATGGAATCTTTGACATACGCACGTACGGTAGATGAATGTTTGCAGGAAATAGAAAAATTAAGTGGCGATGAAGAAAGCATTCGATTCATACGCACATTAATCCCCAATTTTAAGATGTAAAATAGCGAGAGGTATTGGCCGCATACAATTTATGCCACACCCAATGTTTCATCAAAAATAATACCGCAAGAAGGTTGACTATCCAAACAAACATTTTTATATTGGTAGCGTGAAGAAAAGTCAGAAGATTTCTGAGGAAGTTAAGGCAAAGGAAGATATGCCTACAGAATTTAAAATTTGGGTATGGTTAGAACGTTATTGGAAAATTTTGGCCTCCGCAGTTGCTGTAATTGTGTGTACGTGGGCCTCATTCTTATTGGTAAAGTGGTGCCAGAGGAAACGCGTTCAGTATTACCTTGCCCAATACGAACAGCAAAAAACATTACCTGAACGTTTACAATGGGCAGAAAAAACCTTACCTCAAGGATTAAAATCGCTACAAGGGTTTACCTTCCTTGAAAAAGCAAATGACGATTTTAGTCATAAAAACTATTTACCTGCCGCTCATTACTATCAAAAAGCAATGCAACATTTAACCATTTCTCCCCTCTTGGAACAAGCACAATTAGGTTACGCATTTTCAAACATTTATGCGCTTAATGTAGAAGAAGCTGAAAAAACTTTTCTTAACCTGATTCGTTGTTCTTCCAACTATATCCGAGCCCAAGCTTTCTATGCACTCAGCTACATGGCGCACCAAAAAAATGATTCCAAAGCCTTTGACGACTACCGCAAAGAATTAGCATGCTTCCCGGAAGGCGATACCTTTTTAAGTCAACTCAACATCTTAAAAATAGTGGACACTTCCAATGATCAAAAAAAGAACTTGCTTTAATATTTCTGGCCGCCCTATTGGACCTCAGCATGAACCTTATTTTGTTGCAGAGTTATCCAGTAATCACCAACAGTGCATTGAACACGCCAGAGGACTCATAAAGCACGCCAAGGATGGTGGAGCTGATGCCGTAAAGATACAAACGTACACGGCAGATACGCTTACTTTACCCATTAGGAATGATCAGTTCAAGATTAATGGGTTCGGAAAAATCCAATATTTATACGATCTGTATCAGTTTAACTGTATTCCATGGGCATGGCATGAAGATTTAGCAGATTATGCAAAAAAGTTAAATATTGCACTCTTTAGTACCCCTTTTGATGAGACATCCGTCGATTTTTTGGAAAAAACAATTCATCCACCCGTATACAAAATTTCATCCTCTGAAATAACCCATTTGCCATTACTCAAAAAGGTAGCATCCACCCAAAAACCTGTCATTTTAAGTGCAGGACTGGCAAAGCCCGAAGAAATAGAAGAGGCTATTGAAACGTTACGCGATCATGGATGTACGCAATGGATGTTATTAAAATGCATCTTCCCGGATAAAACAGGCCAACTAGGTTTAAATCTACGGTCCATCTCGCAACTACAAAAAAAATATGCCTGTCCCGTGGGCATTTCGGATCATTTTCTGTCGCACAACATGGTCCTTGGAAGCATTGCTCTGGGAGCCTGCCTCATAGAAAAGCATCTCATACTTACGCGTCAAGATGACGCAATGGACAGTAAAATTTCTCTGGAACCAAAAGAATTTGGTGTCATGGTGCGCGCCGCAAAAGAATTGCACAAAGAGCTTGGAGAAGCGGTCATTGGACCTATCGGTCAAGAAGACGATCCATATCACCTTAAATATAGGCGTTCTATCTATGTATGTAAACGAATCAAAAAGGGAGAAGTTTTTTCAACGGAAAATTTAAAAATTATACGCCCTGCTTTTGGATTAGCTCCCAAACATTGGGAACAAGTTTTGGGAAAACAAGCAAAACGTAACCTAGAAATGGGGACTCCCTTATCTGCAGACGATGTTGCTGCCTAAGTGTTATTCATATTTATAAGCGTCCAACGGGCTTATTACGCGTAATGTTTTTCAAATCTAGAGTAAGAAAACTTGATTTTGCTTTAAAAATGAAAGTCTACCATTGTTATGACAATGGATGTTGAGATAACGTTATCTGAATAAATTCCGCAGCCAAAAAATTGATGTCAATTTTTTGGTCTACTACAATGTCCTGCAAAGATACAGCGCTTTCTTGAACCTCCTTTGACCAAAGTTTCTTCTGAGTGCGATACACGTTCATTCCAAAACCCATGACCCAAGCCGTCGTCAAGTCGTTTTCAACTTTTGATTCCAATAACATACCACTGAGCTTCTTATCTTTCCACAGAATATCGTTGGGATCTTTTAGGCAAAAAGGCTTGCGAAATAACTGCACCAATTTCTCACAAAAGCACCGATTGAGTAAAACTCGAATTTCACTCAATTTTTCTGGTAATATGCGTTCTCTAAATCCAACGCTTAAACTGAGTTGTCCATGATTGTCTTCCCAAATACGACCGTGAGTACCTCTCCCTTGGGTTTGAATTTTACTTAAAACAATAACACATCGATCCTGTACCGTATCCAACAGTCGAAAAGCTTCTAAATTTGTACTATCGATAACCTCGTAAACAAATAAAGGATAATGGATACGCTTATCGACAAGTAGCTTCTGCAAGCGTTGCGCGTTTAGCTCATGCTTCATATAAACGATTGCACATGCATTTTTTTACATCGTAATGAATTATTCACACAGACTGTTTTTGCAAGGCGCTTCATAGATGATAACTCATTTCTGAGCAAGATAATGATAATACGCCAACCGACTTTGAACAATGGCTTGAGCGTTTTCCTTTAAGACGTTTGCACGTTCTGGATTTGATTTTTCCAAAACCTTAAATCGATTTTCCCGCTGCAGGTATTCTGTTAGTGGAATTTTAGCCTCAACGGCATCCAATTGCATTGGGTTTTCGTTTTTTAAACTACGACGAGGATCAAAACGATACAGTGGCCAATAGCCAGATTCCACTGCCAATCGTTGTTGCTCTGCACCATATTTTAAATCGTAACCGTGTTCAATGCAATGGCTGTAGGCGATGATCAGAGAAGGTCCCGGGTAAGTATTGGCTTCCACAATGGCGTTTATGGCTTGTCCCGGATTAGCGCCTATGGCAATCTGAGCCACGTAAACGTGCCCGTAGGACATCACCAATAATCCCAGATCTTTTTTTGCCCTTTCTTTACCTGCGGCGGCAAATTTTGCAACCGCACCCAACGGAGTTGCCTTTGACTGCTGTCCGCCCGTATTGGAATAAACTTCCGTGTCCAGCACCAAAATATTCACGTTGCGCCCACTGGCCAACACGTGGTCTAATCCACCAAAACCAATATCGTAAGCCCAACCGTCGCCTCCCACAATCCAGACAGACTTCTCCACCAAAAAATCAGTCAACGATAACAAAAGTTTGGCAGTGGGTGTATTCAACGTTTGCAAACGTTCATGTAACATTTCTATACATTTGCGTTGTTCAAGCACTTGCATTGCATCGTTGGGGTCTAGGTTGAGGATTTGTTCCACCAAATTTTCTCCCACTTCCGAATGCAACGAACGAAGCAAATTTTTGGCAATTTGCGTCTTTTTGTCCGAAGATAAGCGGAGGCCCAATCCAAATTCTGCGTTATCCTCGAATAGAGAATTGGCCCAAGCGGGTCCACGCCCATTTGCGTCTTTTGCGTAGGGTGTAGTAGGTAAATTACCGCCGTAGATGGAAGAACATCCCGTGGCGTTAGCGATCAGCAAGCGATCTCCAAATAGTTGTGAAATGAGTTTAATGTACGGAGTTTCACCGCAACCGGCACAAGCTCCGGAGAATTCAAAAAGTGGCTGCCTAAATTGCGTGGTTTTTAGATCCAGTTTACACTGCGTTGTGTCCGGCCAAGGTAGCGTATCAAAAAATCGACTATTTTCTTTCTCTTGCTCAAAAATCTCATTTTTAGCGATCATATTTAAAGCTTTACGACGGGGATCTGTCTTATTTTTTGCCGGACATACCTCGGCACACAAACCGCAGGCGGTACAGTCTTCCGGATAAATTTGTACGCTAAAGGCCTCATTGGGATATTCTTTCGAACGAAAATCCACCGATTGGAACCCAGAAGGAGCTTTTCCTAAAAATGTTTTACCGTAATGTTTCGAGCGAATAGCCGCATGTGGGCATATTAACGAACAACGATTGCATTGGATGCAAACATTGGGATCCCATGCGGGAAGTTCCTGAGCAATGTTGCGTTTTTCCCATCGGGTGGTTCCCGTTGGCCAGGTTCCATCGGCGGGAAAGAGGCTCACCGGCAAAGTATCCCCTTTCTGCTCCAGCAATTGTCGTGTTACCCTTTGGACGAACTCGGAAGCACCGTTTAGATTTAAGGGAATACGCCTGCGTGTTTTTTCTTGAACTCCCTGATAGTCAATGAAATGTAGATTGGATAAAGTTGCATCCACCGCAGCATAATTACTTTGCACAGCACTTTCGCCTTTTTTCCCGTAGGTTTTTTGAATGGCGTTTTTGATGCATTGGATGGCCTCTTCTTTGGGTAAAATGCCTGAAATTGCAAAAAAGCACGTCTGCATAATCGTATTAATTCGGCCTCCCATACCTGTTCCTCTTGCCACCTTAAAGGCATCGATGGCGTACACTTGAATATTTTTATCCACGAGGGTTTGCTGGACTTCTTGGGGGAGTTTTGACCATACTTGATCCGCCGTAAATGGAGCATTGATGAGCAATGTACCTTTCTGCTGCAAGCTTGCCAAGATATCATAGTGCTCAATAAAATGAAATTGGTGACAGGCAACGAATTGTGCCGTTTGAATTAAATAGGGGGCTTGTATGGGCTTTGAATCAAATCGTAGATGTGAAATCGTCATCGCACCGGATTTTTTTGAATCGTACACAAAATAAGCCTGCGCGTACCGTTCGGTTTCCGAACCGATAATTTTAACGGTATTTTTGTTGGCTCCCACCGTTCCATCGGCACCTAATCCGTAAAAGATGGCCCTAAACGTGTCATCATTTTCCAGTTCGACGTGTTCCTTCACCGGCACCGACAAACAGGTTACGTCATCCTCAATCCCTATTGTAAAAGAAGGCTGCAAGGTTCCTTGAACAGCCGCATCAAAAATACTTTTTACCATACTGGGATTGAATTCTTTGGAACCCAACCCGTATCGTCCGCCCAAGATATGCGGCAAAGTACATTGACCCAAACGAACTCCTTCCTGAAAGGCAGACTGTACATCTTGACACAAAGGCTCAGCCACGGCTCCGGGTTCTTTGGTCCGATCCAATACAATTACTTCCTTTATGGACCGCGGTATGGCTTGTAAAAAATATTTTATGGAAAATGGACGAAACAAGTGTACACGTAGTACGCCCACTTTTTCACCCTGTTCCATAAGATACCGTACCGTTTGATGCACCGTTTCGCTTCCCGAACCTATGATGACAAACATACGTTCGGCCTCCGGATGCCCCATGTAATCGAATAACCGGTAACGTCTGCCCGTCAATTGTTTAAACAACTGCATCTTTTTTTCCACAATTTCGGGGACCGCTTGATAAAAACGATTGCTGGCCTCACGACATTGAAAATAAACATCGGGATTTTGAGCCGTTCCACGAATGACGGGCGCATCGGGTGAAAGTCCACGATGGCGAAAAGCCAAAATGTCTTCTTCGTCCATTAAAGCTCTTAACGTATCATCGCCCAAAGGATTGTAAGTATTGATCTCGTGCGATGTGCGGAATCCATCAAAAAAGTGTAGAAATGGGACGCAAGCTTCGAGGGTGGATGCGTGTGCGATGGCAGCCAAATCTTGAGCCGACTGGACGGAATTGGATGATAGCAGTGCAAATCCCGTTTGCCGCACAGCCATCACGTCCGAATGATCTCCAAAAATGGACAAGGCATGCGTGGCCAGAGCCCGAGCCGTTACGTGCATGCAAAAAGGTGTTAATTCTCCGGCAATTTTATACAAGTTGGGAATCATCAGCAATAATCCCTGCGAAGCCGTAAATGTGGTGGTGAGTACGCCCCCTTGTAAAGTTCCATGGACGGTACCCGCAACCCCCCCTTCCGACTGCAATTGAACCACTTCGGGAATAATGCCCCAAAGATTTTGTTTATGCTCCGCAGACCACTGGTCACACCATTCTGCCATGGGGGAGGATGGAGTAATGGGATAAATGGCAATGATTTCACTTAATTTATAGGCAACCGATGCCACCGCCTCATTGGCATCTTTAATAGCTCGCCTGAAAGCATTGCTCATAATTGGGGGTTGACGCAATGGAAAGGTTTTCTCAGTTTTTATATTCTAATGCAATACTTTTTTAATAAATTATTTGTTACCCAAACGCAATAATGGCGATGCATCTTTATTTCAAATAATTGGGTAATGCGTTGGTGTAAGTGGTCATGGTATAGCTTGTACTGGTGGTATCCGCATTGTAAATATTTTTCAAAACGTTGTAGGTAGCGTCACCGATGGTTTGCGTTTTCCGCCCACGATTGATGCGGTGATAAAATGGCATGCATGCCGTAGGACGCATGGATCGAGAATCCATGAAGTTTATATCAATTGGAGCATATGAATGTGGTGTTCGACCGTAATCACAAAAATTGATGGGAGGTTCCCACTGCATTTTGCAGTAGTAGGGAAGCATCAATGAGCCTTGAAAATTAACCATATTATTAATATCTTCCAAAGATCTAAATGCGCCGTGAATTCCTAGATCGGGATTTAATACATTTCCATTGTCTTTCAGCCAAAAATCGGGATGCGTTGTTCCCGTCATGATGTGTGCATAAATATGAGATGAAGAACTTGTAGTCGCACGTAAGTAAGTATTGCTAACATCCGCACCGCTTGACCAATCTTGCCAATCATTACTCAACAGGGTAAGAGAATCCGCTACGATAAAAGCTTTGGGCTGCGTATTCGTTGTATTAAAGGTTCCTTTTATGTACAGCGGAAATGGACACACGATACTTAATCCACCGGCTGGTAAGGCGCTGGCATTAATGATACGAATCCCAAAATCGAGTACCGGTGACAGAGACGACGGATATACGTAAGATCCATTGTTATACGAATTCAAAAAGGTAGTTCTAGATGCTATGTAGTTTGTACGAATATCATTTGAAGTAGTCGCAGGGGCCTTGTAATTATCGCCATTGCGTTTGCCTAACCAATACCGATGAAAAAGGAGCGTACTGTTAACATCATTCTGAAAACTTGCCAGCGTCATGGGAGAACCGCTGTTGAGAGATGTTATGAAAGCCGCCATATCAAAATCCAGCAACTGAATCCATTTGGCCCTATTACGATCGTAGATAAAATTGTAATGTGATGGGATATACACTCTGGCAATCTTATTGTCGAAACTTTCTGGTTGCCAATAACTACCGTAATCAATCAGTTTTGTAGGCGGTGCAGAAGTGTCCGAAACGGTCCCCGCCGTTTCCGTTTTTAGTTTTATAAAAGAATCCCCGGTAAGATTTGAAGCAGCAATGCCACAAACCGTCAATTTATTATTATACATTTGCATGAAGACCTTGTCGCTTTCAACATTAAATGTGGCACTGTTTGGTGTGTCATTATCTGCAAAATAGTAATAACGGGTACTTGAGGGAGAGCCTTTCCATAAACTCACTGAATCAATCAGATTATTGAGAGAACTGGCATTATAGGGATCCACAAAGTTTAGGTAGGTTTTTACGTAAAGATTGTCTTTGGTGGCGGGAAAATGTGCCGTGGAATAGGTGACGTAGGGGAAATTGATGGTGGGTGTAAAATTAAGCGTTTGGGTTGACTGTTTAATAAAAACATCTATCGTGAGCCTGGGAAAGCGACAAGGTTTTTGCGCTTCTATCAGACGCGCTTTTTCGGTAATTTGCTGATTCGTTAATCCACGCAACGAGGAAAATGCCAATCGAACTCTACTGATATTTGTGCCATTATAGGCACACGCACCTACCACATTTTCAATATTACATAAATTATACAAACCGGCACATAGATCGACCGCATGCTCATACGTTGCGGAAGCAACGGATGTATAATTGGGATACCACCATCCCGAATAGGCAATGGGATCAAAGCCCGTAGGCCTGTAAATTCTTCCGCGGGTGATTACATTACCCTTCCACCATGACAGAATACAATCCTTATCAAAAGTATTGGTTACGTTACTGTAGTAATTGGTACTTACTGCAACACCATGATTGTTGCTTTGACTGGATCCAATTCTATAGTCTTGCAAGTAAACATTATTTGCACCACTGCTGTAGGGGTTCGTGTAGCTGTTATAAAACACACTGTTGTCATAAAGGCTGTATTTAGAAGGAATAGATATCGATGCATAGGATTCTCCATTCTGCTTAACGCGCAACAAATGCCCCGCCATGTTGAATCTATTGAAAAAATATGTTGAAGACGATCCTTTGCCAGTATATCTGGATATACGAAAATTACCGTTAATTTGGATAGGACCATGAAACGTAACCGAGCCATCAAGATTGCCATTATAAGCCGTGTCACCTTCGGAGTATAGTTGAAAGTCGCACAGTGGATTGCGTTCAATTTCCATTAATTGAACCATACGCATGGTCCAACTGGGAACAAAATTGGAAACAATGCCTAAATCAAGCAGCATAAATACTTCGGATAAGTAACGTTCGTCGTTCGCATCTTTCTTTTTATCCTGCCAAAAGATAGGACCTCCAAAAATTGCCCATGTCCCCGGTTGCAATGAAAAATCTGCAGGCGCAATTTGCACTTTGCTAAAAGATGTATTAAAATTAATCACACCGCTATTTGTCTTACGTTTGTAGGCATCAACACCCAGAAAAATATTTGGCATCTTGGGATTCTGCGTCAACTGATACGCGTAATCACGCACCAAGTGCATTGCATTTTCCATGAGATAGTACCCCTGCGTTTCCTGAACAAAAATGGCACTTAATCGGGCTTCATGCATCGTCGTGTTGCAACAGATTCTCAAAGTCCCTGCTAAGATGAATATGAATATAATGGAAGCAAAAAAACTATTTCCACACTCTTTTTGTTTCATCTTACATTGCGAACCCATGGAAAAAGTTTAAGGGCTCACACGAGCGCCTGCAATAAAATTTTGCCGCAAAACATCGTCGATGATGGTAAACGCATTGCAGTTGTTTTTTAATACTTATAAAAAACTCCACCTCCACACCGCATTATTTGTACCCGCCAGGTATTCAAATGTAGTGTAGTGCAGACACCGTTAAGTTCGGCAAATACACATTGGTGCAAGTCATGATCACCCCTCAAAAAAGTACAACCTAACCACTTTTTGGAAAAAAACTAGGGCACAAATTTTTACCGCATAAAAATAATTGTAAATCACAAAATTTTGTTGACTTGTGGGACAAAATGGGGCCTAATGGAGTAAAGTGGGGGCAAAGGCATGGTTGTCGGCAAAAGTGTATTCGTAGGTGAATTCTTGCATCAATTGGATGCAAAAAATCGCCTGTGTATACCTTCAAAGTGGCGATTTTCCGGCGATCAAGAAGACGTTTATCTGGCTCTTCCAAATCCATTGGGCTGCATCACCATCTATCCGCCAAAAATGATCGAAAGGCTGGAAGAAAAAGTATCGGCCGTCAGTTTGGGCGACACGCGTGGCCAAAAAGTGCTGGCAAAATTATTTTCCCAAGCAGACACATTCGGATGCGACAAACAAGGACGTATTATTCTTTCGGAAAAACTTATTCGGCATGCGGGTATAGCTAAAAATGCATTGCTGGTGGGTAGTTACGCCACCTTTAACATCTGGGAATCCGAAGCCTACACGCAATACCTGGCTTCGCCCCTCGAAGACGAGAACGAGATGAGCCAACTTTTAAAAACATTGGGATTATAGCAGGATGAATGAATTAAAACACATTCCGGTGCTCAAAGATGCAGTCCTACGTTGTTTCAAAGACGTTAATGGAACCATCCTAGACGCCACATGTGGAGGCGGTGGACACACGAGGGCACTATTGGAACAAAACAAACATATCCACATTATCGGTTTAGACACGGATCTGGACGCAATGTCGCGCACCAAGGATATTCGACCCACATTCCAACACAGGTTTCAATTCTTCCACTGTAATTTTTCATACCTCAATCTGTTTTGCCTGCAGTTTGACGGTGTTCTAATGGACTTAGGGGTCTCTTCATTCCAACTCGATCAGGCACAACGCGGCTTTTCCTTTCAACAGGACGGTCCTTTGGACATGCGCATGAATTCCCGCGAAGGTATATCGGCAAAAGTTTTTTTGGAAACCGGTAGCGAACAGGAGTTGATTAAGGCCATTCGCGATTTTGGAGAAGAGCCCCAATGGCGCTCCGTCGTAAAACAAATCCTCTCGCTGCGCCATTCAATATCCTTGGAAACAACCTTCGATCTTGTCCATTTTTTACTCGAGCATACGACGTTACGGCGGTCCAAAAAACCGGGCATACATCCTGCAACCCGCGTCTTCCAAGGAATACGCATCTACGTCAACCAAGAGCTGGATCATTTACAAGATGGGCTAACGCAAGCCTTTGACTGCCTGAATCCAGGTGGAATTTTGGCCGTTATTACCTTTCATTCCCTCGAAGATCGTATTGTGAAACAATTTTTTAACGAAAAATGCGGCAAAAGTCTCCATTGCCTCGATGCAGAACCGCGACAGTTCAAACAAGCGCAAGCATCCCTAATGTTTAAAAAACCCATTGTTGCCGACGACAATGAAATTAGTTCCAACCCGCGGTCACGTTCGGCCAAACTCCGTGCTATTCAAAAAAATTTATGAAAATCATCCCCTCAAAATGTGCCTGTTGTTTAATTTTCGCACTCAGTCTAACCATTACGGGAGCCTTCGGACTCCTGTGGATGCGACAGCAAGTTTACTTGCAAGCTTCTTACGGAAAACATTTGGAAAAAGAATTATCGCTGCTAGGTCAAGAAATACAGCAAACGGATTTACGCATATCCCAAATCCAATCAACAGATTATTTGAAGCGACATTGCCAACATCTGCAACAGCCCTCCCACCGGCAAACGATTTGGGCTCAGCCACAAGTAAATCCTTCAAATCTCCCGCACATTGCAGCTAAATAATGTTACCTCTGTGCTCAAAACGCTACCTCCTACTGCCAAGTACATTCGCATTTGGATTCCTCGTTTTGGGTGCACGTACCCTACATTTATACCAACATAGAAATGCCTACCAAAATACCCTACAAGCTCGCCAACGTACGCACGTTTTAAATGCACAACGGGGAAAAATCTTCGACAGCACCGGCCAATGTTTGGCCAGTAATCGGCGTGTTTACGAAGTGGGCGTTGACCTAACCCAGGTGCAGGAAAAAGATTTATTTCAACTCACACCGCTGGCAAAGTTATTGAAAGTCTCCCTCCCTCACTTGGAGTCCATCTGGAATTTCAATACTCCATGTCGTTGGAAAAAAATCAGAGACAACGTTCCCGAAACCGTTTATCAAAAAATTTGCGCACTGCAAATAAAAGGTGTTTACGGAAATGCAAAAAATTTGCGCATTTACTTCGATACGCATTCTTTGGGACACATTATCGGTTTTGTTGATCGCGAAGGCCAGCCCGTTTGCGGGATTGAACGTTCCATGCATTTCTATCTCAACGGGCAAGCGGGCGAAAATCGACTCGAAGTGGATGGCAAACGCAATGAATTGGTACAATTTCGTACGCACGCCATTGCCCCACAACACGGCCACAACATAGAAATTACGCTCGATACAAAAATTCAAGCGCTGGTGGCACAGATTCTAGAAAAGGCTGATGAAAAATATCATCCAAAATCCATCCAAGCTTTGGTTACAAGGCCCAGGTCCGGCGAAATTTTGGCACTGGTCGTTTACCCGGGATTTGACCCGAACCATTACGGACGCTACCCGCCAGAAAATTTAAAAAATAAGGTTGTATCGGACGTTTACGAACCCGGTTCTGTATTTAAGGCCATCACCGTCAGCGCCGCATTGGATACCCACAGCGTGCAGGAAACTGACCTATTTGACTGCGGATTACAAACCGCCGAATACAAGGGAAAAATGTTACCTTTGCCCAAAGATTGGAGACCTTTCAATCAACGCATGTCTGTTGCCGATATTTTAGCCCATTCAAGCAATCGTGGCATCGTACAAATTGCCTTTAAATTGGGTGCGGACAAACTATTTGATTACGGGCAACGTTTCGGATTTGGCGAATCAACAAAATCGGGATTTGCGGGAGAAACCCGAGGTATATTGCATCCACCCCATCGATGGGACGGACTTACCATAACCCGCCTTCCCATCGGACACGCACTCGCATGCTCTCTCATCCAAATGCACTATGCCATGGGCGTTATCGCCAATGATGGCAAACTCATGTACCCGCAACTTGTCAAACGCATTTACGATTCCAATGGAGAGATCATGCGGACGTTCTCGCCCGTTGTACGCAGACAAGTTATCCAGGAACAAACCGCTAAAAAAATGCGACAATTGCTCACCCATACAACATCTTCAAAAGCCTATATCCCTCACTACTTTGTGGCAGGGAAAACGGGAACTTCGCAGAAAATTACCGATGGCAAATACTCACACACCCAACACGTCTCCTCCATATCTGGATTTTTCCCCAGTCAAAATCCACAAATACAAATCACCATCACCGTCGATAGTCCACAAAGTCAAGGTACCGCCTACGGTGCACAAATCGCCTCTCCCATTTTCAAAGAAATTGCCGAAGGTATCATTGCCTACTTGGGAATCCCGCCCGAACCTCATATTTCGTAAATCGTATGTTTAACACTTACCCACTCTCTTCCGTTTACATTACCCATCCCATCGTTACATTTCCCTTACTCAAATTTATGTCACAACCCGTGGACCTAAAAACATTGCTAAAAAATGTTGAAGTTATAAAAATCATGGGGCCCAAAGGTAACCCACAAATTGAGAATCTTGCCATACACAGCCAAATGGTTCAACCGGAGTCTTTATTCTTTGCAATTCCGGGAACACGGTATAAAGGTTCCGATTTTATCGAAGAAGCCTATCGGCGTGGAGCCGTGGCCTGTATTTGCGAACAACCTATCCCGCATATCGGACACATTCTCCAAATTCAAGTGCAAGATGTACGGCAGGCCCTCGGTCAAATCGCAAACAAATTTTACAATTACCCCGATACGCAATTGCAACTCATGGGGATTACCGGAACAAGCGGTAAAACGACCACTTCTTGGCTTCTCAAGCACATGTTAACCGCACATTGCGAAGGTACGGGATTGCTGGGCACACTTCATTACGACCTTGGAAAAAGAATTTTACCCGCCCTAAGAACAACGCCTGATGCACTCAGCATTGCCGCTTACCTGAGGGAGATGGTACAGTCTCAACTGAAACACGCCGTCATGGAAGTTTCTTCGCACGGCATCGAACAAAAACGGGTTGCCGCATTGCAATTTGACACCGCCATTTTTACCAATCTAAGTACGGAACACCTGGATTACCATAATACGATGGATAATTATTTTATGGTAAAAAAGTCTTTGTTTTGGCAGAAAGGGCTCAAACACGCTGTGGTCAATCAAGACGATTTCTATGGCCAAAAATTGCTCAAAGACCTACCGCATGCATTGAATATAATTACTTTTGGCATTGATACATCGGCTACTTTACAAGCCAAAAATGTGCATGTCCATTCACAAGGAACTCAATTTGATTTAGTGTGCCCACAAGGGAAATGGACGATTAAAACGCCTCTTCTGGGTACCTTCAACGTTTATAATTGTTTGGCCGCCTTAGCCGTTTGCTACGCACAAGGGTACGACCTACCCCAATCCATTGAATCCCTGAAAACCTTTTCCACCATTCCAGGACGTTTGGAAAAAATCCTAAGCGTTCAAAACGATGGCATTGATGTCTTCGTCGATTACGCCCATAAACCTCAAGCGCTCAAAAATGTTTTGCAAACTTTACGCCCATTAATGCAAGGGAAAATACATTTAGTATTTGGATGTGGTGGCAATCGTGATCGTACCAAACGGCCTTTAATGGCCCGTGTTGCCGAAACCTATGCAGATGTCAATTGGGTGACGAGCGATAATCCGCGGACGGAACCTCAATCCCAAATTTTTGATGACATAAGGACAGGGTTGGTATACCCCGACAAAGTTACTTTTATCGAAGACCGTGCAGAGGCCATTCGCAAAGCATTTGCAAATTGTAAATCGGGAGATTGCCTTCTCATCGCGGGAAAAGGACACGAATGTTATCAAGAAATTAACCACCAATTTTTTCCGTTTGATGACCGAGCAATTCTTAAAACTTACGGCTCATCCCAAAATGATAGCTTGCAAGTGGTTTAATCCCATAGATTTGGCCCAGTGGACCCAAGGTACTTGGACACACCTTCCTACGGGAACCCTTCAAAATTTCTGCTTTGATACACGCCTACTCAAGGCGAATGAATGTTTTCTTGCCCTTAAAACAGATTGCAACGATGGACATGCTTACGTGGAACAGGCACAACAATTGGGCGCTGTTGCCGCCATTGTGGAACGTAAAGTATCCTGCTCCATCCCCCAATTAATCGTATCCAATACCCTGCAAGCACTGCAGCAAATTGCTTTTCGTTATCGCAATACGCTTTCTACAGAAATCTTTGCCATCACGGGCAGTTGTGGAAAAACAACGGCCAAAGAACTGCTTGCCCTCCTATTAAACCATGAAAAAACATTTAAAACTCCCGACAACTTCAATAATCAGTTGGGCGTTCCCCTATCGCTGACACAAATCGATCCAAATCAGCACGCACAGGCGGTCATTGAAATTGGCATCGGTAAACCCCATGAAATGGAAACATTGGCTAAAATGGTATGCCCTGACACATCCATTTTACTCAACGTTGGACCTGCACACATAGGAAATTTTAACGATGATATTGCGCAACTGGTTAAGGAAAAAATGACCCTGTTTCAATTTTCGAAAAACAACATTTTTCTGCCCGATGCATTGCTAAAGTATCTTATGCCACCGCATGATTGTCAAGTATATGCCATTACCCAGGCAACACCTCAGCATATTTCAAATAAAAGTCCTATCCACCATTTATGTTACACGGCCCAAGCAATGCCTTACGGATGGCAAGTTCAATTATACGACGACACTTGTCATCACATTTTTACGTTACCCTTTCGCGTAGGCACAGGCCAGCTTTACACATTTGTCAGCATGCTGCACGCTGCCATAAAATGTAAGATTCCTGCCGATATTCTCCAGCAACGATTAAATCTATGGACGCCGGTTCGGCAACGTGGAGAGTGGATACACATTGACCATAAACATTACTTTGTGGATTGCTACAATGCGAATCCTTTGTCGTTCGCAGACAGTTTACAACATTTCCAGCAAGAAGTCTCCTCCCATATTCCTCGCTGTTATATCCTGGGGTCCATGGCAGAACTTGGCGCCAAGAGCCCATTTTATCACCGCCAAATTGCCCAGTCGATACAACACACATCGCAGGATATTTTTGTACTCATTGGCGACTTTACGGATGACATAAAAACTGGGCTTTTGGCCCAAAATGTACAAAATACTCACATAAAAGTATTCAAAACCACCCGAGAGGTAAAAGCATTTCTGCTAACATTGCCATGTGCATATTTTTTCCTGAAAGGGAGTCACCGCTATCATCTAGAAACCTGTATCCCAACAGATTAAAGGTATTTTGGGAGAAAAATATTATTGGATACCGAGTTACTTTGTCCGCAGCGTAGACATTGACTGGGCTGCAATATATATTTTGTTATGTTGCACATCAAGGATGACAAGATGCACAGGTCAACTCCCGATGGCCTCGTAAGGCCCATCGGACCTGCAGGCCCCGAGGGATATTCCATAAGTTTCTATTTACCATAACATGGCTTGCATTTTTTCTCATGACGGATAACCTAAAATTACATGACCGAAGCCTATCTCATTTACGCGTCTTCAGATCGGGACCCAAATTTATTCTACTGGGGGCACTTTAGGGCGCCAGACCCATTTTTCGCGCTTAAAATAAATGAAAAAACCATCGCCGTCGTTTCTACATTGGAATATGGGCGATGCAAAAAAGAGAGCACGTTTTCCGAAGTTCTACTGTGGTCGGATATACTGCAAGCGGTTACGAATCCGTCGATTGTGGATAATTGTTGTAAAATTATTTTGTACCTACAAAAGGCATACGGGGTTTCTGTTTTCATCGTTCCGGATGATTTCCCTGCCCATTTGTATGAAACTTTAAAAAAACTTGTTCCCATAAAATTTGATACAGATTATTTTCAGACACAACGTCAGTTCAAGTCGGAAGCTGAAGTGGAACACATCAAAGCCGCGTGTCAATTGACGAGCCAAGCTATTTTGTATGCACGTGCGATTTTAAAGAAAAGTTGTGCGGACACCACCCAGTCTCTCTTATATTATCGGGGAAAAATATTAACTTCCGAACGTTTGCGCAGTGCCATCGAAAGCTATTGCCTAAAGAAAGGAGGATATTGCGCGGGAACAATTGTCAGTTGTGCCCAACAGGCAGCGGATCCTCACTGCGAAGGTATGGGACCATTGTACGCGAATGAATTCATCGTGATAGATGTTTTTCCCCGATTGAATCAGAGCGGTTATTATGGAGACATGACGAGAACTTTTTTAAAAGGTGTTGCCTCCATGCGACAGAAGCAGTTGTTTTCGTGCGTCCAGACTTGTCAAAGGGAACTTATCGGGCGTATTCGGCCCGGCGTTAACACCAGAGATTTGATGCAGTTCGCGCAAGATTATTTCGAACAGAACGGTTTTGGTCTGCGGAAAACAAACGATGTTTGCGAAGGTTTTATTCACAGCGTAGGACATGGACTCGGCTTGGGCTTGCACGAATACCCTTCGGTGGGAATCAATGCCGTCGTATTGGAACCCAATATGGTATTTACGATTGAACCCGGCCTCTACTTTCGTGATGGGGGGGGTGTTCGCATCGAAGACGTTGTCCAAGTTACTTCGACGGGTTGCCAATTATTATCTCGTTGCCCTTACCAATGGATATTGTAGTTGGTGCGCTATGCAAATCCCAGGTATTTTTCATTATACAACGCGGGTAAATACCCCGCCGTTTGCGACGTGTGCTAGAATAACAAGGTGAGCGAGTATTTGTACAAGAGCCACAATGTAAGTGTATTAATTTATACTATTGTCTTGGCTGCTAAATACCGCCAAACGGTGTTGTTCAAAAAAATTGAAACAGGGTGTGTGAGCATACGCAAAGGGATGGCAGCGCCTTACGAAGTGCATTTTTGGGAAATGGGTAGTGATAAATGTCATGTGCAAAGTAGCCCGGTTTACGGCGCGACGAAATGGGTTACGATTATCAAAAGTATTAGGGCGAAAGAAATTTTTAAACGTTGTCCTGGATAAAGAAACAACTGCGAGTGGTGCTTTTGGGACGAGTGAATATTTCGTAACTATGTGGCAATGAGCAAGTAATATCCAATTATATCAAAACCCAAGGCACGGATTATACACAACTTGGTAACAATTAATAGCTCATACTCTTTACATAATATTTCGCTGCTCTGCCAAGGGGTCCTTTACTCACGCCTACCTAAATGTCCATTGTTCCACCCATATTTTGTTACGCTCTGGGATAACTTCAAATAAACATCCGTCAAGCTTGGGAAGTAACACCGTGGTTAAACGTTTTCCTGCGCAAGTTGCTTGACGCTACTTTCAGGGATATACAAGCAAAGCCATATTAGATAACCCATCTTTACCCACGCCCACATAAATATCCACTATCCTACCACGGGATGTTCCAACTGTAAATCTCGCTGCGGTACTTGCATCGAAATTGCCTGCCAACCCTTAGCGGTCAATTGGCGTCCCTGAGGTGTTCTTTGCAAATATCCCTCTTGAATGAGAAAAGGTTCATGGACTTCTTCCAACGTATCTGCCTGCTCACCAATGGCGACGGCCAGCGTGTGAACACCTGCGGGGCCTCCTTGAAAGCTATTCGCCAAGGTCGATAAAATTCTTTTATCCATCTCATCCAATCCACATTCGTCTATATCCAGCAGATGCAGGGCCGCCGAAGCCACTTGCCTATCAATGACTGCATTATTTTTTTGAGAAGCGTAATCTCTGACGAAATGAACTAAATTATTGGCAATACGCGGGGTTCCTCTCGATCGAGATGCAATTTCTTTGGCCCCCGTTTCGGTCAATTGGATGGCCAAAATTTGAGCGGTTCTTGCAACAATTTTAGATAAATCTTGACATTCGTAATGATCTAAACGCGTTTGCAGTGTGAATCGACTGCGTAGGGGGGCCGTCAACAAGCCTACACGCGTTGTGGCTCCAATGAGCGTAAATTTGGGAATGGATAAGCGTACGCTGCGTGCATTGGGACCCTGATCAATCATAACATCGATGCGAAAATCTTCCATGGCCGAATAAAGGTATTCTTCCACGGCTTTCGGAATTCGATGAATTTCGTCGATGAATAAAATGTCATTGATTTCTAAATTGGTGAGCAATCCTGCCAAGTCGGCTGCTTTTTCTATCACGGGACCCGATGAAATGTGTACGTGCACTTGCATTTCATTTCCCAAAATGTGGGCCAGCGTCGTCTTACCGAGACCGGGAGGGCCGCTGATTAAGATGTGATTGAGGGCATCCTTCCGTTGGCGGGCAGCGCCGACCATAATTTTTAATCGTTCCAATGTCTTGGATTGTCCAATGAAATCTGAAAAAGACAAAGGTCGCAACGAGATTGCTTCCGATAAATTGGCTTGATTGAGCTTTGTGGATGGCTTATTCATCGACATTTTTAAATTCAGCTACCCATTGCATTAACGTTGCCTTTGCGTCACCGTAAATCATCCAGGTGTTCTCTTTGGTGAATAAAGCGTTTTCGAGTCCGGAAAATCCTTTGCCCTTACCGCGTTTGAGAACAAAGACCGTTTTGGCCTTGAAAACTTCTATGATGGGCATTCCATAGATGGGAGATCCTACCTTTTCGACGGCTGCTGGATTGACAACATCATTGGCACCAATGACAATGGCGACATCCGTACCACCCATGCGTTCGTTGGCGGATTCCAGCTCGATGAGTTGATCGTAATCGACATCCGCTTCCGCCAACAGCACATTCATATGCCCCGGCATACGTCCGGCAACCGGATGAATGGCATAAAAGACTTCCGTCCCATTGGCTTGCAATCTGTGTGCAAAATCTTTGACGGCGTGCTGCGCTTGAGCAACCGCCATCCCATATCCCGGAACAACGGCAATCGTGCGTGCGGATTCTAGGATATAGTAGGCATCTGCAATGGACGTTGTTTTAGGTTCAACATCCTCCGGTTGCAAGGATTGTGCATGCTTAAGCTGAAAGCCCCCCAACAGGACCTTTTTTAGGGAACGATTCATGGATTTGCACATGATCATTGTTAGGATAAGTCCGCTCATGCCCACCAAACATCCGGCCACGATGAGCACTTTATTGAGGATAATGAGGCCCGCGGTGCAGGCGGCGACACCCGATAAACTGTTTAAAAGTGCAATGATGACGGGCATGTCGCCGCCGCCAATGTGGAGTAGGCAAAGAATGCCGCCGCATAGACTTAAAATAATAAGCCCATAGAAACTTACGGTATCGTGAGACGTTAACCAATGCCAACCGGCAATGGCGGATAGAATACCAAGACCCGCATTGTAATACTTTTGTCCGCAAAAGCAGATGGAGGCCCCTGAAATTTTTTGGCTCAACTTGCCGTAGGCAAGCAAGCTCCCCGTAAATGTAATACCGCCAATAAACACCGTAAGGCAAACGGCTACTTGGGAAAAGTGTAGGGAAAAGTCAAAATATTCGGCCGGGAATTGACTTAATTTAATGCCTTCCACCATACCGATAAATACGCTTGCCAGCCCTCCAAATCCGTTAAACAAAGCCACCATTTCTGGCATGGCAGTCATGGGCACTCGGATGGCCATCCACAATCCCACATAGGCTCCCAACAAAGTGACGATAAAGGTAATTGTGATGTTTTGCAGAGGGAATTCGGTGATGGTGGCAAAGATGGCTACGATCATGCCAACCGCAGAAATAATATTTCCCAAACGTGCCGTGTGGACTTTGCCCAAAAGCTTAATGCCCCTAATGAACAGAAGTGCGGCTATAATGTAAAGAAATGAGGCATTCACGATTTAATGCTTGCGGTTATTTTTTAAATTGAACATTTTGAGCATGCGATCGGTGACCCAGTAACCTCCAACAATGTTAATGGTGGCAAAAAATACACCTGCGTAACCTAAGAATAGTAAATACCCGCTGTGCGCTTGCGACAAGACAACCAATGCTCCAATTAAGGTGATGCCGGAAATTGCATTTGTACCCGACATGAGGGGGGTGTGCAATTGTGACGGAACTTTGGCAATGAGTTCAAATCCGAGTAAACTGGCCAACAAAACACTAAAAAATAACCAACCGTAATCCATAGTCCAAAAATCTAAGCTTTTATTTTTAGAAGAAAAGTAAAAAGTAATGAAAGACTGCTTTGGGTAGGCGATTGCACGTTTAAAAACCCCTTTTACATAACTTCATCCTTCGCAAATGCGTCTGTTTTTTAGAAAAAATTTTGAAGTTAAAAAATTTTGTGAATTCAAAAAAACGCCAATTTGGGATTACCGGATGCCTCAGGATTTATCCAACATCCCCCATGTGGCTGTCATAAATCCCAATCGGTGCCACCCTACTGCACACGATGTCATGCAGATTATAGTTTGAGCATGCGTAGGGTAGTTTTTACGACGGATTGCACCGTAATTTGACCGAGACCTCCATACGGAGCCTGAAAGATGCCGTGTTGTGGATCATCAATGGGATAAGGTCCATAGCGCTTGTAGTCCGTGGGACCATAAATTCCAACGAGTGGTTTACAAAGTGCGGCTGCCAAGTGGAGGGGACCACTGTCGTTGGCCACCACGCATTGGGCATTTTGAATAATGGTTGGCAAAGCTTCGATGGATGTTTTCCCGGCAAGGTAAATGAAGCGATCGTGTTGAAGATGCGCTGCCTTAGAGGATTCATTTTGATCCAACCATACGCAAAACATATTGGTTTGTTCCAATATATTACGTGCGTATTCCAAAAAGTGGGGCCACTCTTTAACCGATGCACGACTGCTTGGGAAAATGGCAACGTAGGATTTTTCTCTTAAACTTTCCGGTAAAGGCACAGGAGAAAAAGTAAGCGGACGTTGGGGGGTTGCATCGATATCAAAGATGTTGCAGAGAGACTTTAAAATTTCTACGGCATGTGGATCCTTGATTTGAGGGAAGCAGCGTTTTTGGTAAAACCATGAGGCCCCTTCCCTTGCATCCGTTCTTCCGATTTTGCAAGCACCTTTGGCAAAGAATGTCATGAGACCCGATCGCAAAAGCCCTTGAAAATCTAAAATATAATCGTAATTGTGCAAACGTACTTCTCGCATCAGTCGAATAAAAGCACGTATGCCTCCGTATCTCTTGAAGATGAACAATTGTTTTATAATGGGAGATAGGGCAAGTAGATCACGAAAACAGTCGCGCACAATCCAATGTATTTCTAAAAAAATACCTTTTTTCTGCAATATGCGATAAGCGCCCTCGACGACCTGTAGCGTTTGAATAATATCACCCAAAGAAGAGGGTTTGATGACGAGAAGCCGACGGTGAGATTGCTGCATATGTAGAATGCGATAAGTAATGTCATTTTAAATAAAAGAAGCGAGCCATTTTTTAACAAAAATTGTTGTGAAGTCCGCACACGTTACGTTCTAAAGTTTTTTGAGAGATGTTCCACGATAAGCCCCAACTTACACTGTGACGTCGGATCCACAATTGAAATGCACCCAGAAATAGTACAGGAAGTTACAGATTAAAAATTCTCTCTAACGTAGGTGAAAAGCTTTTGTTTAGAACGCATGGAAAATATTTGAATCTCGAAAGCTTTTGAAGAAAAAACCGGCGCCAATGACACCCTAAAGATAAATTGGCAAATGACATCGTTGGGAATGTTGCGTGTAAAAATGCGTTGTTTGGAATGCAGCTCCTGGCAGGCAAACCAATCACCCAGCATATTCTCTTGCTTTTGATGGGCAAAGAATTCAAATGTGTCCACGTAGAGGGGAATAAGTTGCATTTCATGTATGCACGTATTTTGTTGTTGATGGAGTGCGTATATTCTGGAGAAAACACCAACACTTATGCTCAATAGTAACAGAGCAAGGCACATTTCACATAGCGTAATACCTTGAGAAGGTAGCGTGCATCTCATTACATCATTTTTTCCAAGAGTATGAACGACACATATTTTTCCGAAAGGTGAGGTTCCACGAGCACGTCGCACAAGGTAGCCACAACAATGAAAGGGCCGAAAGGAATCATTTTATGCATGAGATGTACACGTTTCCCTTTAAATCTTTGAATAAGTGCTACGATGACAAAAAAGCACGTTCCCAATGTTGCACCAAAAAAAATTGCAAAACAGCACGTTTCCCATCCGCAGAAGGCGCCGATGCAACCTAACAATTTTACGTCCCCCAAGCCCATGGCTTCTTTTTTCAAGAAAAATTCTGCAAAACTGGCAAATCCAAAAAGTCCTCCCATGGCCAGGCAAGTGTTTTGCAAGCTTCGAAGCATACCCATGAGAGGTGTCGGCGCACGTTGCAGTTCCGGATAAAAGAAACAAAAAAGACATCCTACAACTATACCACCTAACGTGATTTCATCCGGAATAAGCATCGTGTCAACATCTGTAAAAAAAGCCACCAAAAGTAAACAAGCGAGGGTGAATATTGCAATGGGAGCCGTGTGCACGTACAAACCGACGACAACGGCAAGTAACCCGGTTAAACATTCCACAAGCGGATAGCGTATGGGCAAACGCTTACGGCAGCAGGCCGTTTTTCCTCTTAGCCAAAACCATGTTAGAATTGGAATATTGTAAAACCAAGGGATAGGTTTCGAGCAATGGTAACATTTGGAGCGCGGCTTTACGATGGATCGGTGGCCGGGCAAGCGTAATATGCATACGTTGAGAAAACTTCCCACGATGGCACCCGAGATAAAGTAGACTAACAATGATAGACTCGCAGGTAAGGTCGTCATAAATATTGAAACTTGTTATGCCAAGTTAAACAGATCTGCCAACGAAAGCAAGGCTTTGGAGATGAAACATTGCGAAATGATGCAGGTTCATCTCCATCTACATTAGGTATGTGCGTAGATGGAAACAATA
Source organism: Puniceicoccales bacterium (assembly GCA_031258545.1). Lineage (GTDB taxonomy): Bacteria > Verrucomicrobiota > Verrucomicrobiia > Opitutales > UBA9783 > CABUVL01. The sequence goes on along the minus strand of JAIRMU010000018.1, from coordinate 16,995 downwards.
AGCCATTTCACAAGACAAGGACCACGCTTGTATTTTGCTCAAGCCATTTTTCGTCTAGCGCCTCTTTAGGGTAAAAAGCAATTGTCTTTTGACCTGCAGTCGTAAGTTTTTATTCTGTGGATAATCTGGTTGGAGAAAAATAATAGACTATGTGATAGATGTGAGAACGAGTCTCCGATTGTGTACACAAGCATCCCCTTAAGCCTTTTTGGGTTATGCCTGTCAAGGGTTAATGTTGCACGCATTGGCTATTTCTGAGGTCTTCTTCGATGGGGGCAGGAAGCTCAAATGCTACATTTTTTTTGGCAAAGGCGTTGAGTTTCTTTGCGGAAGGCAAGACACGTGCTTCCAAAGAGCCTAGGAGTTGGTTGTAGCTTTCGACCGTTTTTGACAAATTTTTGCGTAAATCTTGAAAATAATTGCCGAACGTTAACATGCGTTCATATAATTCATTGCCCAAAGCTCCGATTTCTTTGATGTCTTCAAGCATTTTATTTTGACGCCAACCATAATGTACGGCTTTTAGTAAAGCGATGAGCGTGGTAGGGGTTGCGAATACGACGTTGTGGTAACAGGCGTATTCGATGAGAGAAGCATCCATTTGCAGCGCACGACTAAAAATCCATTCACCCGGAAAAAATAGAACTACAAAATCGGCGGATTGATCCAAGAAATTGTCGTAGGATTTCGTTCCCAGTTTTGCGATTAAATCTCGAATGCGCTGACAACAATTTTTAAGTTCCTTATCGGTGTCTGTTTCGTTATTTGTACCTTGAACAGCCGTTAAAAAGTTATCCCACTGGGGTGTTTTGGCATCCACGATGACGGTACGTTGGTTGGGTAGATGTATCAGCATATCGGGACGCAATAAACCGTTGTGGATGGTCTGTTGTACGTTGAAATCGACGTATTCAATCATGCCCGCCGTTTCGACGACTCGACGCAACTGCATTTCTCCCCAATGACCGCGCGTATTGGAATTACACAAAGCCCGCGATAGGAGTTCTGTTTTACTTTCCAAGCGCAACTGCATTTGATTGAGATTCTCGAGATGTTCTTTGAGACTTGAATGCGTTTGCAGTCGGTTGTGTTCAAAACAATCTAGCTTTTCGGAAAAATCTTTTAGGCCTTCTTTGATGGGATCTAATGTTTTTTCAAGCAGTAGCCTTTGCCCTCCGAGCGCTTCTTTGGCCTCGGCGGCACATTTTTTCATGCCCTCTTCCGCCAAATGCATAAAGGTTTGCGCATTTTCTTTAAACAATTCCAGGGAAACATGTTTAAATTGCTGTGGCAGATGTTCTTGTATGGCATCCAATTGTTGCTTGTACGTTTGACTGAGGATCTTTTCGGCTTCGCAAACGCTTTCCAACTTGATGCAATCTATGTTTTTTTGGTCATAGAGGGCACCTTTGGTAATACGTTCTCTCCAGAATATGTAAGCCAAAAGGATGCCCAAGGCAATGCCTATTAAAGTTGCAACTAACATGCCGAAGAATCGTTGGTGGAACCTATAATGGCATCCAAGTACGATGCATAGGAAAATTTTTGCAAATCGTCGCAGGCTTCACCCAGGCCAATAAAATAGATGGGCAATTTGAGTTGGTCGTGAATCCCGACGATGGCTCCACCTTTACTGGTTCCGTCTAATTTTGTAACAATTATACCCGTTAAGCCAACCGCCTCGTGAAATACCTTTGCCTGCGTTATTGAATTTGTGCCGAGCGATCCGTCAACGACCAACCACCTGTGTTGGGGAAAGTTGTCCTGAAATTTTTTAGTTACCCGGACAATCTTTTTTAATTCTTCCACCAAATGGGTTTTATTGTGTAAACGGCCAGCCGTATCCAGCAAAATCCAATTATAATTTCGATATATCCCGGCTTGGCATGTATCGTGAGCTACGGCGGCGGCATCCGCGCCTTGGTGACTCCTTACGCACTCAATGTGAAGTTGTTCTGCCCACCGATTGAGCTGTTGATCGGCCGCTGCTCTAAAAGTGTCGCATGAGCCCAACAAAACTTTTGCATTTTGTGTCTGCAGGTAATAGGCCAGTTTGGCAGCCGTCGTTGTTTTTCCAACCCCATTGACTCCCAAAAGCAATACCACTTGCGGTTGTTGCGCATCGGACGGAAGGGTGCCTTCGGAATCCCGGAGCATTGTTGCCAAGGTAAGTCGAACCAGTTGGTGCAATGAGCAATGTTTGGGATCCGCGTTTTTAATTTCCTGCATAACCTTTTCGACCACTTCAGGACCAAAGTCTGCACCGTACAGATTTGCTTCCAGTTGTTCTAGGGTTTCGGATGCAAATGATGCACCTTTTCTGAAAGGATTTAATAAACCGGCCCACAGCTTTTTGTGCGTATTGACGAATCCATCTTTAATTTTTTTAAATATTTCAAACATCAATGCACCTCCCTTTCTTTGGCCAACTGATCGAGTATTCCGTTGATGAAACGCCTTGAATCTTCGGACGAGTAAGTTTTACTAAGCTCAATGGCTTCATTGATAATAACAGGGGCGGGTACTTTTTTGCAGAAAAGTAGTTCAAATAAGGCAAGCCTTAGGATGGCCAGATCCATTTTTGCAATGCGAGAGAAAGTCCAATTTTTTGCACAATTTTGAATATAGGCATCGATGGCAATTTTAGAACACACGACTCCCTGTAACATGTTGATAACGAAATCCGAATTTAGAATACTGGCATCCATTTCTGTACAGCGTTCTTCGCAGTAATTTTTAAACAAAGTCTCCATGGCAACATCCTGTTGCATATCCCACATGTAGAGGCATTCAACAATACATTGACGCTGTTGTCGGCGTCTTGTTTTGCGAGTCTTATCCTGCACATCTACGCGCAACGTTGGTTCCATAGGTAAGCCTACTATGAACGTCCCTATACACGCCATTGTCAAGCGATTTGCTGGGGTTTTTGTAAAACTTAACATACCGTGAAATTTAATTTTCCGATGACATCACAGTAAGTTAAACGAAATTTTAAAAGGTACGTGTGGAACGGTTATGGGTGCAAAAAATTTGGACCCAAAGGTTGCGTTAATAAAAAAAGTGATTAATGTGATGCATCAATTTATGTGGAAATACGTTTGTTTAACCTGCTTATTGACCGTCGGATGCTCAAAACATGTTACTCTTGATGCGCCCCATAAGGCGAGCAAACGCCTCGGGGTTCATTTTGAATCTTTGCGTATGCAATACCGCGGTGAAGACAGTTTTAAAGGTATTATAGAAGCCTTTAAAAAAAGTGAATCCAAAGGCGGTCGTATATTTTTACGTTCAGATCCTCAACGTCGGGAAGGAATTTATTTCATTGTTATGATGAATGGGGCATTGCAACGGATTCCGGAAGGTAGCAAGATTGTTCTTCATTTCATTACGGATTCAACCCCACACGAAGCCGTCTGCACTTGGACGGTTCCCAATCTGCGAGGATGCTTTCGCAACGAACTGTATTTGGGCATAACGGATGATAAAAAATACACTTCCAAAACACAGTTGGTGTGTTGGAAAATTTTCTTGTACGGCCCCGAAAATGAATTGATGAGTGAATTGGAAAGTTTTGCCTGGGAAATGCCTTAATAAGCGTCAAAAGGCTATAGGGCCTGTACCATGGGAAACTTTTTTGTTGAAGTACTGCCTCTCATCGGAACCCATCGAGGGCTTATTTACCACGGTATACCGGGTCTTCAAGTGGGATCCATGGTGAAAATTCAGGTACGCAATAGGGTATGTTTAGGTGTCGTTAAAGCCCTTGAAGTGCGTCCTACGGAGGCTTGTTGTTCGTATCAAACGGTCCTGGACGTCGTGTTTGACAAACCTGTTCTGACGTCCGATCTCATCCTTTTGGCAGAGTGGCTTGTGCGCTATTATGGGTGTACCCTATCAACGGCATTTGGAGCCATTTTGCCGGCAATGGTTCGCCAAGAGAAAACTTACTTGCCCACATACGGGCTGCGACTTACGCGGTGCGTGGCCATTTTTCGCGAAAATAGCATTAGGCAAAGGGCAATTTATCGATGGCTGCAGCAACAGGGGGATACGACGTACCATCGCGTGGTGAAACAATTTCCCAAAAGTTCGCAAGTGATACAAGCGCTCATTGGGAAAGGGTACGTAGAAAAGTTTCCAATGGAACCCACATATCCGTCGGTACCTGATTCAATCAGTACACCATTTCACTTGACGGACGAACAGATGCGCGTCGTACATTCAATTTGTCCCGATTTTTCCAAAAAAATCCACTCGACGCACGTGTTATTGGGAGTTACGGGATCTGGGAAAACGGAAATCTATCATCAACTCATATTGTACGCACGGCAATTGGGTTTGCAAACTTTGTATTTGGTTCCGGAGATTGCTTTAACGGAACAGGCGCTCAAAAAAATTTCTCTGCGTTTGTGCCTAAACGAAGTTAAAGTAGAGGTTTGGCACAGCCGATTGGGCGAAAGAGAACGGTTGCGTATTTGGGAAAATGCGCTAAACGGTACAATAGACGTTGTTATGGGAACACGTTCTGCCCTGTTCTTACCTTTGGGTCGACTTGGGTTGGTGATTGTTGATGAAGAGCACGAACCTGCGTATAAACAATCGGATACCCCTCGATATCACGGTCGTGATTTGGCCATACATCGGGCATTGCTCAATAATTCGGTTTGCGTACTGGGTTCGGCAACACCTTCGTTGGAAACCTGGTTCAATGTCCAAAACGGTCAATACACGTTGCACCGCATTGTCCATAGACCCTACAATCGATGTTTGCCGAAAGTTTACACGGTTAATATGTCGTTTGAAAAACCTAACTTCGAAGGCGCATTTATGCTATCCACTTTGTTGAGAGAAAAGTTGAGCGATCGGTTGGATCGCAAAGAGCAAAGTTTATTATTTTTGAATCGCCGCGGCTACGCACCTTTTTTGCAATGTAACGCGTGTGGGAAATACGCCACATGTCCTTGCTGCAGTGCTCATTTAGTCTATCATCGCAGCCAACAAGTTGCAAAGTGTCATGCGTGTGAACGTACCCTACCAATGCCCAAAATGTGCCCCCATTGTGGCGGGTTTTTTGAAAAAAGTCGAGGTCTTGGGACGCAGCGCATTGAAGCTTGCCTCCAAAGATTATATCCGAGGGCCCGTGTCCTTAGATTGGATGCCGATACGGTCTCTTCAAATCCCGATTGGTATGAGCAAATGTTGTCACAACGGTACGATATTTTAATTGGTACCCAAATGATTGCCAAAGGTCTGGATTTTCCCAACGTAACTTTGGTCGGAGTCATACAGGCGGATGGGCAACTTAACGTAAACGACTTTCGGGCCGCCGAAAGAACCTTTCAGTTGCTTGTTCAAGTTGGCGGCAGGGCTGGCAGAGCGGATCAAATGGGTGAAGTGGTTGTACAAACATTTTCTCCGGACGCACCTTGCGTTCAATTGGGTGTAGCGGGCAACGTCGAAGACTTTCTGAATCAAGAATGCCGGCTGCGCGATCGATACGGTTATCCTCCTCACCGGCATATTATGCGTCAAATTTTACGGAGCCACTCCGAAAGTGTACTTGCATATGCATGCCAACAGTGGGATTCATTTTTACAAAAAAATTTGCAAAGCGAGCACATTGCAATTTTGGGACCCGCTGTACCTCCCCTGGGTAAGGTAAACAATTATTATCGACAACATGTTTTGTTTTTTTCACGGGATGTTTTGAAGGATTTGCCTTGTCTAATGCAGTTGCAACGGCAATTTCGGTGGCCCATCAACGTTGCGACCCTATGGGATGTAGACCCGGTAGATTTTGTGTAAAATATAGATTTAGGCGACAACACACGCTGACATAGGTTACACATTTTAACTGCTGTGTTCTAAAATTTATGCTTTGCAATCCAGAGGCAGATGGAGTGTGTTACCATTTCTCCGCAGTTTGAAAAATGTTTTTAATAGCGTCTCACAATAGCCATTGAGAGGTTCGGTAACAACTTCTACGCAATGGTATAACTTTAAATGCTGATTAAAATCCAAACATCCTCCCAAACAACCTTGTTGACGGTCGTAGACACCAACGACAACTTTTGGTACTCTTGACTTAAAAATGGCACCACTGCACATGGGACACGGTTCTTTGGTGACGTACAAGTGCACGTCCGTCAGGCGCCAATCCCGCTTCTGCTGAAATAGGTCGTATAAAATTTGCATTTCGGCATGTGCACAAGCATTTTTTTTTTGCTCCACCTGGTTATAGGCGCGACTAACAATTTGCTGGTTCACAACCGCGATGGCGCCAATGGGAATTTCACCTTGATGCCACGCTTTTAATGCCAAATTGTAGGCACATTGCATAAAAAAAATTTGCCACGCCTGAGCCTCGGTGGAATTGGGTGCTTGTTCATCGAAAGGCTTAAAGGGACAAGAAGAAAAGGACATTATTTATGTTGTGTTATTTATAAATAAGATTAAAATTAAATCAGCAACTTCTAAAACGTCTGAGAAATAAACTATGTTTAAACGTTTTGCAAAGGTTTTGATTATATTTTTCTTTTTACCACTCACGTGGCAGATATGTACGCGTTACGATTGGGCAAAACGGTTGGAAAATGCAACTATGGATTTTCGTTATTGGTTGAGAGGCGATATTAATGAGAGTAAAGTTACGCAACGGATGCCCAAAATTATTTACGTCAATGTGGATAACGCTGCTATTAATTTTATGGGGGAAGCGCCCGTTCCCTTAAGCTTTTACGCGCAAGCGGTATACGCTTTGACAAACCTGGGAAAGCCGCAAGCATTGATTTCAGATATTTTGTTTTTTGATAAAAAATATTCGAATTTGGTGGATAAGCAACGTGTGTACGATGATGAACGTACATGTCGTCAATATTTTGAAAACAGTTCCAATGTGATCTTGGGGGCTTGGTACAATACGTTCGGTGAAGTACAACAACCCTTTTTGCAGCATGAAATTCCGTTTCCATTGATCTATAAGGGATTCACAGACTTTAGTCTCGTTAAAAATCCTCTCCATCCTTCAAATAAAATTGTGGGCAACAAGATCAAAACAGGCATTACAAATGGTGATTCTATTATGAATGTGGGCTCAACGATACGCTGGGTACCGCTTTATGCACGTACACACAGCCAAATTTACTACACACTTGGATTGGAAATACTCATGCACGTTTTCAAAGTATCGCACGATTTTGTTAATATTTACGGAGATGATTCTCCGGAAGAAAAGTACGAAAATAACTTTAGGATTATTTTTCTAAATCCAGAAGGGGAGGTGATTAGAAAAATACCACTGCAAAAGAGACAATTGATGGAAATTAATTGGTTTTCTTCGTGGTCCACCACAAAGGATCAAAAGGTAAGTTTGATCGGTGTTTTAAAAAATTATGAAATTATTCAATCTCCCAATGCTTCTAAAAGTGAAAAAGAGCATGCACTTGCCTTTTTTTCACAGTTTAACGATGCGTTTATTTTCTTGGGTAATACATACGAAGGCACAGATTCACTTATTCACACGCCCGTTGATGTAAAAAAAGTCCCTTCCATTACCGCACACGCAAATTTGTTTAAAACACTTTATTCGGAATATTATGTACGGCATTTTTCATGGATTGTAGAATTATTGATAGTATTTGTGCTTAATTTTCTTGTAGCCATCATCATTTTGTACAGCGACTTTATTAAACGTTGGAGCAGGTTACTGATGGTGGGTGTTATTGTTTACTTTTTATTGGCATTTGGCTTATTTGGTATTTTTGATGCAACCGTGTACATTGCTTGTCCCATAGTTGCGCCTTTAGGTTGTCTCCTTACGCTATCATTGTTTGGAGCATTATACCAAATGCTTGTGGAACGCAAACAGCGGCTAAGGATAAAAAGTATTTTTGGCAATTACTTATCTCCGGAGATTGTTTCCACCATGATTGAAACGCAAAATAATCCCCAATTGGGGGGGGTTGAAAAAGATATTACAGCCTTTTTCAGTGATATTCAAAATTTTTCAACTTTTTCTGAACTTTTATCGCCCTCCAATCTGGTTAAACTCATGAATGAGTATTTGACTGCCGTTACCGATGTCATCAATCAGGAAGGCGGAACGCTTGATAAATACATTGGCGATGCCGTTGTCGCCATGTTTGGAGCGCCTTTTGACCTAGAGTCTCATGCGTTGCATGCCTGCGTTGCCACTTGTCGCATTCAAGAAAAACAACGTATTTTGAGAGAAAAGTGGAGTCGAGAAAAGGGTATCAATTGGCCTCAAGAAGTTTTGCAAATGAGGACTCGTATTGGTCTCAGTACTGGATTTGCTACGGTGGGTAACATGGGATCTTCTACACGATTTAATTTTACCATGATGGGCGATACGGTCAACATAGCTGCACGTTGTGAATCGGGAGCAAAAATATTTGGCGTTTATACATTGGTTACGGAAGATACTTACAAAACCGTTATTGGAGAAAGCGATATACTTGTCTTTCGATTTGTTGACCGCATTATTGTTAAAGGTCGGACGCATCCTTTGAGCATTTACGAAATTGTTGGATTGAAAAAGGATTTACAGGAAAACACTTTCGAATGCATCGACATTTTTGAAAAAGGTATACAAATGTATTTACGACAAGATTGGTCCGAAGCTACCAAATTATTTGAGGAATCTTCACATCTAGAACCTTTACAACCCAACAGAGATGTCGGCATCACCACAAATCCTTCTTTGATATACAAGCAGCGTTGTGCCTACATGCAATTGCATCCGCCCGCACTGGATTGGGATGGTGTATTTGTTATGAAAACAAAGTAACCTATTGCGGATAACAATTTTTAGCATCTAAATTGATGTGTAAAAATGCATTTTATGCAACCCAGTTGTTCATTTTGACGGCTTTTAAACTTTTTTGTAAATCATTTAAGATGGCTGCCGCTTATTTTCAATTAAAATATTTTATGCCAACCTATTTTTGTCTCCAATGCTTCGAGAATGATATGCGATTGGCAATCAAGTGCTAGTCCGCACCATATCAGCATTTAACAAAGGTTTGACAAGATTGGAAGCGTTCGATTGGATGAGGGAAATATGGATGGATTGGATATGGGCAAGACGCATACGATGGGAGCACGTGTGAAGTGTTTAGCTTTGGGAAGCGCGGCTTGCCGCGCTTTGAATGATTTCTTTTCCAAAGTGTCTATTTTGTCTGATTTGTGTTTAGCGGTAGATACAGATTTGCGTTGCTTGGAAAGTTTACATCCATCTTTACCAAAATTTTGTTTCGAAAAAAGTCACTTTCGAGGGCTTAGTTCTGGCGGCGATGAAGCGCTCGTGGAACAAATGTTTGAAAAAGATGCAGCCCCACTCCACGCTTTTTGCCAAAAAACCGACATTCTTATTTTACTCGTCGGGCTGGGGGGAGGAACGGGTGGAGGCGCTTGCCTAAAGTTGGTTCAATTGGCCATCCAATGGGGTGCTTTTGTGTTGACCATTCCCATCGTGCCTTTTTCCTTTGAAGGACAATCCAAGGCTATTCGTGTGCAAAGCCAATTGAAGTCTCTGCAGCTCGCTTCAGATTTGGTGGTGCCTTTTAACAATGACATTTTATTTCAATCATTGTCGGACGTGGCGACCATTAAAGAGGCGTTTACCGAAGGAGATGCCTGGCTCTCCAGATTGATGAAAATGTTTTTTACCTATTTAACACAAAATACTGCCGGTGTTTTGGAGGGCAATTTAAATAATTTCCTGAAGCATTTTTCCGATAAACCCGAAGGTGTTTTTTGGGGCATAGGCTTTGGAGAAGGCGAGCATGCTTCGGAACAAGCGTTAAGGTCGGTATTCGACTGTCCATTTTGGCGTTCCAGCAAAGGGCACATACCCATAAAAAAAGTTTTTATGTTTTCCCAATTGGGATCCGGTGTACCATTCGTGGATTTAAAAAACTTATATTACGAATTGCAGGGGTATTTGGGGTCACCTGAGATTCAAGTGCTCAATGCGTATGCAGAGTTAGTGGAAGTTACATCGCGAGTGGAAATTTTTGTTTTAGGGTCCTATTGTAAGCAAAATTTAAAAGCTGCGCGCTATCGTAAAAAACCTGACAGCGAAAAAATGGCAAATAGTCAAAACACGCAAATCCAGTTTGATTTCGATGATGCCGGTAGTGAAGCCTATTGGGACACACCTACATACTTGCGTCACGGTTTAAAACTGGACTAGAAAAACCGCTGGGTTATTTTTTAGTCGTGCACATAAATTTTTACGCGGTTTTTATGCCAACGTAATTGCAATGCATAAATTGTGTTATGCGAACCCAATGCACGATGCAAAGTATGCACACGATACGCCGATGGAGAAAGTTTTCATTTAATGCAACACCATGTCGATACATTCTACGAAAATAATAAGTAGGCCAAAGACGCAGCATAGGGTATCCTGTAAAGTGATATTTTCTTTCATTCGTTTTAGATAAATGGGAATAAAAATTACGAATACGGTTGCAATTGCACCTCCAAAAGACAGTATTTTCAGAAATGCATTTTGAAAAGTTAAATTCACGATGCATGGAATGATGACCACCAGCATTTGAGGATTGATTTTAGTTTGTTCTTCCTGAAGTGATATGCAAATACCTATGCCAATACCGATTGCCGAGGTTAGGATGGCGAGTAAGGAAATGAGTTTAAAAATTGTATCCATCCAAGAAACACCGACAACACTGCACAATTTTTGAACGAGCATCCCTGGACTTATGGTTCCCTGAATCATTTGATTGAAAAATTGGAAATCGGCGTTTCGTAAGTAATTGGATATCATAAATATCCACAAAAAATAAATTAGAGTTGGAATTAATATACCTATTAAAAACGCCCGTTGCGCTTTTTTTACGCTGCCATCCAATAGGTTGTAAATATTGGGGCATACGTTTTGAACTCCAAAAGAGGTCAATAAAATGGGAAGCGTGAACAATATGTTGCTTGAGAAGTGACTTGAGATAACAAAGTCGTAGGAACGATTCCAGATGGTAACCAGGACATACGCAATGCATAGCAATAACGCACTGCAAAACAGTGAATTGATTCTGCATATGCGGTGAATGTGTTGTTTGAGAAGATAATAAAACAGCAAACTGTAGATGACGAAACCTGGAATAGGCGTTTGAAAGTTCAAAAATACGCGTATCATGTCTGCCGTTGCGCAAGCGTATACGGATAATAAAGCGAAAGACAATAGGTAGAAACTTACGAGAGTAACGTATTTTGTTCGCCTGCACGATAAAACACGACTCAATTCCACGATGCTTGTTCCTATCCCTCGTTGATGGCTCAATTGGAGGGTGATGCAGGCGGTTTTGTAAGATATCCAAGCGCTCACTATGATGAGCAACAAACAGGGAAGAATGCCGATATCTTTGCAGGATAAAGGTAAGGCAATGAGTCCTGCCCCCATGGCGGTTCCGGACACTATGAAAATAGCATTTATGAATTTGAACATAAAATTTTACTTTTTTGAAAGGGTACTAATTTAGAAAAATGAGAAGTGGGAAAATGGGCGTTAAAAAATTACAATGAGGCGCCTAACGCCAACCCAAAAAACGCGTAACTTTGCAATCAGGACAAAGTATAAAACAAGCATTCATTTTTATAATACACTCACTTTGAGGACCGATGTTGCATTTTGCAAGTTAAAAATTGAAAATATGCGCATCGAATTTTAATTTTTTTCGCGTGCAGCAAAGTTGTGTATTTGATTTTTTCGTTTTGTTACTTCTTTGCTTTTGAGGTATACGTTAATTCAATGATCGCATACCACATGTTTTAGGATGTCTTTGCGGCCATAAAATGTTTGTATACGTCCATGGCCTTTTGTAAATACCGTTGAGGCATATTTATTTGAGGATAAAAAGGAGAAACAAATGCAGCCCGTTGCGTTGTTTGCTTCCAGGTTGCAACAGCTTGGCCATTGTATAAAACAATAGGATAAAACGTACCGTAAGCGTTGAATGCTTTATGTTGATGTTGTGGGTCAATGACGTGTGTTCTATCCTTATAGGCAATAAAGTACTCATCGTACGATGGGAGCAAATGTAAATTTTCTGTATTATGACATGGGAGGGTTGGGCAGGACACGTGCGTCCAGAGACAAGGAGCATACCGTTTATCTTGAACGAGGTCTGATGCAATGAAGTCGATTGCTTTCTTTGCTTCAGAACAGGTTAAGCCCGACCACCATGCAAAGTCGTATAGGCTTGCCGGCGAATGACTTTGAAAAAATTTTGTCGCCAATTTCGCCAAAGCTTCATCCCGAGACAATGTTGGAGTGGGAGGAATGCGTTCTTCCAACAAAGCGTAGGTACATTGATTATTTTTCTCGATGCCGCTGCAGACAATGCCTTCGATTTCGGCTTGCATCATTATCAATGTCATCTGTATGGGATGGATATTGAGACCCAACCGATGGAATGCCGAACGGATTTCTTGCCTTGTTAAATGGAGGTGTCCCGCCAATATTTTTTCCAACGTACGATTGCATTGGATGCACAAATTATCCGTCATACCGTTATTTTTACTTCTAAACTTTAGAGCGGATTGAATGTTTCGTTTGGAGAGCGCCAACATCCATCGGACATCTTCTCGAGGTACCCAATGCCACGTGGGCCGTAAAACGTGCATGCGTATTATTTCCCCATCTTGAATAACCTTATCTATGGTCCGAATCGTGGATGCAGGTAATCGAATACCCATAGCCCATTTTGACATGGGGTAATTTTGAGCTTGTATGGCGCCCATCCAGGAAACTAGCTCTTTGGGCGAGTGGCAATGTGGATTTACCAATTGATGGCTTAACAATCGAAGGCCCCGTATCATGATATTAATTTACAAGGGAAAATAATTTTTCTACGGTTGCAAGTCGATCTAAAAAGAATCTTGTCCTTGCGTCGAAAATAGCGTACACAACTCGTATGAAATGTACGCTATGGTCCCTAAGTCGGCGTTATTTGTCGACGCACAAGTTTTTATTCATGGCGGCATTGATGTGTGGGGTTATTTACGGATTGATGAGTGGCTTGGGACTCCCCGTAATATTTGAAAAGGTATTTAAGCAAATCTTTGAGGATACCGAAAATAGTTATACGTGTGGACAAATTTTGTGGATCGCCGGATTGATCCCTTTGGGATTCTTGATGCGAGGTATTTTTGGATATTTGAGTACCTATTGGATGAATCGCTGTGGATTGGCAATTTTAAATCATTTGCGAGCCGACATCTTTGCAAAGCTTCAGGCAATACCTTTATCCTTTTTTGAGCAAAAGCATTCGGGCGATTTGGTGAATCGTGTGGTGAATGATCCCAAAACAATTCAGGACGTTTTACTTGAAATTGCGTCCGAATTTTTCAAACAACCTTTACAAATGCTAGCGGCGTTTGTCGGACTCATTTATTTATCCGTTAAAAATGGTGATCTTGTTTTATTGATGGTATTTTTATTTGCGTTACCCATATGTTTTATTCCCGTACGATTGCTGCGCTACCGTGTAAAAGAAAGTAGTCGATGCATGCAAAATGCGGAAGCGGAAGTGACGGAATGCGTCGTAGAAAATTTGCGTGCCGTCCAGGAAATAAGAACGTTTTTGCTGGAAAAATCCGCTTTAGATAGAGCAAAAGGTATAATGCATCGGTTGGCCAACCGCATTCAAACGGTTGTGCAGTGGCAAAAGCTCCAGCAGCCTTTGATGGAAATTGTGACGGCCGTGATCCTTGCAATTATTTTCATTTACGCCTACTATAGGCGCATTCCTTTTTCGGTTTTCAGTGCTATGGGGACCGCGCTTTATTTCGCCTTTGATCCCATCAAAAAAATGAGCAATACCCTGAGTCAAGTACACCGCTCAACGGGGGCTTTGGAACGCATTGTTGAGATTTTAGAAATGCCTATGGAGATTCAATCTCCGGAGAAAGACGCTTACGCAAATGCCATAAAAGGTGAATTTGCGTTTCAAGAGGTCGATTTTATTTACGAACGATCGGTGGATGCAACGAAAGCTTTGCAAGGGATTAACTTAACTTTTTCTGCCGGTAAATGGAGCGCGCTTGTGGGGCCCAGCGGTGCGGGTAAATCCACGCTCATTAAACTTTTACCGCGTTTGTACGACGTGAGTGGCGGTTGTATTTTATTGGATGGCATTGATCTGAGACGATGGTCTCTCGAGAGTTTGCGTAGTCAAATTGCGATCGTTTCACAAAATCCAGTTTTATTTAACGACACCATTGCCAATAATTTGAAACTTGGATGCCCAGAAGCTGACGATGCAGCTGTGATTGAAGCCGCTAAGGCGGCGTACGCGCACGAATTTATATTAGCCACAGGTGGTTATCACGCTTGGGTGGGTGAAAACGGAAATCGTTTTTCGGGTGGCCAGAGGCAACGTTTGGCCATTGCGCGTGCTTTTTTAAAAAATGCCCCCGTACTCATTTTGGATGAGGCTACGTCCGCTCTGGATTCGGAGAGTGAATTTTATATTCGGCAAGCCATTAATCGGTTAACGGTTGACAAGACAGTTATTGCCATTGCTCATCGCATCAGTACGATTCAAAATGCGCACTGCATTTATTTGTTCAATGCGGGACGATTCATTTGTCAGGGGACGCATGCTGCGTTGCTGAAAACAAGTGAACTGTACAGGCAATTGGTGGAAAAACAACTCCTTGGTACGGAATCCGATGAGGGTACATATGCATTGTAGGTTACATTAAAAATGGTATGGGGAAAAATTGTATTCCTCTTGAAGCGTGTTTATCTTTTGCGGTTTGTGGTTAAAAATGCTTGTTTTTTGACGTGCGGTAAGTAAAGTAGAACGCATGGAAGGCACCAGTATTACGTTGTTGATTGTAGGGTTTTTAATCCTTGGATTGTTGGCTATTGTTTTGTCCTTTTTTAACGTTTGGTTAAGGGCATGGTTGGCGGGAGCCTACGTAAGTATTCCCAATTTAATTGCGATGCGTCTAAGAAAGGTTCCCTACGGATTGATCGTTGATTGTCGTATTACGGCTGCCAAGGCCGGAATTGATTTGTCGGTGGATGAGTTGGAGGCCCATTTTTTGGCAGAAGGCAATTTATTGCAGACGGTTCAGGCATTGATAGCGGCCGAAAAGGCCGGCATTGAATTAAGTTTTGCGCGTGCCTGCGCCATCGATTTGGCAACCAAAGGAACGGGTAAAACGGTGATCGAAGCCGTTCATACGTCTGTCAATCCCAAGGTAATCGACTGTCCAAAGGCAATTCAGAGTAAATTGACGATTGACGGAGTCGCAAAAGATGGCATCCAGGTCAAGGTGAGGGCCCGCGTGACCGTTCGTACAAATTTGGACCGTTTTGTGGGTGGCGCTCAGGAGGATACCATCATTGCGCGTGTGGGTGAAGGCATTGTGGCCACCATTGGGTCTGCGGAGACCTACAAGCAGGTTTTGGAGACACCCGATCAAATTTCCAAAGTTGTGCTGAATAGAGGT
Source organism: Puniceicoccales bacterium (assembly GCA_031258545.1). Classification (GTDB taxonomy): domain Bacteria; phylum Verrucomicrobiota; class Verrucomicrobiia; order Opitutales; family UBA9783; genus CABUVL01. The sequence goes on along the minus strand of JAIRMU010000018.1, from coordinate 1,488 downwards.
TTGGACGTTGGAACCGCTTACGAAATTCTTTCCATTGACATTGCCGACATTGACATTGGAGAAAATGTGGGTGCCAAATTGCAGGTTTCGCAGGCGGAAGCAAATAAGAACATGGCGCAAGCTCAGGCGGAAATCCGCCGTGCCAGTGCCGTTGCCCTGGAGCAAGAAATGAAAGCGCGCGTGGAAGAAATGCGTGCCAAGGTGGTCGAATCGCAGGCGGAAGTACCCTTGGCGGTATCGGAAGCTTTACGTAAAGGCCGTTTGGGAGTCATGGATTTTTATCGTATGGAAAATGTAAAAGCCGATACGGAAATGCGCGAACATTTGTCCAAAGACGCAGAAAATACCATTGGGGAAGATTTACACGCATAAAAATGAATTGGGATGATCTCATTTACGTGATGGTGTTTTTGGTTTTAGCGTTTATTCCCGGCGTTAAAAAGCAACCGGCCGCAAAACCAAAAACGCAAAATGCAGATGACGATGGGCGTTACCTTGAGGAAGCGCGTAAGAAAATTGAAATGCTCAAACGGCAACGAGGGGCGAGTGAACTTGAGGTACAAACACGGGAACCACAAACAAAGTCTACGGTTGAAGATCTTTTAGGGGAAACATTCCCAAGCAATTTGGCAACCTCCATAGACGCCGTGCGTCCGGAGATCGATCAGCCGTGCGTGTGCGTAAAAAGCATACCCCGACCAAGACTTCGAGCACGGATCAAAAAGTCAATCCGTTTGCGCCAGTGGATCGTTGGGCAGGTGGTTTTGGCACGCAAGTTCGATGCACGTTATTGATTTTCTGTAAAAAACTCATGGGGTTTTCTGTAAAATTTCAAGTACAGGTCAAACGGTATGGAATCACGGACTGAAGGGTGCAAAAGTAAAGATTCGATCTTTTTAACGTTTTAAACATTCCCTTCAAGTTGAAGTGGGCAGGTAATTTAAATGGCATTGTCGCTACCTCTATAGCATAATTGAAAACAATTTGCTTAGGTAAACAGAGAAAGCGCCATTGACTCTAAATAAGTCTCTATGCATTTTATATGATTGTATACCGTAAATCTCTATTTTGAGTTGTCGGTATCTGTTTTCCTATATTCCTATACAATATACCATTGTTAAAGTCGATGACTGAGGGTACGTTTAGTAGAGGATTTGAAAAAAATAAGTGAATCTCGTAGTACTATGGCTTCCAATCCGTATTGCTGTTGAGATTTTCTGATCGGAGGAACCCCAAAAGAGCCAAACATGTAAATCGTTGCGTTGCTTACGGGTAATTGCTGATAGAATAAGGTACAAGCACATCAATAATACCTATTTTCAGCTTTTCGTATGCTTTCGGTTTTTTGGGGAAATTCTGGGAAATCGTAATACATGTCTTTGTTTTTGGTTAGGTGCACATCGTTGACGTTGTAGATATGTTTTTTGTAGTCATCCAGCGATTGAAATTTATCCCACACGCTTTTAAAGTCATTTGCATTTGCGATAT
>JAIRMU010000016.1 GCA_031258545.1 Puniceicoccales bacterium | reverse complement strand
AGCAAACCTGCCGTCACAAGACTACTCTTTATAATTGTATGCATTGTTTTGTTCATAATTTTCTTTTATTTAAAATTATGTAATATAAAATTATAAATAATCTACTCTTTGTCAAGGGTTGTTAAAATATTTTTTAAAAAAGTTGTAATAAATTCACAGATTTTAAAATATGGATGTTTTAGCCATTTGGCAAGGAAGGTTATTGATATTCAAATATTTTCTGCGAACCTGTCAATGCATAACTGTTTTACATGGGGAAGCAATATTGTTGAGCCGGGGTACTTTGTTCGCAAAACATAGGCATCAATGAGGTTATAATACTCCGTTATGTTGCATGTCACGGACACCAAAATTCACAGGCCAATTCTCGATGAACCTGCAAGGCTCATCAGAACTAAGGACCATGGGAAACTCCCCGTAGATCGCTACCTTAAACGTCACAAAAGTGATTTTATAATCTTCCGATGACCACAGTTTTTTTTAGCTGATTTTCGCGTAGACTACCTAAATTATGAACTACGGGTCGTTGCTACGGGTTTTTTTACGAACTCAAAACCGATGGTTCCGTTTTCTTTCAATACCAGGTAAGCGGAGAAAAATTTCCCCGTCTTCTTTGAACGAAAACGATCTATGAGATCCGTTTTCCCCGTCGTCAATAATTTTTCGAACTGTTCGTCTTGGATAGTCCGATGCAATAAGGTTCTTGCCATTCTAAAGGTACATGCATCCTCCTGCACGCGTTCACAAATAAAATTAACATCGGTGGCCCTTATGGTACCTTTGCACAAAGGGCAAATACCTACGGAAGGGTATTCGGATAAATCTTCTGCAGTTAAATAATTACCTTCGCCTTTGGGAAAATTAAATTTAACTTGATAATCCTCTGTTAATTCTAAAATTGCACTGAAAGCTTTTCCCGCCTTGGAACGAAATCCTTCCAGAGGTCCAATTTTTTTGTCTTTCAGTAATTCAATAATTTCTTTTTCGGACATCCTTCGATTTCCTATCATTTTAAAGATAGAAATTTTTCCATCTTGCGAACGAAAGCTGCGAAAAGTTTCCAACATGGGTAACCCATCGCTTGGGGAAATAATTTGCGTCTGGCGACCTTCTTGGTCACTTTCTTTGAATGCAAGTATGTTTTCTACTATTTTAGAAGTCATTAATCGAATGTCCGACATAAACTGTGTCCTACTGAGTTGTCTGTTCTGGATCCGGCGTAAACGACATTCCCATTCTCCCGTTAATGCGGGACTTGCCAACTCTTGTGATTTAACAACTTGCAAAAATTCAAGCAACTGTTCCGCTTTAGAAGTCGGTACCAATTCCTTGTCTTGACGTTCTATGTATCGAGTACCAATAAGATTTTCAATGATTTGGGCACGCGTCGCCGGCGTACCTAATCCTTTTTCCTTCATGGCTTCGGCAAGTTCGTCATCTTCTACGAGCTGTCCTGCATGTTCCATACTCGCCAATAAAGTTGCTTCCGTAAAACGAGCGGGAGGACGCGTTGTATCCTCCAAGCTTTCAAAATTCGCCACAGAGGCACGATTATTGTCTTCGGGAACTAAAGCGGGCAAGGTTTCTTTTAGATCCGTTTTTTTGACCACTTCTAACCATCCTGGATAAACCAGAACTTTGCCTTCTGTTTTGAAGACAAAACCTGCAAGGGAAGTTAAGCGAGTGGTCACTGCAAATTCAGCGGGTGGGAAAAACACCGATAAAAATCTTTGTACAACCAAATCATACACTTTACGTTCGGAATCTTTCAAATCGCCTGGCGTTTTTTCGGTCGGAATAATGGCAAAGTGATCCGATACCGCCTTATTATTAAAGATTGTTTTTTGATGCGCATTGAGCCATTGGTTGGACAAAATTTTTTGGGACAACAACCGATAGTTTTCTCCCAAGTGCTCCAAAATTAACGCGCATACGGGTACATAATCTTCGGGCAATGCACGTGAATCCGTACGCGGGTAGGTCAACACTTTATATTTTTCGTACAACGCTTGTGCCGTATCCAATGTAAATTTCGCAGAATACCCATAACGTTGATTGCATTCTCTTTGCAGCGCGGTAAGATCAAAAAGACGGGGAGCTGATTGCTTCGTTTTTTTAGTCGTTTCGGAAACTTCTGCCAAGTTACCGAGATGCGACTGCAACGTTTCAACAGTTTGATTAACCGCATCTTTCTCCCAAAATCGATCACTGCGATCGTTGGGATTAGACAAATTTTTATTAAATGGCACTTTTTGCAACCAACTTGCGTAGGTACCCTGCGCAATACTAAAATTACCTTGTATGCGCCAAAATGGAACCGCAATAAAATTACGAATGCTCTTTTCGCGCTCACACATGAGAGCAAGTGTGGGTGTTTGGACTCTCCCCACGGAGGCCACCTCACGTCGCCGCGCTCCCAACATTCTTCCGGTGACCACACGTGTGCCGTTGATGCCCACCAACCAATCGGCCTCAGCCCTACAACGTGCCGCATCCTGTAATGATTGCATACTTTCGGCATCGCGTAAATGTTTGAAGGCTTCACGAATGGCCTCGGGCGTCATTGAAGACAACCACAAGCGCTGTTTGGGCTTTTGACAATCGGCCAGTTCGCATACGTAGGTAAAAATTAATTCTCCTTCACGGCCCGCGTCGCAGGCGTTCACCAAGCTTCCTATCTCCTTGCGTTGCATCAACTTTTTTAATACTTCAAAGCGAGCTCGACTTTTCTCAATGGGCTTCAGTAGAAATTTTTCCGGGAGAATGGGCAAATTTTTGAGCGACCACCGCTTATATTTTACATCAAAATCTTCCGGCATATACAATTCTACAACATGACCTACAGCAGAACTTATAATCATATCCTCTCGCTCAAAATAACCTTGTTTATTTTGCTTGAACGATCCCAAAGCACTCGCCAAATCTCGGGCGACACTTGGCTTTTCAGCGATGACCAATTGCTTCATACATTAAAAACCGAAAAATTCGTTGGACAAATTTTATCGGCTAAAATCATTTTCACATCCATGTGAACTTAATCATTAGACACATAAATTCATTCAATTTCAACACTTTTTACGGATAAAATTCACGACAAATCTCTTGCTAAAAAATGCAAAAATCGCTATTCTATGTCAGTCATGATTGCAAACACGCCCCAAAAATCAAATGTTTCGAAGTCCCTAAGACGTTCTTTGTTGGTCAAAATTATATCAAAATCCATTCCCACCAAAGAAGATCTAGATTCCATCATTGAGCTTACGGCCAATAAAGTCATTGATGACCTAAATGCCCAAAGCATTACTCTATATCTTGTTGAAAATGAACAAATATCATTCAAATACGTTTATTATTCCCCTTCTCTTTGGGAAAAACAACCTGATTTGGAGAATAAATTTATAGAAAAAAGAGCACAATTACTTAAGTTAAAAATCCCACTGAATACGGGGCTCGTGGGGAAAGTAATCCAAACCGGTGAAAGTAACATTTTTACCAAAGATGATAATGGGAATGAGCTGTATAATTTAAGTAAAAATACGGATTTTGAAGTAACTTCCATGTTGACGGTTCCACTCAAAGATCAGCGTGTTATAGGCGCCATACAAGTACTCAACAAGGAACCCACATCGGAAACGCCTTACCTAGACAATAAAGATCTCACCTATTTGCAGGAAATTGCCGAATATACATCCTTTTTGCTCTTACGTATATTAGATCCAAACTACAAACTGAGTGAACAGGATACGGCTCGGTATGTTGCGAGTTTTACGGAGAGTCCTTTAATCACCGAAGAAAAAGACTTGACGATTGATGAACGCCTTATAAAAACCATAAGCGGTGAACTCATAGCTCAAACAGGCGTATTTCCCCATAAATTTTTAGGCGAAAAGAATGTGGGGGCCTTGATGAAAAATCCTCTCGATTATCAGGGTCGTGAATTGTTTACGCTCAAAACTCAATTTTCAATTGATGAAGTTATTGTTATACCTAATTCTCTATTTGACGGCTTACATCGACGTTACTTTAACGCTGATACGGCCGATCAACAGAATGCCCTTGAAGCCGGCCAAGAGATCCATGCAATTACCTCGCAACTCAAAGAGTCCTACGAAGAACTGGAAAAAGTCTCCGACATTAACCTTGAAGAGTTAAAATCTGAAAATGAGGCAAGCGCGCCCCTCGTCAAATTGGTAAACCAAATCATAGAGGATGCCTACTATGGAGGTGCCAGCGATATTCACATTGAACCCCAAGAATCCCGTCTTTTGATACGTTACCGCATCGATGGTGTTTGCGTTGAAAAAGTTAATTTGCCCGTCAAATCGTGCGCAGCTATTGTAGCACGCATAAAAATTATGTGCGATTTGGACATTGCACAGAAAAGATTACCTCAGGATGGACGTATTGACTTTTCAAAATTTACACGTAAAAATGTGAGTATCGATCTGCGTGTTGCCACGTGTCCATCCCTATTTGGCGAAAAAGTAGTAATGCGTATTTTGGATAAACGAAAATCTGCACTCCCCATAACCTCGCTTGGGTTTTCCGAATACAATTTGCAGATGTACCGTCACTGTATCCAACAACCCTACGGTATGATTTTACACTGCGGTCCTACGGGTTCCGGTAAATCGATGACTTTGTTTTCCGCATTAAAGGAAATTGCAAGTCCTGATATTAACATTCAAACGGCCGAAGACCCCGTCGAATACACTTTAGCCGGTGTTAATCAAGTACAAGTGCACAAATCGATCGGATTGACTTTTGCAGCTGCCTTAAGATCTTTTTTGCGCATGGATCCAGATGTTATCCTGGTGGGGGAAATTCGTGACCAAGAAACGGCAGAAATTGCAATTGAAGCGGCCTTAACGGGACACTTGTTATTAAGTACCCTGCACACAAATGATGCACCTTCCACCGTTGCTCGTTTTACGGACATGGGCATCGATCCATTTATGATTTCTTCCTCACTGTTGGTCATTTGTGCCCAAAGACTCATTCGAAGGGTATGTGACAAATGTTGCACAAAGTACATGCCCGACGATACGGAAAAAAAGCTCTTGGAACAATCAATCCAGTGGTCAGGAGAAATCCCAAAGGCAACGGAACATGGATGTTTTCACTGCGGTGAATCCGGCATGCGGGGACGTATAGGTATACACGAACTGATGCAAAACTGCCCAGAAATTACCAGCGCAATTAACAACAATGCCGATACCGCAACCATCAAAGAAATTGCCATAAAACATGGCATGCGTACCCTACATCAAGACGCCATGTTTAAAGTTAAAGAAGGTATTACAACTGTCCTAGAAGCCGTTTCTACCGCCCCTCCGGATAAACCTTAATGCCTTCAGGAAATCGTAAAATGTACAGCAATGTTATGGTTTTTCACAATATATAAACGGGAAAGACGTGTTTACTAATGTTGAAGTACCCCCTTAAGCTGCATTAGTTCAATTATGTTGGGCACAGCATTTAAAAACGCATTTGCGGGTCCAATATCAAAATTTAAGGCAACATTTACCAATCGATGTATTTTATCAAATAACTCAAGCTCTGGTCAGGTTTAAATTGAAGCTTTTAGGCTGGGTACCTTTGGAAGACATTTTATGCTTTCTCCAAATAAAACCTAAAAAATAGAAGAAGTATGCAAAATTAGAATCTCTCAACACGTAAAGTTTATAAGCGTTACTCCAAAATCATTTGGAGATGGCTATTTTAGACATGCGCACTTTGGCACTCATTTCAGACAAGTAACTCGGTTTCAAATTGAAACATAAGAGAATTGTCGCACATACTTACCCAAATGCAAGTCAGTAATACCTATTTTCATTATTTGATGGTGGGATATCCGGGAATCGATAAACCATGGTACTACCTTCCCGAATAAAATGATTTTTGTGATCTCCGAACAATTGTAGTTTTTCCCAAGCAATCTGGGAATGGGTGCCTAGTTCACGAGCCCTTATTGACATCGTTTCGCTA
>JAIRMU010000014.1 GCA_031258545.1 Puniceicoccales bacterium | reverse complement strand
GGAGTTCCATCAAAAAGATGCCCCAGGCAGGGCCCCGTGGGTGCTGCGTACAAAGATACACTGTTTATCATTCCCAGCACACAAAGGCCGGTATTAATTAATCTTCTCATCGAATGCTTTTTCATAATGGCCATTTGTTATTTCAATATATTTATAAATGTCAATAGAAAAGTTTATTATTTTTTCACATTTAATCCAAATCGTGGGAACATTAAATTAATATGTCTTTGTGAAATTTTGTAGGCAATACGATCAAGCCATTGCATGCCTCATTTCCATTTCAATGATGACTTACTTTAAAAAAATCTTGATCCCCAATGAGTCGCAAAATTTTACACTTCCAGATTTTCCCCTCACGTGCGGCCATCAAAATGCGAAGTCCGCGGCCGACGAAGTCATGAAAGTGTTTTGGCGATAAAAGGGCCCTCACCCCTTGTATCTCCAATTACAATTGGCGAGATGGGTGTCAAAAAATGGAGTCCTAAAGCCCAAAGGCCACAGACATGTCTCAAAAACCTTCAAGAACCAACGCTTCTGATCAATTCTTAAAAATTTGCCGCAATTAACTCATCTCACAAGCCATGGTCGGGATGACTGGATTCGAACCAGCGACATTTACGTCCCGAACGTAACGCTCTGCCAGGCTGAGCTACATCCCGCGCGAAACACGGTATATGGGAAAATTAAATTAGGAAGGCGGCAAGCTTTTTAATGAAAAAAAATGGCAGAGGGCAGCGGCCGTTGCATCCGACTCATCCGGAGGTAAAATGCGCGATAATTGCAACAGTTGACAAACCATTTTGGCCACTTGCTCTTTCGTTGCTTGTCCCATACCCGTGATAGATTTTTTGATTCTTCGCGGTGCATATTCTTTGGTTTCGATGTTGGACAAGGCAACGGCTGCCAAACAAGCGCCTCGACAGGAACCCAAAATCTGAGCTATTTTGGTATTTTGCACGTAAATTGTTTGCTCCATCGAAACGACACGTACGGGGTAAGATTGCAGCAGACATTGTGTTGTTTTAAATAACTCCCCTAAACAGGTCACAAAGTCAAGTTGAGGACTTAACTTCAAGGTTGAAGACGTGTGTAAATTGATTTTCCGGTGATCACAAATTTCTATGACGGCAAAGCCAGAACTTCGCAAACTTGGATCGATGCCCAAAATAAAACCCCGAAAAAGGGAAGCGTCCGCACAGATGTTCCCTGCATGAGAGGTCTTTTGAGCAAATCCTAAAATTTTATTTGTCCACAGATGACGTCGCCGAACACTCATTATTTAAGCGCTGGGATGCGTAATTTCATGCCAATTTTCAAACCATTGGGAGAGGATAAGATGTCTTGATTTGCATCAAAGATGACTTTCCATTTTACGGCACTTCCGTACATTTTTAGGCTAATTTTTGACAACGTATCTTCACTTTGAACAACGTAAGTCCGTTCGATATGGCTATTGTGTATTTCCTCATTGGGTTGAACAACCATTGTGCGTGCCGTTGGAATTTCGGCCGGCGTAACTTTATTTTTTAGCTGTGCCAATTTGCTTTTGAGTTGATTATTTTCGGCGCGTACCTGTTTGAGTACTTCGATTAAATTTAAGTATTCTGGAGATTCGTTGTAATGATCGCTCAACGGTAAGGTACGCGCAAATTCTTTCTTTGCAGTTTCGATCATCTGTAAAACCATGTGCGCCACTTTGCTATCCGGATTTTGTACGAGATGTTGCCGGAAGTGATAAATGGCGAAAATGGGATCGCGCCTTACACTCAAACAGAGTTGACCTAATTCAAAGTGGGTGCTGGGACCATCTCCGTTTCTTCTCTCAAGAAGATTTTGAAACACTTTGAAAGCTTCTTCGGGGCGGTTTTCGTTTAAAAATTGCTGGCCCTGCTGAAAGAGAGGTTCTTCCGTTTCTGCAACGATTTGCTTGGCATTTTGACATCCCGTCAACCCTACGCACATCAGACTGAAAAACCATCGACTTATTTTCATTCACTAACAAAGCCCCACCTTAAATTTCATCGCATAAGTTGGATGCAACTGCAAGCTAAAATGTTACATACGCCCAAACAATTGAAAATGGGTATTGTTTTAGGATCGTGGGACTGCGAGGGCACATGGGGAACCGAGAACAAACTTTTTGTTTGCATTCTTTCGGTGCGTTTACAATCAATTTTACAATAAAATGTTTTGTCAATGGATATTTATTGTGTGTAGGTACACGCCTGCAACGCTTTAGGATATATCATGATCGTAAATTGAAGTTAACACATGATGAAATTTCTTTGTAAATGGGTTAGTATAAAATTCCTTGCACTGTATGGTTTTGCATAAGATGAATACAATAGGCATTGTGGGCGCTACCGGATTGGTAGGGCAGACATTATTTGAAGAGTTGTTAAAAATGCCCGCATGTCGTTCCAAAAATTTTGTACTATTTTCATCGGATAAAACGGCAGGCCACCTTTGTACCCTTAAGGGTTTTCGGTCTAAAGTTGAAAATCTGACGGACAATTGGCTAAAGCGAGTAGATTTTTGGTTTTTTGCCACACCGCAACACGTTGCCGCACATTGGATTCCAAGCATTTTAAACACCCGTTGTGCAAATTGTATAGACGGAAGCAGCGCATTTCGCTTACACAAAGACATTCCTCTCATCATTCCCGAAATCAATATACGGCAATTGACCCGTGCAAATCGATTGGTTGCAAGTCCCAATTGTACCACGACGATTGCATTGATGGCACTGTGGCCTTTGCATAAAGTGTTTCATCTAAAACGTTTCTGGGTACACAGTTACCAATCGGCTTCGGGTATGGGAAACGATGGCATGCGTGAACTTGAGGAACAGGTAAAATCCTGGAGCGAAGGGAAAAGCCATGCAAACGTACGTAATTTTCATAAACCTTTGGCATTTAATGCGATTCCCCAGATTGGCAATTTAGATGCCGATGGCGTTTCGGAAGAAGAATGCAAGTTGGTGTTGGAATCTAAGAAAATTTTGGGCGATGCGAACCTAAAGATCTTTGCCAATTGCGTACGTATTCCGGTCCTGCGGTGTCATTCCATGGAGATTAATGCTGAATTTGACAAAAGACTTAATTTGGATGAGGCAAAAATGGCATTGAAATCGGCCGAAGGTTTATGTTGGTACGAGGAAGGCTATCCGACGGCACTGGAACATTCTAAACAAAGCGCATGTGGTGTTGGGCGCTTGCGTTACGACAATGCCTTGGATAACGGCATAGCCATGTGGGTTGTGGGAGACCAATTGTTGAAAGGGGCCGCCCTTAACATGGTACAGATTTTTCAACACTGGATAAATTTATAAATTACGCACACCTCAACGGCCTCCGTCAGGCCAATGGTTTTGCAAATTAATCCACAACGTAATAGTCTTATAAAATGGCCCTAAAGACTTTTTTACCCGGTGCGTCACGCAATGGTTTGCTTAGGTTGGATCAGCACGTATTCAATAGCGGAAAAAACTTGCCAATAATAGGTCTACATGTCATGGATCAACGATATGCGATGGGTAATCTTACTGTTTATGAGTTTTTATGGATGGGTAAACGCCAATCCAATGTTGAACGCAACCGTACATTTGGACGTAGGTCACGCTTGCGCCCTAGGGCTTACGCAGGGAATAACGGAATTTTTGCCCGTTTCGTCCACGGGGCATATGATTTTGGTCAATGAACTGTTTCTGAAAAGCGGTACCGATTACCTGGGGAAAGTTTTGAACAGCACGCAGATTGCGCTCAATCACTACATGGTTTGTATTCAATTGGGTACCATATGGGTCCTCATTCTGTTTTACAGGCGTGAAATAAAGAAGATGCTTGCGGGCCTTACGGGGAAAAATAGCGAAGGACTACGTTTGGCGTTGCATATGGTTGTCGCATTTATACCGGTAGGGTTGTTGGGCTTTGTGGGAGGTGATTGGATTCAAACGCATTTGTACAACCGATCTTGCGTGCTGGCAGCCGTTTTTACGGGTGGCATTTTTATTTTTTTCGTCGAAAATTATCGCAAACGTCGGCAAGTCCGGTGGACGTTGGATAATATGCCCCTAAAGGTCGCATTGGGCATCGGTTTGTTTCAATTGATAGCCTTGTGGCCTGGATTTAGTCGGTCGTTGGCGACCATTGTCGGCGGTATTATGCTGGGTATGTCGCTGGTGCAATCCATACATTTCAGCTTTTTGCTAGGCTTGTTAACCTCAACGATTGCGACGGGCTATAAGTTTTTAAAGAATGGGTCCGAAATGTTGCAAAGTCTGGATGCCGTTTCCATGTTAATGGGTATCATGGTTGCTTTCGCCGTTGGCCTGGTAACCATACATGCATTTTTTGGATATTTGAAGAAAAATGGCCTAGGTATATTTGGATATTATCGTTTAGGCCTGGCGGTGATTTTTACTATTTTTGCAAAATGACTGGACAATCTCAATAAAAATTGTCAATAGTAAGAAAATTTTGTTTGAAGTACGAATTTTTGTACGGACAGCAATCTTTTAATCTTTGAATGTCAAATGAACAAAAAAAAAACTGCCGCCAAAGGAATTCAACCATCTTTTGCTTACCTTATTGAGAAAAAACGTGAACGTGAAGAGTTCACCGATGGTGAAGTACGTTACATTGTAGAATCAATTTTGTCCAACACGATACCCAGCTATCAATTGTCTGCACTTATTATGGCAATTTATTTTCAAGGATTGTCTGCGCAGGAAACGGCCGTTTTGGCCGAAGAAGTCATGTTGTCCGGCGAAGTTGTTGATTTGACGGACATTGGAAAGCCTAAAATTTCGTTGTATGCAACGGGAGGCGTGGGTGATAAAACTGCCATTGTGCTCACAGCTTTAGTAGCGGCATGCGGTGTGGTGGTCCCTTCGGTGGTTGGAGAGGATGAGAATTTTATTTTTGGAAATCTTAAAAAACTCAGCGCCATTCCAGGATTTAAAACCGATTTGTCCGTTAAGGAATTTGTGCAGCAATTGAAAAATATAGACTGTTGCTATTGTGCGCAGCCACAACAGATCACGCCGGTGGATACCATTTTGCATCAGATGCGGCAAGCGACGGCAACGGTGGCCAGTATTCCATTAATTACGGAAAGCATCCTAAGTAAGCGGTTGGCGGTTGGATCTGAAAATTTAGTCGTGGATGTCAAATGGGGGAATGGATCGTTTATAAAGAATATAGAAGATGCAAAACAGTTGGCAAGAACCATTACGCGTGTGGCGCGTTCCCTGCAACGCCGTTGCGTAGCTTTGGTGACGGATATGAATCAACCTCTGGGCGATACCATTGGAACTGCGCTGGAAATTCAGGAAGTCATTGAATTGCTGCAAGGGCGTGGCAGCGAAGATTTAAAAGAATTAATTTTAAAGCTAGGTATGGAAATGGTCCGACTTGCAGGTGTGTCTGGATCTACATTGTCGGCTAAACAAACGGTTTTGCGTCACCTCAATGATGGTTCTGCCTTTGAACGTTTTAGGGAAATGGTTAAGGCCCAAGGTGGAGATGTTACCTATGTGGATCATCCGGATAGATTTCCCAAAACCAAGTATGTGCGCAAACTGCCTGCACCCAAAAGAGGCTATATTCACGGAATTAATGCAGGGATGTTGGCCAAAGGTGTGGATATTTTGTCCCAACCCGAAAATACGGGCAAAGTGGATACGGCGGTGGGGATTACCCAATTGAAAAAAATTGGATCGCAGGTCAAACAAGGGGATCCGCTGATGATGATTCACTACAACGATCACTCCCAACTGGATACTGCCTTGGAATATTTGCGTTCGGCTTGCAAATTGGCTCCCAAGCGTCCTGTATTATCTGACTTGGTGGTTGAGCGTGTTGCCTAAAAAAACAAAGCATTGGCCAGTCCTACGATCGCGCGAGACGTTGTCGCTGATTGCGGCATTGCGAGGCATTGGACAAGTTCAGGCGGATGAAGTTTTTTTTAAACATCCCGTCGCTTTGGCGGCCGCTGTGGATCGTTATTTAAAACAAAGTATACCCTCCGAAGAACGTATAGATTGTATTACACGAATGCGCAATCATTGGAAAGTGTGGTTTGCAAATACGTTATGGGTAGAGTGTTGGCCGGAAAAATTGGATCAGCGTCAAACACTGTGGCTACGGGTCCCAAATCCGATGTTGAAGCAACAATTGCAATTTCAGGAAAACACCTGGAAGATGCGGTTAAACCAACAATTGGGAAAAGTGCACGTCAAGGAAATTCGTTGGTGGGTAGGCAAGGTAAACACCTAAAATGCCATGCCGCACACGCAGGAGGACCCTTGGAGACTTTCTATCCCCGATATGCCCAAAAATGGTTCGTAAAAATGCCCCTGCCCTTTTAAAATCGGCTTTGGGGTTGTGCTAAAAATAAATGCATCGTACGGCAACTTTGCGTTTACCTTTATTGTTTATCCTTGCAAATTTAAAACTAGACTTTAAATTTGCAAGGATGATCGCGAGAAATGTATTACCCCAGGTATTGAAAGCTTTAGATCGGCAAGCGGCCGTTGCACTTATGGGCCCAAGGCAGGTCGGAAAAACAACTTTGGCGTTGGAAATCGCCAAACAAAGAGATTCTATTTACTTGGATTTGGAAAGCAGAGAAGATAGGGCAAAACTTCAAAGCCCATCTTTGTTTATTTCCAGCAACGAAAATAAACTTATTATTTTAGATGAAATTCATAGGATGCCAGAACTATTCCAAGATCTAAGAGGTTTTATTGATGTGGGACGACGAAAAAATTTGCGCAATGGTAGGTTTTTAATTTTAGGTTCTGCATCGACCGATTTGCTCAAGCAATCTGGAGAAACTTTAGCCGGCAGAATTGAGTATGTGGACATAAGCCCACTGAATATTGTGGAAATTGATGGCACCCAAGATTTATTGGTAAAAAAATTATTTCTGCGGGGTGGTTTCCCTGATAGTTATTTGGCAAATTCCGACGACACAAGCTATGGGTATCGACAAAATTTCATTCGTACTTACCTGGAACGTGATATACAACAGTGGAGGCCAAGAATTCCTGCCGAGACGCTCTCGAGGCTATGGACAATGATTGCTCACAGTCAGGGACAACTTCTAAATAATGCTCGGTTGGCCGAAAGTTTAGCCTTATCTTCGCCTGCGGTGAACACCTATATCGATTTACTGGTTGATCTTCTGTTGGTCCGCAGGTTAAAGCCTTTTTATGCAAATACCAAAAAGCGTTTAATCAAGATGCCAAAGATTTATATCCGGGATAGTGGACTGACGCATGCTTTACTGGGGATTGTTAATTATAATCAGCTACTCGGTCACCCCATTGTGGGGGCTAGTTTTGAAGGATTTGTGATTGAAACTTTACTTTCGGCAACACCGCAAAGATTGACTCCCAGTTTTTATAGGACATCGGCGGGCGCTGAAATCGATCTGCTTTTGGAGTTCCCCCAAGGTGATGTTTGGGCCATCGAGATCAAAAGTGGTACGATTCCCCAAAAAAGCAAGGGATTCCACATGGCCATCGCGGATGTACAACCCACAAAGGCTTTTATTGTCCACGGTGGCAGAGGACAATTCCCGATGGATGAAAATCTCAATGCCATCGGATTGCCCGAAATGGTCCAGGAATTGAATCACAGACTTGTGTTGAATAATTAAGTAAATGGGTCACTTCAAAATCTTTCACTTTTTTGAACATCCATGCGTTAAAATTGAACATGCGCTTACCATAACAAACTTTTTTCGACTTTGCCTCCGCCGTACGGGGACGCACCGATAAATGTTATGCTTTTGATGGCGGCGCGCAAAAACCATGGTGCCTGTAAATTGAGCATCCCATCGTCATGCAAAACTATTTTCAGTTTTTTATTTACTTTCTAGATTTATTCTCCTAAAATTAAACCAGCGGGGGTTAAAAACAACTAAAATCCCAAAAAACAATTTTAAATGGATTAAATTATGTGTGCTATGCCTGTTGGTGGTGATCCTCGTGTTGGTGGGGGTGCTCCTGTTGGTGGTGGCGGTGCTCCTGCGGGTCCTGCAGCTGGTGCTGCTGACTTAAGGCCTGGAGGGGGCGCTGGAATGCCCCCTGTAGGGGCAGCACCTGCTCCAATTACGGCTCCGGGAGGTGGAACGGCGGCAGCAACGTTAGTAGGGGCAGAAAAAACCGTTCATCCGCACATTGATAATGATACCGTCCTGGACAATCTTGAGGCCATGATGGAACCCTCATCCTTTGACAAAGCAGCACACGCAGCTTGTTTTAAGCAATTGCAAGATCAAGGTGTTATAGATAAAGATGGGAATATTGATTTTACAAAGTTGGGGCTCAGTAAAAGACAAATCAAAAGGTCGGGAATCACGGGAACTGCTTATGTAGGCGACGATGGAAAAATCAATTTTAGGATACGTGGAGAATGTGGGGCAAACAGTGTTCAGGCACTTGCGGCATTTAAACAAGCCGCAATGGATGGGGGTGTTACGCTTCCAATTAATCCGTCGACTGCGGATAAACCAAGTCCAGCGGATTTAGATGTACTGAGACGAGGAGGACAAATTCAATACCGGCCAGGTGATACTTATACTGCCCGGGTAAAGACGCCGGATGGAGGCACGGTTGACGTTCCGCTGCAAAATACCGTAAAAATTACGTTGGATCCGGGAGAAAAAGGAGGTGGGGACGGATTGACGCTTGAAGTATTTGATGCAGCAGGTAATCGTGTAAGCGGTACTCCGAAAGTTCCATTAAGTGCCGTTTTTGAAGGACAAGAATACAATGGCGTGCGAGTACCGCCGACATTGCCTCAATGGAGGGACCAGCGTCTTTTTGAAAATGCTCAAGTGCACACACAAGGGTCATTTCTAGGTGAAGTTACATCGAATGTCGATGACGTAAATCGCATCCAAGCCCAAAATAACCTTTGGTCGGGTGTCATGAGTTATTTGAACGCAACCCAGAAAGCGGTCGTAGGTATGGCTGAGATAGATGGAGGTGGACCCAGACCCGCTGGACCTGAAGTTGGTGGACCTGGTGACCCCGCTGCCCTTGGCGGAGTCGATAGAGCTGCAGAACTGAATGCCTTGTACACAGACTTGAATGCTTGCTTGGCAACCCCAAAAGATGTTACGGCCGATGGGCTACAGGGCCTTGTAGACC
>JAIRMU010000009.1 GCA_031258545.1 Puniceicoccales bacterium | reverse complement strand
GAGTAGGTAAGGCATCTGGATCAACCACTAAAAAATAGAGATGAGGAGTCGAAGTAATATCTTGTACAACTTCAATAACCGGATTTTCAGATCCACCATAAAAAAATTCGTCTGGAGGTATTACTTCTTTCCCGTGAGAGTCGCACTGATATAAAATGAGATTTCTCTGAGCTCTCTTAACAGTATCAGCGTTGCCAACATTATGCTCACTGCAAATCGCATCGATAATGAAATCATCATCCATAGCATTATAATTCACGGCAACTTTTGGCCACTTATATATTTGATCATGCAGTTGAATTGTTTCTTCGAACGATGTTCCGTTGCCTACCTGTAAAAGTAGCTTTTTGTGCTTATTGTAAAATTGTTCGTAATCTATGAACCCTAAATTTGTTTGCACTGGACTATTTACTTCCAGCGGAGGTCTTTCTTCAAAATCAAAATCAAAAATGAGTCTTGTACCAGTGGGTATGAAAACACCTGTTGGACATGGAAAACTCATTTTGACTCTTTTAAAATCCGCTGGAGGCTCTGGAAGTTGAATTGTAAATGGTTGCAGTTGTGGTGGGGTTGCCATTCCTTGAATTTGCCGACAAATAAATGAGACTTGCACTTTTTCTGGCATCCGAGTTAACTTTTTTAGTGCACGGATACCTTCTAATTCACATTGTGGTAAATCTACCAACTCCATCCCTATAAGTTCAGAATCCAAAAAAAATTCAAACTTAACATCTGTCCCTGGCGGTATCCTAGGTAATTTATCAAAAATAAAACTCACCTTTGATCCTGGTAGATTAAAGCGATATCCTGATGTTATGCCCGGTTGTTCAAGTATATGAGGTGGTAGTCTTTCGTATCCTCTATCTATCTGTTGAGCCAACTCGTTATAAGCTTGACAGAATTTGTCTGCCATCTTCTTCCTCGCTATACGCATTGCTTTTATTCGACTGAAGATCAATGGCTGAAGTTCCGCTTTTGCTTCTGCTTGTACTGTTGGTCTGGTTAAACAACATCGTCCTCGAGTGCGGATAAAAGAAGGAGAATTTTGTAATGCCTGCACAAGACTAAAAGTAATAGCCTCATCATCAGTTAACCTAATATCATTGACTTGTTTATCATAAATGCTACACAAATTATTCACCACTTCTTCTTCAATATAGAAATAGTTACCCTTGAGGCTGTATCCGATTTTAAGTCCTATACCTGCTTCTATTAATAGGTCATTTTCGGTTGGAATCTTATTTTGTCGGCTTTCATTGGTTCCAAAATAAACATATAATTCTTCATAAATGTTTTTTTGACTACAAAAGGTTTTTTGAAAGTAAGGATGCTTAACCAACGCTTCAATAGGGACACATCCTGCATTGTCCTCTACCCACTTTTTAAACGTCCGGGCTTTTGATGGTTCTACAAACGCTTCCAAATTTTGTAAGCCATCTATGAGATGTAACAACTCGTGTCCCAAGACAATATATGGAGGTAGGGCTTTTTTCAAAACAATATACGCTTTTCTGTTGATATCATGCTGCCCTAGTAAATGATACGGCAACATTACATTAAGCTCCAAGACACCGATTAAGAAAAGATCATATGTCTGCCCTTGGTTTGATTTTTTTATATTAGCACCAATACTACCACCTGACGGTAATGAGTATTCAATAGCTATTTTTCCCCCATTTATTTTTTTCGACTCTTTTTGGAGCAGCTCTTTCAATTTTTGGGTAATTATTCGCCCGCCCTCTAAGTTTTGAAGCTTATTAAAGGTTTCATTTAACTTAATCAATGCCTGAAATTGGGCTAAACTTTTTAACAAGGCTTGCAATTCATCTCTTGTTGTTGGATGTTGAACCAACTCTTGTAGTTGTTGAGAAGAAATCTTTGGTAGTGTTTCTACTTTTTCGGAAAGTAATTGAATTGACCCTTGTAGTTGTTGCAATGCTTGTTGAATATGAGAATCATCTAGAGCTTTTGATAGTTTAGAGCAGAGGTCATTTGCTGTTTTGGAAAGTGATTGCATTAGCTCTTGTAGTTGTTTAAGCACCTTAATAGATTGACCATTTTCCTGAGCTAAGACTTTTGCCAAAGATTGTAACTCAGGAAGGTCAAATAATTCCTCTATTTCTACTCCTTTTGAAAAAAGAGACGTAGCGACGATACCAATCGCCAAAATTAGAGAGCGTAGTGGCATAATTAATACTGTATAAAACGGATATTACTGAAAAATTGTGCTTGTTCTATCATGTAACGATTGAGGTAATGGTTCGATAACATTTTAAAAGCGACCTGTAAGCATCTAATGGTACTACTTTGAGGATTAGATTCAAAACTAGGTAAAAAAGTGGGATCTTTATCATTGCTTAGGATCAATAAATGCTTGAAACAGAACATTGCAAACTCGGGTTCTGTTTGCATAAAAATAAGACCTGCTTGATATAAAGCCCAGTAAACGTTTGTTTCTCCCGCAGGACTTTCGAAATCTTCAAATCGTACGCCGTTATCGTAACAACCTTTTCCGCTATCTGAGAAAAAGTCATGTTTAGATTTTTGATCCCATTCTGGATTATTTTGATGATACTGTTGTACACGATAAAGAACATAACATTCAGGTCCTAGGCACTGCTTACCATCTTCCATCATCCATTCATTTAATTCATTCTCATCCACATCTTCTGGATTAAAACCATAAGTTTTACATATAGAATATTTGTAAGCTTCTCTCATTTTGGTCTGTTTCTGCCTCATAATTTGATCGTACTGCTCTCTATAATTTTGATCATTTAAAACTTGCATAACTTCTTCTGGAATTTGGACTGTAGCGCCAAATAGTGTTTGATTTTCGAGAAATAAACAGAGTACCCCTAGGATGACATAATAATAAGATTTTATCTTCATGATATTATATCAAGAGTTGGATGACCTTTTGGGGTTTGTCAAGTTTATTTTTTTAATTATTTACCCTTCTTGGGGGACAAAACCGGCCTTGCCTGACAGGTGAGATTCAGGATAAGGTTTAGATTTGCGGCAGGGAAAGATTGAAATCCTCGTGAATCCAGAAATCTATGTGGTTGGGAAGTAAAACATCACCATCATGCGTAGGTTATGAGCTTTCTCAAGCATCAGGAGGAATGGGCACAGCTGGATCAATCACCAAAAAATCGGTAATGGATTGTGTCATCAATCGCGTTTGCAGTCCGGGAACAAAGTCGGAAAATATCTGTTTTGGAAGCGCTTTTCGCAATTGTTGTTGGACCATGGCCATTTTCGCATCAAAATTGTCGGCCATCGCGATAAAAATAGCTTCCGGAGTTGAAGGATAAACGGCGGCCCCCCATTCCGGTTCCCCTTGATGGGAGAGGAGTATGTGTTCCAGACGTTCCAGCCACTCGGTTTCCAATTGGTGACGTAAAGCCGCACTGCGAACCAACCGGTAACCCAAAACGACATGCCCTTCCAAACGTCCCAAGCGCGTTCGGTCAATACCCTCAATGCTTTCGTAACGGTACTCCAAAACTTTTCCCACATCGTGCAGGAGGGCGCCCGCTATGGCTAAATCCTTATTCACTTGCGGGTATAAAGGCAACAAAGTATGAACAATGCGCGTTACGTGCACACTGTGTTCCAATAAACCATGCCAGTAGGCGTGATGCATGGAAGCGGCGGCTACGCTTGTAAAAAATTTTTCTCCCAAATCCTCGAAAACCTGTTGTACGGTCGCCGATAATTTGGGTTGTTGGATTTGATTGACGAAATCGTACAGCTCTTTTTTTAACAACTCCACCGACTCTTCGGGTTTTTCCAGAAGACGTCCCAGCCAATCTTCACGGGATTCATCTTTCACCTCCGCAACATGCTTTACGCGTGGACTCAGCTTTTCTGCATAAAACTCAATGTGTCCCTGCAGGTAAACAATTTGTGGAAATTTGCGCGTTTCGGTTTGAAAAAACGCAAACGGCTGCGTCCCTTCGAAACAATTAAAGGTAAACGTATCCACCGCATCTCCCACTTCGATTTGCATAAACACGCCCCCGTTGCGACCTACTTTTGTATTCACTTTTCGAATCAAAACAACGGTTTCGAAACTCGCATTTACGCCGAGTTGTTTGATCTCTTTGATGGATAAATAAGATGAAGTTTCTGTCATTTGGATAACAATAATCGAGTGCCGATGGCTAGAAAAATAAAAAGTCCAGCCACATCGGTGATGGCGGTTAGAAAAATGTACGAACTTTGGGCGGGATCAAAGCGAAACCTTTTGAGTACCAATGGAATAATGGCGGCGACCAAACCGGAAAGTAGCATCGTGAGCGCCATCGAAAGAAATACCGTTAAGCCCATGAGGAAGTTGTTTGACATTTGCATGGCCAATAACCCGCCTAAAAATCCAACGAGTAACCCATTGAGAGCTCCTTTTAAAAGCTCTTTGGCACAAATAAAAATGCCATCTCCTTTGCGAAATTCATCCAGCGCTAGTCCACGTATGGCTACCGCCAACGTCTGTGCACCCGTGTTACCACCAATACTGGCTATTACCGTCATAAATGCGGCCATCCAGGTCATTCTCTCAATGGCGTATCCAAATTTAGAAATGACAAAAGCGGATAAGCAAGCCGTTAACAAATTGATCAGGAGCCATGGATTACGTTTTTTTAAGCTATACCACACGGTATCGTGAATACTTTCGTCGGCACCGGCACCGTGCAATTGTTGTAAATCGGCCGTAGCCGCCTCCTGAACGATATCCAAAACGTCATCGTGGGTCACAATGCCCAACAGACGGTTTTTTTCGTCAACGACCGGAATTGAAAACAAATTATAAGCAGCCATCGTGTTGGCGACAGTTTCTTTATCCACTTCAGGCAGGCAGGCATTTCTAACATTGGTGCGCATAATGTCGCTAATACGCTGCGTCGGTTGCGAAAAAACGAGGTCTTTCAAAGATGTTATACCCACAAGGCGATTTTTATCATCCAAAACGTACAAATCGTACAAATTTTCTACTTTTTCTTTATGCTGCCGAATATCATTGAGCGCTTCGTTTAAAGTCCAAGATTGTCGAAGCGTAGCCACTGCGGGATTCATCACACCTCCGGCCGTGTTTGGATCGTAGCGCAATAGTTTACGCAATGCAAATGCCGTTTCCGGATGAATATGCGCCAACAGTCGAATTTTACTGCATTCATCCAGTTGCCCTATGAGATCGGCCGCATCGTCCGCATCCATCAATTCGATAATGCGTGCGGCACGAAATTCACGCATTGCGCCCAAGACTTCTGCAGAATCTTCAACATCCATTTCGGCTAAAACATGAGATGCGCGTTCGTTGGATAGTTTTCTCAAAATATTCCGGCGTTCATCCACCGTGAGACGTTCAAGAAAATTACCCACAATGTAGGGCGACGTTCTTGCCAATTTTTCTAAATCCAAAGACTTAAGTGGATTTTCCAAATGTTCATCCAATTCGTCCAATGTATATTGGTCGAGTTGTTTTGCAATCGGGTGATTTTGGATAAAATCCAGCATAAGGTAGCATAAAAGTTTCTAGGATCCGTTCGCATATAGACTTAATGACTCTATTTTTTTTCGCAATGTCATTTTTTAGTTTTTCATGCATGCCGATTGGCATAAAAATTTTACAAGGCAAGATTTGTTTATTTTTCACAAAATAATGGGGAAACAACATTATTCTTCATAAAATAGCATCTAGCATTGATTTTTCTTAAAAAAATGTTTTTACAGGTAGATGTGACAACTTAGTATAGGTGTACATATGACACAAAAGATTTTAAAAATAAAACGGGGTTTTGTTTGCTTGTTGGTGAGTGGACAAAGCTTTTGGTTTCAAGGTTGTTCTTCCTTTTCTTTTTGGAGTAAAAAAGACACACCTGCAAATAATGCCATGGGACAAGCTACCCTTGTCAAAGGTGATCGTTCGCTTCAAGGTACGCAAATCAATGAAAATGTGCCCACGCATCCGTTGCCAGAGCCGTTCATAAAAAAGGATGTGCCCACCTCAAGCGGTATACGTGCATTACCAAGAAGACCTTTAGTACCCATTGAGGAAGCGTTTGAGGAAGAGGACGAAATCGATGAAAATGTAAAATTTGGTCCAGCGGAAGAAAATGTTTACGTAGTTCGTAAAGGTGATTCACTGTGGGCCATTGCACGCAGACATCACGTGAGTTTACAACAATTGATGGAGGTGAACCACTTGAATGGAAAATCAATTTTACAAGCGGGTATGCACTTAACCATTCCAACGGCGCAAACATTCACAACAGGCAAAAGCCTTCTACCGGTTACCGAGTATGTTGTACAAAAAGGAGATACTTTATCGCGTATTGGGCAACAATATCATCTGACGGTCAATGAAATTAAAACCTACAATCATTTGAAAAACGATGTCATTTTTGTCGGGCAAAAATTAAAACTGCAGGGGGTAGCGCAAGCTATGTTGGAGGAAAAGAACTTGGGTATTGTGCAGAAAACGTCCCTCATCAAGGGTGAAAAATACGTTATTCAGGCGGGAGATACGCTTTCCGCAATCGCAATGCGTGCCGGACTGAAAGTAGATGATTTGATCCAAATCAACAATATTAAAAATCCCAAAGCTTTGCAAATTGGTCAGGTCATCTATTTGGGCCAGGAAGCTAAAAGTGCAGTTCTTCCTTCGTTCAACGTACATAATTCCAATTTGGAAGGAAAATCTTCCACCGCAAACAGTGACCTTTTTAAAGTAACGGAAAATCATGCACTTAGGTCCACCGAACCTTCCTCAACATCCACAACACTTTCCGGAGACGATGACTTTGAAAGTTTATTTGATGAAGATGAAAGTATTTCTGTGGTCCCTTTAGAAGAGATTAAGTAACGCGTTTGCAAAAAACATGAGCCAGTTGCGAAGAAGTAACGGTTTAATTTTAAGTGCCAGCATTTGTTTAACGCTTTATGGGCTATTAATTTTATACAGCGCCTCTCAACCTTTTGGACCCGATATGCTTTTGTTCAAAAAGCAATGTGTTTGGTTAGGTATTGCTTTTATGGGGTTATTGGTTTTTGCATTTGTAAATTTAGAAAAATTAAAGACGGTAGCCCCTATCTTAGGATTAATTACCCTTCTTGCGCTTTGTATCGTATTGATACCCGGTGTGGGTTTGTGGATTCACGGTACACGTCGTTGGATTTCTTTGTGTGGATTGAGAATTCAACCGTCGGAATTGGCAAAAATAGGGTTCGTAATTTTTTTTGCTCATTTTCTATCCGAACATGTTCGGGAAGTGCGCTATTGGTTTAAGGGTTTTATGAAACCTTTGGGTGTCATTGCCGTTTTTGCGTGCTTGGTTATTGTGGAACCCGATTTTGGAACAGCCTTTCTATTTGGATGGATTGGACTTGTCTTACTGTTTCTAAAGGGCGCTCAACTTAAGTTTATAATACCTTCATGTTTTTGTGCGCTATTACTTTTTATGCTGGCGATATACTTAAATCCTGTACGGTTGCGACGTATCACCGCTTTTTTAGATGTTGAAGGCAATCGATTGTCGGGAGCCTACCAGTTGTGGCAAAGTTTGATTGGCTTTAGTGCCGGCGGATTAACGGGAGTCGGATTGGGACAAGGGCACCAACAATACTTCTTTTTACCGGAAGCGCATACGGATTTCATCTTTGCCATTCTGGCTGAAGAATTGGGTATATTGCACGTTTTGATTGTGCTGTGTTTATTTGCTATCATTACCTTCCATGGATTAAAAATTGTTCGAAGTATGGGGAATCCTTTTTTATTTTTTGTGGGGGTTGGAGCTTTAAGTTTTCTGATTTTTCAGGCTTTTTTTAATATGGGAGTCGTAACCGGCCTGTTGCCCACAAAAGGTCTGGCTTTGCCTTTCTTGAGTTACGGCGGTTCAAATCTGTTGACGAGTTATTGCTTTATTGGAATTCTCATTAATTTGGGTCGAGGTCGATACCACTTACCTCAAAATTTGAGGCAACATACATGAGTCATTTTTTAATTGCCTGCGGAGGAACCGGTGGACACTTGTCTCCGGGAATTGCATTGGCGCAAGAGCTTATTGCCCGTGGACACACATGCATATTGATCATAACGCAGAAGCTGGTTGATAAAAAACTGTCGCAAGCCTATCCCGATATTTCCTTTGTACACTTTTGCGGGATTGGTTGGTCAAAAAAGTTTTGGTTGTGGCCAAAGTTTTTATTACTTCAATTAAAAAATTTCTTTGTTTCCATATGGCTTTTGAAAAAATTTCAAGTGGATGTAGTATTGGCATTTGGAGGGTTCATAAGCGTGGGCGTTTTTGGAGCCGCCGTTCTATTGAGAAAACTTCGGGTGCTCCACGAAGCAAATCAATGTCCGGGGAAGGCAATCCGTTTTTTAAGTTATTTTGCCAAGCGTATTTATTTGCCCCAGGGCGTCCATTTGAAAAAAATTGCCGTAAAAACGGTTAGAAACTTTGGTTTCCCTGTACGCAGAGAAATTCAAAAAATTGATCGATGGAATGCCAGAAAACAATTGAATTTATCTCAAGATCAGCGCGTTTTGGTGGTGGTGGGTGGCAGTCAAGGAGCCAAAGTGCTTAACAAGTGGGTGATCGATAACTTTGAAGCACTCGGGGAAAAAAACATCAACGTCGTTTGTGTCACAGGGATTGGACAGGGAAGTGAAAGGGAAGTAGAAAAATGTCAGGCGGATGGGCAAAAAACAAAGTTAATTTTAATTCCTTTTGCGTTAAATATGCACGTGTTATTTTCGGCTGCAAATTTGGTTATAAGTCGGGCCGGAGCGGGAACCATTGCCGAATTGACGCGCTGCGAGACCCCTTCCATATTGATCCCTTACCCATTGGCCACCGATAATCACCAATGCGCCAACGCCCTCTTTTTCGAACGTAAGGGCGCCTGCCTCATGTTAAAACAAGAAGCCATGTCGCATAACTTATTTAATGAAGTGATCCACCTGATTGCGGATGAATGTTTGTTGGAGAATATGCGTTATAATATGAAACAATTAAACCGTGAAGATGCAACAACGTTGATTGTTAACGATTTGGAACAATTGCTCATTCCCGTTGAGTACAGTGCCTAAAGCAGTCTTTTACCACCTTTATGCCATTTTTTTAAAAGCATTTTACGCAGTAATTTTAGCGTATGCATGAAACCCCATAGGGCATTTTTATGAAAGCAAGTTTTTTAGATTTAATCTTGCATGGAAGTTTTTCACTAGGAAATAATCGCCATGAGAAGATAAATAAATGCTAATTATGCACGCATGAATGTTAAGGATGCCATTGAAAAGGTTGCCGCAGAGTGTCCGCTGCATCCTGCCATTAAAATACCGCAAAGGTGCGGTCTTCGTAACGTTCATTATAAAATAATTTCCTTTGAAGCATTGAGAGATTGTGTTGGGAAACTGAGTACGTACTTATTTGGTCAAGGTATTGCACACGGTGATAAAGTACTGGTCATGGTTCCTCCGGGAGAAGATTTATTGATACTCATATTTTCGCTTTTGAGCATAGAAGCCATTCCCATTATCATTGATCCGGGGATGGGCGTAAGAAATTTCCTTAACTGTGCCAAAAAGACGCAACCAAGCGTATTGGTGGGATGTCCTAGGGTACGTTACCTATTCCCGTTTTTATTTCTAGGCGTCAGGACGTTACGCAAAAAAATTATTCTCACCCGTTCTTTAAAAAAGCGACTCGAGACCAAAGGATTTATTTGCAATTTACAGAAAAATTGTCATTTGAATAATCCGGCCGCTATTCTATTCACCTCCGGTTCTACGGGTTACCCCAAAGGTGCTTTGTACACTTATCGGCAATTAAATGCGCAGGTGGAAGCGTTACAGAAAGCTTTTAACTTTCAACCGGGTGAAGTCGATCTGCCGCTTTTACCCGTATTTTCGCTATTTAATCCCATATTAAAGATGACCACGGTGGTTCCGGAAATGGATCCATCGCACCCGAGTGCGCTCAAGCCAGCGTACATTGTCGAAGCCATCCATCGTTGCCACGTAACCAATAGTTTTGGATCACCACGTTTGTGGACATGCATTGCCGATTATTGCGAGGGCAAACAAATTATGTTACCTTCGCTTAGACGTGTATTCTTGGCGGGAGCCCCCGTACATCCGCTCTTGTTGAAACGCGTACAGGATTTGTTACCCAATGGAGAAGTGTACACTCCCTATGGTGCGACGGAAGTTTTACCCATTACTTGCATCCGTGCAAAAGAAGTTGTGGAAGGAACGCACGCACAGACTTTACAAGGAAAGGGAACTTGCGTCGGCTTTCCTCTGTCGAACGTTCGCATACGCATTATTCCCATTACAGAATTACCTTTAACAGCTTTGCCAGATCCACTACCAACCTACAGTATTGGAGAAATTGCCGTTCATGCGTCGTACGCAAGCGAAACTTATGTCAACGATCTTTCGGCAACGGAAAAGGCTAAAATTGTTGTCGACGATGTTGTATGGCACAGGATGGGCGACCTAGGATATTTGGATGAAAAAGGACGTTTGTGGTTTTGTGGCCGAAAAGCGGAGTGCGTCGTTACCGGTTCGGGGAAAATCTACTATACGGAGTGTTGTGAAGCCATTTTTAACGCCTGTCCAGAAGTTTTTAGATCGGCGCTGATCGGCTATCGACAGGGAAGTACAACGTCTCCGGCGATTGTCATCGAACCCAAGATCATGCCCACACGTCGCAAGGATAAAAAAATGCTGCTGGATCGCATACACCAATGGGGTAAGCAATGCGCGCTCACGTGCGATATTGAGAAATTTTTCTTACACAAAAATTTTCCCGTCGATGTGCGTCACAATGCAAAAATCCATCGCCTGCAACTGGCACGTTATTTTCAAAAATTCTAATGCAATTGTAAGCGTATAGGTATTTAAAATTTGGGAACTTCGCCAATTACAAAATATGTTCAGCCTTCTGGCGCTTTTATATGTCACCTGTCTCATCTGTCTTGTTTACAGACGTCTTTGATGCCTCTTCGGAAAGTTGATCCATAAATACCAAAGTCTGATGTGCTTTTTCCATGGAAGCATCCCAGACGAATGTTAGTTGGGGTATATATTTTAATCGGACCATTTTGCTGACATTCAATTGAATTGTATGTCGAACTTTTTTGAGGAATCCCAAAGCTTCTTTGCGTGCTGAAGCATTGTAAATTGAGAAAAATACGTTCGCCATCCGCAAATTTGAAGCTGTTTCGACCTTCGTAATTGTAATGGAAACAGCCTCTGAGGTAAAAGTATTGTGGAGATATTCGCTGATGGCTCGTTTTAACAGTTCGTTTACGCGCACAATGCGAAAATTATCCATGGTTTTTTTATAAAGAGGCAAGTTTGGCGACCATTTCGAAACATTCTATGGAATCTCCTTCCATGTAACCTGTGGGTGTATTGTGTAGCTGAATACCGCATTCGTATCCGGATTTTACCTCGGTAACATCCTCCTTAAAGCGCTTTAGCATTTGAATTTTTGTTTCAGCCAAGACTTTGTTATTGCGGATCAGACGCGCCGATGCATCGCGTACAATACGGCCGGCCACAACCATACATCCCGCAACCTGCCCTTTTGCCAGTGGAAATATTTGACGAACTTCGGCAGAACCCAACTTGTTTTCTACCCACTCTGGATCCAGCAGTTCACGCATCAAGTCCGTCACTTGTTGAATTAATTCGTAAATAATGTTGTGTTGTACAATGCTTACCTGATGATGTTTGGCTGCGCCTAAAACACCCGTTTCTAAACGTGTGTTAAATCCGACTAAAGTTGCCTGTGCCGCGTGCGCCAAATAAATATCGTTTAAGCTTATGGGGCCCACATCGGCAGCGATTATTTCCAGGGTTACTTTATCGCTTTTGATGGCCTTTAGACAGTCCGTAATAGCTTCAACACTGCCGTGGACGTCGGCGCGAATCATGACTTTTAAAGTCTTTTGTTTGTTCGATTCAATGGCAGCCATGAGTTCACCAATATTCGTCACCTTACCCACATCTTCCGTTGGCTGTACTTGTTTCAATTGTCGTGCATGAACTTCGGCTTCTCGCTTGGCTTCTTTCTCGTTTTTGACAACTTTGAAGTTGGCACCTGCATTGGGGGCACCGGACCAACCTAAAATTTGTACGGGCGTCGACGGAGTCGCCTCCTTGAGTGGATCGCCATTTTCATTCAGTAAGGCACGCGTTTTACAGTAGCAATCACCGCATACTAAAGCGTCACCCGTTTTAAGTGTTCCCTTATAGACAATTACGGTTGATGTAGGACCTTTCCCGACTT
The DNA here is from genome assembly GCA_031258545.1 of Puniceicoccales bacterium. Taxonomy (GTDB): domain Bacteria; phylum Verrucomicrobiota; class Verrucomicrobiia; order Opitutales; family UBA9783; genus CABUVL01. The sequence continues at coordinate 62,191 of JAIRMU010000009.1, read as the reverse complement.
CAACTTTAGATTCGATCACGACACCTTCGGCAGCACATCGAGGATTTGCCTTTAATTCCATCATTTCGGCCTGCAGCAAAACGGCTTCCAGAAGATCGGGCACGTGCGTACCTTTTAGGGCAGAGATATCGACACATAACGTCTCGCCTCCCCAATCTTCGGAGGCAATCCCTCGTTTTTGCATCTGCTGTTTGATACGATCTACATTGGCACCTTTTGCATCTATTTTATTAATGGCCACCACCACGGGTACATTTTCTTTTTGAGCGAACGATAACGCTTCATCGGTCTGCGGCATAAAACCATCATCGGCGGCAACCACCAAAATTGCAATGTCGGTCACCGTTGCGCCACGCTGCCTAATTTTTGAAAAAGCGGCATGTCCCGGCGTGTCCAAAAAGGTTATTTTCTTACCTGCGTGCTCAATCTGATAAGCACCCACATGTTGCGTAATGCCTCCCGCCTCTTTGGCAACAACATTACTTTTTCTTATAAAATCTAATAAAGTTGTTTTCCCGTGGTCCACATGACCTAAAATACACACAATGGGAGGACGTGGTTCCAAACACTTACTTTCTTCTTCAGGTGTTTTTGTTTGCTGCTTGTTGTGCGTACTTGTTGGAGTTTGGGTTCTGTGCTTGAATACAACTTCAATACCGTATTTAGAAGCAATCTTTTGTGCGACCTCTTCGTCGATGGCTTGGTTCATGAAGGCAAAAATGCCCATTTCCATGAGCTCCGAAATCAAACGAAAAGGTTTTATGTCGAGCAAGGTTGCAAATTCACTCACGACGATGGGTGGCTTGATGACAAGCTGCTTTTTCTCTGCGACGCAGGACCCAGTTGTTGTATCCTCGGACACGAGGGCATCTTCCGCAGAGGACTTGAATAAAGTCGGCATGGGAGAAACCTTGGGGGCCATCATGACTTTGGGGATGGCAGGTTTCAACGGCAGTGTTTCTGGAGTGGCCTCCTGAACCGGAGTATCAAGGATGACAGCTTTTTTTTGATCCGAAAGAAGTTTTCTTTCCGCATATACCTGTGCTGCGCTTTTTACAAAAGACCCCATTGCAAGCGGAGGTTGGGCATTGGGTAAACTTTTTTGTACCGTTTCCGGCAATGGGGGGGATGTGGGTTGAGGTTCTGTGGCTAGGTTTTGTTCAGCCTCCTTTTTTTCGGCATGGGCGTCTTGACCAGAAAGTGCGGTGTTGTCCTTATTATGGTAATCGCGAACAATTTCTTCGGCGTAGATATGCGGAATAGTGCTTGAAGGGCTTTTTACGTCAAGACCTCTCTTTTGGAGAATTGCGATAAGTTCTTTGTTATCTAAATTGAGTTGACGTGCCAATTGATAAATTCTAACTCCCATACCTATGCTGCCTTTCTTATCTATCCCACTATTTTGCCAATAATTGCTTGGCTTCCTGAACAATTGCCTTCGATTCAGTCTCTCCGATGCCTACCTCCATCAAATCCGTTTCGGTGACACCTTCAAACGCTTCCAAGCTGGTAATGCCAATGGCAACTAACGTCGAGGCAATTTGATTTGTAACGGAAGGTAATTGGTTTAATACTTGCATGGCTCGGGTACGTTTTTCTTCGAATCCTAATTCGGAACGTTGAGGGATACGATTTACCTCCACCTTCCATCCCAACAATCGCGATGTTAAACGGGCATTCTGACCTTTACGACCCACGACGGATGCAAAATCTTTTTCGTCAACTTCAAAATGAATTGTGTGATTTTCGTGGTCCAGGGTTAAACTTTGTGGAATAGCGGGCCGAATGGCTTCGCGTACCAGGACGGCAATGTCATCGGAATAACGAATAATGTCCACCTTTTCTTGCCCCAATTCCTTCAGGACATTTTTAATGCGCGATCCTCGCGTACCCACGCAAGCACCTACGGGGTCTACCTTGGGATCACGTGTATCCACACAAATTTTGGTACGATATCCGGGATCTCTAACGATGGAACGAATAAATACGGTGCCTTCCGTGAGCTCTGCAACCTCACACGACAGGAGACATTTCACAAAATCAACATGACTGCGACTTAAAACTAATTCGGGACCGTGCGCCGTCGTTTTTATGTCCAGTAGCAAACAGCAGATACGTTCGCCCGGGCCGTAGTTGTCACTCCAAATGGCATCCTGACGCCGCAAAACATCTTCCGCTTTACCAAAGTCAATGCAGAGATCTCCTTTTTCTTGTCGACGAACGATGCCTGTGATAATGGTACCTATGCGATCCTGAAATTGTTCATAAACGTGCTCTTTCTCAAAACGCCGGATGCGTTGCATGATGAGTTGACGCGCCGTTTGAGCGGCAATGCGTCCTAATAACGCAGGATCGATAACCTGTTCGAAAGTATCACCCAGCATCACCTGCGGGTTTGCTTGTTTTGCTTTGACAATGTGTATTTCCTGGGAAGGGTTAGCCACAAAGTCGACTACTTTTAGCAACGTCCACGCGTGTAGAGAGCCCGTTTTGGGATCGATTTCTACGCGAACGTCTTGCCCGGCATTCAATCCTTTTTTTGCAGCGCTGCTTATGGCTATAGAAATAGACTCAATCATGTCCTTGCGACTGATCCCCTTTTCTTTTTCCATGTATTCCAAAACAGACAATAATTCGTTACTCATAGAATTATTATCAGGAAAGCGTTTCCAAACAATTTTGTCAATATGTTGCTGTAGATATTACGCAGGTTCCTTGCAAAATCGTCCGCCGTGCACCTATTTTAACGTGCGTTTTCTACGCCACATTCTAAACAAAACGGCCATAAATTTCGCCGAACAATAAACATTGCCGTAGGCGTACACCCTCCCAAACGCCTTTGCATTTACTGTTTTTCTGACAAAAACCTACCGACCTCCGTTAAAGTTAAAGTCAGCAAAACCCCACGGAACCGTGACTATCCACAAAAGTACACCTAAAGAGATCACAGTTCGCCTCCGACTTATTTGAATGGTACCTGGAGAGGGGGTCGAACCCTCACTCCGTTCAAAGAACTGGATTTTGAGTCCAGCGCGTCTGCCAATTCCGCCATCCAGGCAAATTTTCCTTGATTTATACTGCTTAGTATGCTGCATGAATAGCAAGCTTTTTTGGCAAAAATATTTTTTCCATCGCATTGGCACATAAGTGATATTTTAAAATGCCCGGATGCAAAAGTTCTTTCGACGTATGTTGTACGACATCCGTACCGCAATAGATATTTCCCAGATATTAACCGCATCGATCCTCGAATGCTAAAGCCGTTCGAGAGACCCTAGGCGGGAATGGTCAGATATCCACTTGAAATGGCAAGAAGCGCGTGAGGACTTGATGTATTTTTAGCCAAATTGGTAAGGAGACAGGACTTAAACTGCATCCGCTGGCGTATTGAATTCCAAGTTTCTTGGAGAACTGTACGGGAGAGGAAGCAACGGAAATGGGCAAGTGCACCGACTCAAATACCAGAATCCAGCAATTTGCGGTTATTGTACGTCGATGGGAAGGAATTGAGGACGATTCGAATATTTTTATGGAGCATGCCGAAATATTCTTTATGACCTTTAGGAAAACGAAAGGGTGCTTTTTTCGGGTTGCCGTAAGAAACGTGGCATATTTACAAATTTTTATGATCTAATCCCCTTAAGTTTCAGTTGTTCAAACAACTTAAATAGCCTGGTTCTTCTTTTCCCTAGCATCGTCGGAAGCAATTTTTCTCGGTTAGGGTATACCATTTAGGGACGTCAACTTTGGGAAATTTCCATATATTCTTGTGAAATTGCACGCATTTTGTCATCGCTCATTATAAGTGTCCTCACAAGCCGTTTACCCAAAATTTATCCTCTGATACTAACTTTATTTCAGCATTGGCAGTACCAATTGTCATGTCGTACCGTAGTGTTAAAATTGATCCATCTAGGACATTTAAAGAACATAACCTAAAGCCGCTGCCAATGTGAAAAGTCAGATATTAAGCTAGAAGGCATACCTTTTCGTCGTTAGAATTGTTCACGATACATTTTTCTTTCAGCTTGATTCAATTTGACATTTGTTTGCAGCATTTAACATCTTTTGCGTTTAGTGACAGCTCATGGGCAGCTTTTCTTTAATCATCCCCCTTCATTCCACCCAGTTTTACACAATATAAGGCGTGTACTGTTAGGAAAAATAAAATAGGTAAGGTAGGTCAAATGAATGAGGAATCACCCTAATAATAACGATTTTCCCAGGTTGTATTGCTGTTAGGATCCGTAGAACCGGGGCATTCGGGTAAGAGGCACATCATGTGTCCGCCGGTAGTATGTAGCCAGGGTGTGATGTACCTTTCTCCTATACACGACTTAAATTTGTTATAACACTTATTCCAATCGGCGGTATTTTGTTTAATGCCGCATAACGATATGGCTATACTGTGAGGTTTTTGAGAAGAGATAGTCATCCAATTATCGATGTCGTAACTGTAGGATTTTTTACCCAATGGAACGACGTTCCATTTGCCCGTTGCAGGATTAATAAGACGATTGGGAACAAATAACCTCAGGCGACCTGGTATGGTACTATTGGATGCATCCGGAGGAAATTCGTTAAAGATAAGGTAGTAAGCACGGAAAGATTTTAGGATATCCACCGTATCCTCCAGCGTTGCGTTGAGGCGAAAGTCTTCGGTGGCTTTCCTAAAGCCCGGAATGGCGATGTCGCTTTTGCGACCATTAATACCCATGTAAATATTTTCTTCCCCGTGTAAAACAGTTATGGGTTGACAGGTTCATGGAAAACATTTGAATATAAAAAAGGTCATGTCGAAAAGTTTCGAACGTGTTGTTATAGTGGGTAGTGGGTGCGCAGGGCTTTCTGCCGCAATCTACACCGCAAGGGCACAACTCAATCCTTGGGTGATTCAAGGAAAAATGCCCGGAGGTCTACTCACGCAAACCACGGATGTTGAAAATTTTCCAGGATTTCCGGAAAATGTTCAGGGTATAGATTTAATGGACCGTATGCGTAAGCAGGCGGAAAAGTTCGCCGTACGTTTTGAGAACGCTGAGCTTGTAAGGGTAGAGCGGACCAAAGAAAACAGCAATCACCTGTTCTTGTCTAACGGCCATGAGCTGCGGGCACAAGCCCTTATCATTGCAACGGGATCGCATCACAATTTCCTCGGTTTGGAAGGTGAACATAATTTGATGGGAAAAGGTCTGAGCGTATGCGCAACCTGTGATGGCTTTTTTTATCGCAATGAAGATGTCTGCGTCATAGGCGGTGGCGATTCGGCTTGCGAAGAAGCATTGTACTTGAGTAGAATTTGCAAGAAGGTCTATTTGATACACCGGCGAGATTGTTTGAGGGCCTCAAAAATTATGTCCGAACGTGTCTGCTCAAATGATCGCATCGAGGTCATTTGGAACAGCATTCCACAGGGATTTGAATGCGATGAGCACGGTTTTTTAAAAGCTTTAAACGTAATTCACAAAGAGACTCAAAGTGTTCAAAAAGTAGTGTGCAGGGGGATTTTTCTAGCCATCGGTTGGAAACCTAATACGGAGGTATTCAAAGGATTCGTAGAGCTGGAGACCGATGGTTATATCAAACAGGGAAGGATACCGGTGGAAACGAGTCTACCGGGTGTTTTTGCCGCGGGGGATTGCACGGATAAAAAGTACCGGCAAGCTTGTGTGGCGGCAAGTATGGGCATTCAAGCCGCTCTGGAAGCGGAAAGTTGGCTATTGCATCACTAAGATGACGGGTGGCAAAAAATGTTTTTTGTGCGATAAGGATGCTGTTGTCTTTGTGACACTCGTTCAGGGAAATACCGTTAAACGCGTTGGATTCTGTAAGCAACATGCCGAAGAACAGGGATTTTTAAGCAAACCGTGCTATCAGCTCATCGATTCACTCCCCGTAAATGCCGAAGTTATTCAAGGCACAGCGCATGCATGTCCCCATTGCCATTATACAACCGATTTGTTTGTGAAAAATAAACTTATGGGGTGTGGGATATGTTACAAGTTTTTTGCGGGCATTACGGATACGGTGTTGAAGCGTTTGTATGAAATACCTGTACATTTTGGGAAAATTCCTAAAAAATATCTGGAGGAAGATAGTTTTTTACCAAGGTTGGATGTGTTAAAAAAACGTCTCAGTGCTTTGGTGGCAGTGGAGCATTTTGAACAAGCCACCGAAGTAAAAAAGCAATTAAACAAGATAACACGACAAATTCATGCATTTGCCAGAAGGTAGATAACGGCGGCTCTATGTATCAATTAACGTTCAGTCCACAAAGTACATCTGTGTTAAACAAGTTGGCCCAGACAGTGCAAATGCAACTCATTGATTTTTTGAGTGGACTCAATTTTGAACGGGAATCGTTGTTGGAATTTGGTAAAATCATTCGCAACAAAACCATCTATTATCGTATCCGTTGGAAAGAATTTCGAATTTATTTTGAGTGTACGGGAGAAGATGCGCTTACCATTCACTATCTTTTACCCAAACATACGTGGGATGATTTTTTATTTAGAGTCAAGCTACCTTTGAAGGAAGCGGCTATTGAAGGAAAACTATTGGAAAATTTGGAAGAGTGAAACTATGGGAAAACCTGATTTATCGCGAACGCCTTTGTCTAAAATTTATCTGCTCCCTAATTTGTTGACGGCGGGTAATTTGTTTTTTGGTTTTTTGTGCATTATCCGTTGTATTCAAGCAAAATATTGTGAAGAAGGTTCATCTTCGCACTATTATAATCAAGCCGTCTGGTGTATTTTTTGGTCATTCGTATGCGATGGGTTGGACGGGCGTGTTGCTCGATTGGGCGGAAAAGAATCCTTATTTGGCAAAGAATTCGATTCCATTGCGGATGTCATTTCTTTCGGCGTTGCACCGGCGATGATGGTGTTTTTTCTCATTTTGTCACCCACCCATAATTATCCTTTTTTTAGAAAAATTGGTTGGATTATTGGATTTATTTATCTATTGTGCGGTGCCGTTCGACTTGCCCGATTTAACGTGATTACGCACCCTCTATTGATAGCAAATAAGCAATTGTCGCCGAAGCGTTCCTATTGTTTCATTGGTTTACCCATTCCGGCTGCGGCAGGGGTGATTGCATCTTTGGTGTTGGTTATCAACCGATTTGATTTAAAATCATGGTCTTTGCTATTGCCCGGACTTATGTTGCTCATTGCGTGGCTTATGGTAAGCAATATTCATTATCCGAGTTTTAAGAACATTGACTGGAATACGGAAATGCGTTTTCGAACTTTCGTAGGTATTGTTGCCGCCGGGGCTGTGATTTATTTTTTTAAAGAATTTTCCTGTGCGATTCTTTCTTTGAGTTACGTATTTTTTGGATTAGTCCGCCACATAAAACACCATTTTAAGTCTTCAAGAGATTAAGCTTTTGAATTTTCGCTTCATGGCCAGTTTGTGTACTTTTTTTCAAAAGTTTATCGGCAAACTTAAAAGGATTTCCAATAAAAATCTTGCATGGCAAAAGGGTATTTTGGGGGAAGATTTAGCGCGTCGGTATCTCAAAAAAAAGGGTTACAAGATCTTAGAACGTAATTGGCGTAGTGGACGATGCGAGATTGATATCATTGCCAAAGATAGAGAATGCATTGTTTTTGTTGAGGTGCGCACAAGGCAGGAAAACCAATTATGTTCCGGGTACGATAGCGTTAATCGGCACAAAAAACAAATGCTCAAACGCGGTATCAAGTTGTACCTTCATAAAATGCCTTTCGTAAAAACTTTTCGTTTAGATATTGTGTCAATTGATTGGATTGAAGGTAGTGATAATTACAAATTGCATCACTATGAGAATGTGAATTTAAACAGCAGGAATGGAATTTAAGATTTTATGGAGGGTGCGAGTTTTATAACGGTTACCGGGATTAACACAACAGTCCATAAGATACTTGCGACCCCAAAGCTTGGTGATTAACCAATAACCTATAACCATCGATAACCCTAAGCGCACATTGCCCCGCGGATCCCAAGCTGTGTGCGGTACGCTTTCCGTTTTTTGTCCATCTATAAACCGACAATACCGCCGCAATTTCTGTAAGCGTCTTCCAGACTACTTCTGAAATGATTAAAGACATTGACAAAACGTTGGGCACTGCTTTGCCAAGCGGCTCCTTGATTGATCGAATCATTTGCCTTCCGCACGTCACTTGTTATGTCATGCCACACATATTCACTTTGTAGACTGAATGCAATTGCGCTTAAAACGGTTAATATATTTAGTTTCATAGACCCTTTTACTACGGCAGAAGCCAATGTTCGGCAATGCGATAGGGCCATGTTGATTTGTCCATCGTATTCGTACCTTACCATGGTTGCGGTTCGGTGTTGATACCCCGTCCATAATTTTGGCACATTACTGGATCGTCCTTTATCGTGATTTGAGGCCATTGTGGTGTTGTATTATTCCCTTGTCACCGGCCTGTTAGATATATTCCTACGTCTACAGATTTATCATGGTCCATAGAATACATCTTTTTAGGCACCCCGTGAAATCAGTAATTTTCATCATTCCGTTGAACCTCCCAATCTAACCGTGCACCACTGCTGTTCTGGCGAAACATGATTTCAAATGTCAATGTGCAGGGGATACCATCAAGGTGAGCGACACCGGATAAATAAAACATCCCCAACGGTATCACCATTTCCATGGACTGCTTTTTTAAGCCTATCCCAAATCTCGAATCCTGATAATAGGGATTCTACATAAATGCCAACATCCAAATTTACATCGAATGATTTAATAATGCCTATCTTAACCATACAATGTTATTCACGCATCGTGCGCATCAAAAAGAAGACCAGGATTAACAATTTTCAAAAAATCTACCGTCAAATAAACGCCCTCCTCCTAGTTATTGATATACCACGACATAATTCAGAGCATTGGCAAGGGTTTGTATTATTTTGCAAACTATAGGACGAATGAGTAATCCCAATTGTTTAAAAAAAATGGGTGCCTTATTTCTTAAAGTCAAATGCCTTTCCAATTCAGATGTACAACATTATCCGGAACCTTTTTGAGACACCTCTTGCGAATACAAACGTTCTTTTAGGGTTGTTTGTCGCAGGATGCTGTCTTGCGTTCTCACGGCAATGCTGTAGGCCTTGGGATCTCCGACAATAAATACTTTTTTACGGCCTCGCGTTAGGGCTGTATACAATAAATTACGCTTGAGCATCACAAAATGCTGCGTCAAGAGTGGGATGACAACAATGGGAAACTCACTCCCCTGCGATTTGTGAATACTGATGGCGTATGCCAGCTTTAAATCCAAACAATCCATACGTTCCATGACCTGTGTTTCACCGTTAAATTGAACGAGCAAACTTTCGTCTTCCAGGTTCACATCTTTTATAATCCCTAGGTCGCCGTTGAAAATATTCTTTTCGTAATTGTTTTTCAATTGAATTACTTTGTCTCCCAGCGCAAACACCTGACCACCTACTTTTAAAGTAGGCCGATGCATGCCCAATTTTTGTTGAAACATGGCGTTGATATTTTCAATACCCAACTGCCCACGATGCATGGGAGCCAATACTTGAATGTCTTTTATGGGATCTACACGAGCGTATTTTGGCAATTGCTCCCAACATAGCTTTCCCAGGACATCGAGGGCACCGTTGGGGGTATCCACGCCTATAAAATGAAAATCTTCCTCTAAATTTAATGCGCTATCAGGTAAATGAATGGGCGATTCCAGCACACGGTTGCCCGCTAAAACGGCGTGGGCGGTTGAAACAATGGAACTCTTGTCTCCCTGACGAAAAATTTCTTTCAGAAATTCGACATGAAAATAGGGACTTTGTAAAAAGTCGTTTAGCACGTTACCGGGGCCTACGGAAGGCAATTGATAAACATCGCCTACCAGCAAAACGTGCGCTGCGTCGGGTAATGCGCGTAGCAGGGCATGTGTCAGCGTGACATCCAACATGCTGGCTTCATCTAAAATAAGGTAATCGATGGGTATACAATTATTTTCGTCGTAGGAAAAACGTCCCGCAGAAGGTTCATATTTTAAAGTGCGATGCACCGTCTTTGCTTCATGCCCCGTTGTTTCGGTCATCCGTTGTGCAGCACGCCCCGTAGGCGCCGCTAAACATAGGCGCACGTGTTTTGCGTTCAAAACATCCACCAGTGCCCTCAGTAGTGTCGTTTTTCCCGTTCCAGGGCCTCCCGTTAAAATGGAAAGTTTAGATCCTAGAATCGAGCGTAGCGCATCCTTTTGCGTTGCCGACCATACGATGCCGAGACGTTCTTCGGACCACCGCAAGGCCTTATCCAATTGAATGTCGGGTAAAGATGCTTTAGCCTGCCATAAACGGTGAACGTGTTTGGCGATGATTGCTTCTGCGATGGCCATGCGAGGCCTTTGCAGCAATTGAGCAGCGGGATATTCCGACAAAATCTTTTCGGACAACAACGTCTTAATTCTTTCCTCCACTTTACCTGCAGGCACATCCAATAGTGCCGATGTTTTTCGCGTTAGGCATTCTTTCCTACATCCCGTGTTACCGTCGCCCTCGGCTTCCGAAAAAATATAATCGACACCCGCGTCCAGCCGAAACGCAGCATCGTTGGCAAGCCCAAAATTCAAGGCGATTTTATCGGCCGATTTGAATCCTATGCCTTCGATGGTTTGCGCAATCACGTACGGATTTTTCTTAATAATGGCCTGTGTATCGGCTCCATAGTGTTGAAATAGACGTAAACACTGCGTATTGGTAAATCCATACGTCTGCAAAAAAATCATGGTATCTCGAATGATTTTCTGCTCATCCCAAGCTTTTTTTATACGCTGAGCGCGTTTAGCCCCAATGCCCGGGACATCCATTAAACGTATCCAAGCACCACTTAAGACTTCGAACGTTTGTGTTCCGAAAAAATCAACAATTTTACTCGCGTAGATTTTACCGATACCGTGGATCAAGCCACTGCTCAAATACTGGCGAATGCCATGAATATCCGAAGGTAGCTGTGATTCAAATTGAATGCATTGAAATTGTTTTCCATAGTGAGAATGCTCCACCCAAGAACCTTTGACCACCAAGGTTTCGCCGCATTGAACCGATGGAAAACTTCCCGTAATGGTAATGTTTTCTTTTTTTTCATTGAGATAAAGCAATCCCACCGTATACCCATTTTCCCGATTTGAAAACAGAATGCGCTTTAATACGCCTCTTAAAGATACATTGCCTTCGGAAATGTGCTGTGAAGGCGCAGGTGTTTCAAATAAAGAAAACTGCATATTGGCAAGTTACCTGGTCCAACGCGCAATATGACGAATACATAATTTTTGTTCCGAAGGTAATTCCACCGTATCGCCAACCGATTTACCCAACAATTGAACGGCCCGCGGTGTCTGGTAAGACAGTATATTTTTCTTTGGATCCCCATCCCAGGCACCCAAAATTGTATATTTTACATCTTTACCCTTTGAATCTGATAAAGTAACCACCGTACCAATGCCCACTTTGTCCAGACTTACGTCGTCGAAATTAATCACCTGAGCTCGAGACAAATCTTTTTCGATTTGCAATTTACGTGCCAACAACACCTCTTGATCTTGACGTGCCATCTTGTATTCAGAATTTTCTCGCAAATCTCCAAGTTCGCGAGCGGCCGCAATGGCAGCCTTATTGGAAGGAATTTTTTCCGTGATCAACAATTCATACTCTTTGCGAATGACGTCTAAACTTTCTTGTGATACCAGCAAACGCTCTTCTCGCGTTACGCTTTCTTTCGTTTCGGTCAGACTTTGCAATTCTGGAAAAACACGAATGAAACGCGCCATCAGAGAGCGTTTTTTCAAAGTGTCAAACCCTTGATTCAAAAGCAAATTGTGAGCCAAATCTCTCGCAAAATTTACGTGGGTACCTTGCAATAGTGCGGCAATTAAATCGTGATCTTCGTTGACGGCTTCGGCCAGCGGGATGCGACGTCCCGGATTAATATTTAGTGCATCGCAGTCGGTGGCTTGAAATATCGCACTCAACAAACGTGGAGTGAGTAGTCCCGATAATAAGTTGTGATAGCGAGGCATTGAACGATGTTTGATGATCCAAATAAGTACTGGACTTTTTAAAGACTGTTCCTGTAACCACTTTTTCAAAGTTTCCTTCAGCAAAGGTTCACATTCTCTTTCCAGTAAAAAATTAATGCATTCTGCCATCAAACGGCCACTACTGTATCGCAGCAATTGTAAAATAATGTGTTTCCATTCTTCGGGTCGCGTATAGGTACGCGTCAGTAAGTCTAAAAAACGGGGATAATAGACATGTGGCAGAGCGGCTGCCAACTCCGATAAATTTTCTGTCTCTAAAATAATGGACTGCGATGTGGGCTGCAGGTCTTCGACATTTTCTCGCAAATAACGCGCTAAATCATTTCTCACCCAACAGCCTTCCAAACGTTCCGCCTGCGTTAACTGCCGAGCATGTTGAATTGCCTTCGTCAAATCACCCAAAATTTGAGGTAAATCGTTACGAATGACGTCTATGCTATCCGCCAATTGATATAACTTTGCGCCCAAGGCAATCTTTTCCAAAGGCCTCCGCGTTAAATAAAATTCCTCTAAAATTTCTTGTTCCGGCAAAATAGGTTCTTCACGCAGTTGATATAAATCATCATTTTTTTTAGGAACTGCAATGCGCGGATCCTTTATCATTGCCTTTTGAACTTGTCCCCACCACTTTTTGAACTGACTTTCCGTTAAGATAGGCGATAAAACATGCATGAGTAACCATCTCAATTCCAATTTCGAAGCGGAAAAATTTTGACACGCCTTTAACACCCGAATGGCTAAGTCGCACGGACATTTTGCTGCGAGTGTACGAATTTCTTCCGGCTGTTTACGCGCCTCTACCAAGACATGATTTTCATCAACAAAATTCAACTTTTGGATACAAAAAATAGGATCCATTGCACGGCTTTCGCCTTGATTTTCAAAATCAATCATCACGCGATTACAGGTTGCATCATAACATTTTATACAACCTACCCCCCAGCTGTGATGCCAACAGTAAGCCCCCGGTTTGAGAGCTTCAAAAGCTTGGCGTTTGGATCTCAGTTGAGGATTTTGTTCCAGAATTAAATCGATTACTTCTTTATTCATGGCAATGTCGAAAAAGTAGGGTGTTTCTAAATAAAATGCAAGCTTATAGAAAGATTCTCCATGAAAATAAGCTAGTTCCTCACACTACCAATAACTACTGCACACTTGCCCAGAGGCATAACGTCAATAGGTATTGGCAGGTGATGCAACTGCTTGAATGCCAGACTATTTCCCTATATGGGTGCGTTACCTCCACTGCCGTTTGTTTACAAATCAAACGTTGTTAAAATATTTTTAAACACCCGCTGAACTTTTTGTCCTTTATGTCAAAACTTATAAAACGCTTCCTGCCTTGAGAAACCACAGATCCATTACTACGTGTGTAATTTAAAGCCTTAAGGTGTCTGTAAATATAATTGCTCAACGTACGTCCAGGAAATATGTTGAAAAAAAGCGTCAAAGTAAGTTTTTTTATCATTCTTGTATTGTAAGTAATACGCATGTTCCCATAAATCGAGCGTTAAAATTGGGGTCCCCTGCAACGGACAGTATTCCATAAGAGGATTGTCGTGATTGAGGGTTACGCCTATTTGTAAGTTCTTTTGCGTATCCAAGTATAACCAAGTCCAACCGCTTCCAACCCAGGACATACTCCGTGCAATAAATTCATTTTTAAAATTCTCAAAATTGCCAAAACGTCCATTGAGAGCTTTGCCTAATTTTTCAGGCATGCCTTGCTCTCCAGTTGCCAATTCCTCCCAATACAAATTATGATTGTAAAAACCACCCGCGTTGTCCCGCACGACTTGACGTATCGATGCGGGTACTTCTCTCAAATTTCTCAACAGGTCGGACAAAGGTATTGCCGTGTACTGTACACTTTCCAACGCAGCATTTAACTTCTTGATGTACCCCAAATGATGTGCATCATGGTGCAATTTTACCGTTTGTGCGTCCACAAATGGTTCTAAACCATCGTAACGATAAGGCAAGTTGTGTAACAAATCATACATACGTGCTAACATTACGTCTATCTCCCATTGTAAATCAAGCTTATAGCTATAATCCTCTTTGCGCTTTTCTTATGCGGGCCAAAAAATCTTGCGCATTGTAATTGGCAGTTTCCATTAGAAAAAGCACCAAACTTCTTCGAGAAATCTGATAAGACTTTCTCTTTTCTTTTCCTTTTTTTGCCTTTCCATTGAAGGCATGTCCTAAAATTTTTTGATTGTCAAAACAGTCACGTATATATTGATCACTCTTTCCAAAAATAGCCGCTGCCTCTTTAGCACTATACCATTGTTTAGAATCCGGCAGTAAAGATTCAAAAAAACTGTAACTTGTTTGTTCATCCATAAGGTACTATGGCCCATTATTATAAATGATATTATAGACAAAAAAAGTTTTTTAACAATGAAATAAAACGGAATTCAATGCATTAAGGTTGAAAAACAACATTGCTAACACAATTTTTCGTAATCTTTGGCAAAATATAACCGTTTTTCGTTTTTATGAAACATTTTCCCACCGCCTTCAAACAATCAGCCCGGAGCTTTTGTGTACAAAAACGCTTTTTTTATGATGTGATTGGCATGCAAAACTTAAATTTTCAAATAAAGGCTTTAATAAAAATGATATTTGCCCTGGCGTGAAGTGATTTTTGTGCGTGGTTTCAAATATATCATTTTCACATGCAACGAGCATGTCTATGTCCAATATGGCCGTATACGCACAACGAATTCTTTAATGGAACAAAATTTATCCTTTAAAGATCACTCTCAACATCGATGAACACGTGGGGTAAATTAAATTGTTTCGATGCGGCCGCAAGAAGATTTTTTATGCCAAAAACTTCCGTTGCATAGTGGCCGCATGCATAAATGTTTAAATTATAAAACTGTGCAAAAGTGAATGCGGCGTAGCGGACCTCTCCGGTAATCAGTGTATCAATGGAATATTTTTGCACTTTCTCCAATAGGGTTTGCCCTCCACTACCACTTACAATCCCTATTCTTTTGGGAAAAATCGGACCGAATTCCAGACTATGCAGGGAACGCGGAAATAACTTTTCTAGATCTTGTTTCAATTGCTGCCTTGATTTTTCTGTCTGTGCCACAATACCTACAGCCTGCCCTTCAAAGTGCGCAAACGTATCTACATTAGTTAAATGTAGTAAACGCGATATACTCGCATTGTGGCCCACAATAGGATGCATATCCAAAGGCAAATGAACGCTGTAAATTGCAACATTGTGACTAAAGCAGGTTTTGTAGAACTGGCCATAATTTCCAATGAGGGGCCTTACCCCAAAGCCGTGTAGTCCGTGATGCACGCACAAAAAATCAACTTTATTTTGAATGGCCAAACGTAGGCTCTCGGGATTTGCATCCACGGCACCTCCCAAACACGTTACGTTCCCTTCATTTTCTACCTGCAATCCATTGTAAGCATTTGGAAAATCTCTAATCAAAGGGACGGACAACAGATGATCGAGGTAGGCACAAATTTCTTCTGTTTTTATGGGAATTAAATTATTCATTTCCTAAATCTTAGTACGCTTTTGCAAATACGGCCAAAGGGCAATTGGGTTTACCCGTGAACAAACAATTTCCTCTTTTTTCAGCATATTGCAATGGTAAACATCGGACGGTAACTTTTAATTCGTTTTTTATGCGGGACTCAACGGAAGGATCTTCGGACCAGTAGCCCAAAACAAATCCGCCTACACGTTCAAAAAATTCATAAAATGCTGTCTCGTTGGTCATCTGTACGGTAGCCGCATCGCGTGCACGTAAAGCTTTATTGAATAGATGCCGTTGCAAAGATTCCAAACGATCGGTCAAGTGTTGTGCAAAATCATCCTTTGCCATTGTCTCCCTTTGCCCAATGGCATCTCTCATGGCAAACGTAACCCCATTGGATTCAACTTCCTTAGCCCCGATCTCAATCAAGCAACATACGCCTTTCTTTATCCACTGCCAACGTTTTTCACCACCACGTAGGTCGCGTGTGTCCACCTGTGCTTTAATGGCAGCGTTTGTCTGCAAAGTTTTTTGCAAATTTAAGCAATATGTTTCAATCGAAACACGGCTACTTTCTTCGTGAATGATAGGTAATATGATGGCATGTAAATGGGCTATGCGTGGCGGTAGTATTAAACCATCGTCATCCGAGTGCGTCATAATGAGAGCACCAATCAAACGCGTTGTGGCACCCCACGAAGTCGTCCAAACATACTTTTTTTGGCCATCTTCATCCACAAAAGCAATATGCATCGCCTTTGCAAAATTCTGCCCAAGGAAGTGCGATGTTCCCAGCTGTAAAGCCCTACGGTCTTGCATCATTGCTTCCAAGGTGTAAGTTGATACCGCGCCCGGGAACCGCTCGCTGGCCGTTTTTTCACCTACGATGACGGGAATGGCCAATTCGTTTTCGGCAACATCCCTGTAAATTTCAAGCATTTTTAACGTTTCTTCACGCGCTTCTTCGGCTGTTGCGTGGGCCGTGTGCCCTTCCTGCCATAGAAATTCGGAGGTACGCAAAAATAGCCTCGTACGCATTTCCCAGCGAACTACGTTGGCCCACTGATTAATCAGCAATGGTAAATCACGATACGATTGAATCCATCGGGAAAATGCTTCTCCTATAATTGTCTCCGAAGTAGGTCTTACGATGAATGGCTCTTCTAGTGGAGAACAAGGTTCCAGACGATGCCGATCGTTCAATTTTAATTTAGAGTGGGTTACAACCGCACATTCTTTTGCAAAACCTGCCACGTGTTCCGATTCACGTTCCAAAAAACTCAAAGGAATAAACAAAGGGAAATAAGCGTTTTGGTGCCCCGTCGACTTAAAACGGTTATCCAATTTTGATTGTAAGGTTTCCCAAATACGGTATCCCCAAGGCTTAATTACCATGCATCCGCGTACGGGAGAATTTTCGGCCAAATCGGCAGAGCGAATTACCTGCTGGTACCATTCCGCGTAATTTTCATCCCGGGTGGGCGCAATCCCCGTTTTTTTCATGACTTATATGAAGTACATTTAAAGTGCCATCTGCAATCATTTTTCGATGCAAATCAACGAAACCCAATGTGATCACGGCGTGTAAAATCTTAAAAACAACTCCCTCTTGAAGTGTGTACACTGCGTACAAAATGTCCTTCCTTATTTTTCTTTCAGCTGGCGTCGGTACGTGTACAGAGGTAAAAAATTTTGCTCTGCACCTACTGGTTTTGGGTGATAAAATTGTTGGTCTTCGTTCCAATATTTTTGTCCAGAGACGTTCGCTTCAAAATCGTGCGAATACAAGTAAGGTTCCGAAGTGTTTAGCGCCTTGGCACGCAAATAATCGGGAACTGCCTGCAAATGCCCGTTGGCAACGAAATCGCAAGCCGCATTCCAAGCCATGTAAGCACTGTTGCTTTTGGGCGCCAATGTCAAAAAAAGCGTAACGTGGGACAAGGGAATGGCGCATTCCGGCATTCCAATTTTTTCGCAGGCTAAATAGGCAGAACTTGCCAAATTTAACCCTCTGGAATCCGCCAATCCCACATCTTCAGAAGCAAGAATCATTAAACGACGCGCCACGTACAAAGGATCTTCGCCCCCTTTTAACATGCGTGCCAACCAATATAGAGCTGCATCCGGATCGCTACCGCGTACGCTTTTGATGAACGCCGAAATGCAATCGTAATGATCGGATTCGCGCGCATTATAAGCATTTTTCCACTGTTTTAATTCCTTTTGGACCCACGAGGATTGTAAACAAGACCCTATGGGTAACCCCAGACAGAGATATTCCAACAAATTGAGCGCACGACGTAAATCTCCCTGAGTCGCATTGGCCACATACGTGATGGCCTCCTCTTCCGCTTCAATATTTAATGCACCCAGTCCATTCTTTGAATCTTTTAGGGCATTTTTAAGTACTTTGATAATATCCTGTGATTCCAACGCTTTTAATTCAAACAAATAACTGCGACTTAAAAGTGGTGGGATTAAGTAGAAAGCGGGATGCCGTGTGGTTGCACCAATGAGTTGCACACGTCCCGTTTCACAAAAAGGTAACAATGCATCCTGTTGGGAACGATTAAAACGATGAATTTCATCGATGAATAAAAGTGAATTCCCTTGACTTTGTTCCGCTTGCCTTAGGCATTCCCTGAGCTCTCCCAGATTGGATAACACCGCGTTAACCGCAATCAGGTTACGGTGCAGCTGATGAGCCATCAATTGGGCCAATGAGGTTTTACCACAACCGGGGGGACCGTACAGGAGTACGTTACCGGTCCCTCCCTGCTCTATCCAACGCAGGAAAGCACTTTCTTTGGAGACCAAATGTGCCTGCCCAACCAAATCTTGCAAGCATACCGGTCGCATGCGTTCAGCCAACGGCTTATGCATTACATTTTCGGTTGACTCAAATAAACTGGGTTGTGGTTTTCCCATGCTTTAAAAACGTACTTCCCCCGCTTTTACACACATGCAACTTTTTAAAATATCGTCCTCCATATCATCTTTTAAAACCTTTGTTTCCGACGACCAAAAATGTTCCACAAAAGCGTAAAGATTGGCGGCCAGCATTTGACTTGCGGCCGTTGCCACCTTGCGCTCCCAGTACCCTTCACCCAAAATAAAGACACCCTTTTCGGACATGACGTTCTTGCCTGGAATTAATCCTTCCGTATTGCCTCCGGCTTCGACCGCCAAGTCAACGATCACGCTGCCGGCATGCATTTGCTCGACGATGGATTGCGTTAAAATAAGGGGTGCCCTACGTCCAAAAACTTTCGCCGTTGTGATCACGATATCCGCATGAGAACATGTACGTGCCATCCATTGACGCTGGTGATTCAATTGTTCTTCCGTTAAAGCTTTTGCGTATCCTTGGGAGGTACTTTCCGTTTTACCCAGATCAATTTTTAAAAATTTTGCCCCCAAAGAATGAACCTGCTCTTCCACTTCCGGACGCGTGTCAAAAGCTTCTACGCGCGCTCCCAAACGTTTGGCCGTTGCAATCGCCTGCAAACCGGCAACCCCTGCGCCAATGACAAAAACACGTACGGCCTGCAAAGTCCCTGCCGGTGTAACCATCATGGGTAACGTACGCATCAAATGACTTGCTCCTTGAAGAACCGCCACGTATCCCGCCAAACTTGATTGCGAGCTCAATGCATCCATTTTTTGCGTCAAAGAAATTCTTGGGATACGTTCCAAACTGACCACATTGAGCTTACGTTGCCTAAACAAATCCAGCCAAGACGCGTAGTTAAAAGCATCAAAAAAGCTGATATGCCAGGCATTTTCCCTAACGTGCAGTAAATCGGTTGCCTCCAAAGGCAAAACGTGCAAAATGCAATCCGTATGCTCCAATTGCTGGAAACATTGTTCGTTGGGAATCACGCGTGCACCTGCCAAACGGTAAGCTTCATCCGAGTAAAAACTTGCTCTGCCCACACCCGCTTCGACGCAAACCTCAATACTTAATTTTTTGAACTTTTCCACCGTATCGGGCGTTACCGCCACCCGAGTTTCTTCTGGCATTTCTCTCGGAATAAAAATTTGCATACGCTTAAGACGTATCCGTTAAACAATAAATGGCAAATACTCTCAACGTTTATTTGCAAAAATTTTCGCCGGGGCTGTTTTCAAATTTTGCTGCAGGTGGCAGCAAGCATTTGGCTTAAAACTTGAATGTTCCTATTGGAATTCTTTGCACCGATTTGTGCTTGGTATAAGCATCTGTTTTGGAGGAAAACATTCTAGAGAGAATTTTCACGCAGAGGAACGATGGGATTATGCTTTTGCTCAGCATCGATGCGCGTTTTTTCACCATGGCCAGGATAGACGGCCGTATGGGGAGGTAAAATGTATAAAATGCGCCGAATAGAATTTTTTAATTGATCAAAATTGCCACCCGGTAAATCGGTCCTGCCTACGGTGCGATAAAATAGAGTATCGCCCACAAATACGCTGCCCAAAGATTCCATGTACAATGCAATTTGCCCAGGCGTATGTCCCGGTGTGTACAATACTTTAATGGACAAATCCCCGCATTGAATCACCTGGCCATGCTCTACCCAGATATTTGGAGAAATTGTTTCGAAAGAGATGCCGGGAGGTGCATATTTACGTTGTTCCGCGGTTGCAAACCAGTCTTGATCCGCTTTGTGGGCGTACACGACCGCTTTTAATTCCCGTTGAAATTTTGCCGCTTCACACATGTGATCCCAATGTCCATGCGTCAAAAACAAGTGAATGTCATGGCCTGCCAGGCATTTTTTTAACCCGTCAAAGCTACCGGAAGCGGCATCTATAACCACGGCTACTTTTTTTACGTTTGAATACATCACGTACACGCAATTTGCGTACGGACCAAAGGTATGAGCATGAATACTTAGCATACTAAAATGTCTGATGGAAATCAAATTGATACCGGGTAAAATCATCGAAGGAATCGGATGATTCCTTACGCAACACGTTAAATTCAACGAAGTGACTTACGATGCGCCCAATGTCTTCACAATTTTGCACATTCCACGATTTTAAAACATCCATCGCCATGGGGCCAAAAGACTCTTTGGCTAAATCGCGAAAACCTTTTAGAAAATTTTCAGCCGTAATATGTTGTTTATCGGCCAATTGCAATTTTTTGCTTGTAAATCCTACGACTTCGTAAATAAACAAATAAGCGCGCCTCCCATACAAGGGATATTTTCCCTTAATTTGATCCACAACCGTCAACAAGCGTTCTTGCACTTCTTGCATGTTTTTTTAATATGAAAAATGGTCCATCCAAGCAAGGTAAAACGAAACAAAATTTTTAAACCAAGATGATTCACCCAAGGTAAAACATGACCCATCCAACATACGCCTTACCCTAATTCTTTTAGGTAGACACGATTGAAAAAAAACATCGCGTTTCTTTTACACATCCATCATGAATGAACCTAAACGCCAGCACGAGTTTCAAGGTACCGAGCGATTAACTTACGCATTAGCTTTCCCCGTTAGGCACAGTGCAATCTTGGGTAGAAGCCTTATTGCATGGGCCTCGTTTTACGGTTCACTTCATTGTTCAATCATACGATTTTTTCTTTCAAAATAACTGTCGGCATTCTCGGCACATTGTTGCAAATCAAAAGATAATACCTCGGGATTAAAAAATGGCTCCAGGGTCGTTTCCATCAGCCCACTCCGCGTTAAAGTATGATTGGGAGCGTACGCACCAAAATGCTGTGAAGCGATAAAATGTTCTGGACCAGAGCATATTGTAATGACCTTCTTTAGATTTGCCATCGCCTTTAAAGCATGATAGTTACGATTTGGCTTGTTAAGGAAATATATAAAACTTTTTCTGTGGGCGATAAAATACGCGTCTTGCGTCTTTTGGAGACGCATCCTTAACTGATCTGAATTCTTTGCGTTGCCAACAAAATCTTCGAAATTCTTTCTCATGGCCAATAGAGATTTTACATATTGTGCCTCGTTAGCCACCACCAATTTCCCTGCTTTTACGTCTCTCACAAAGCTGTCGATGGTTGCAATATTTAACCTACAGTACTTCGTAAAAACGAGTACAGGATCCTCAAAACACCAATGGGTCAACGTTTCATAGCTGTGCTCGCTGCTACAAATTAGTTTTACCAAGTCAGCATAGGGAGTCCCAAAAAAGGTAGCAATTCCACCTATAATACGTTTGCCAATACTCAATGCCATAGCTTTCGCTGGGTCTTCTTCAATGTTGTGCCCCAATGGCATGCATGTTACAATATCCATGACGGTACTGTATCCCACCATATTGTTTACCCCAACAACATTTTCGTAAACAGCACGCGTAGGTTTATCACCCCAAGCACGTGCTGGAGACATAAAAATACCGTAAACCAGATTAAATTCCTTATTGTCAAAATTGGGTCCGTATAGGTATTCACCAATGTATGTCGTCAAAAATGCCACCGCAACCTGCGCAACGCCTCCTCCTTGACTGTGTCCCGTACAATATACTTGGACTGTACATTTACGTGCCCGATCCACATGTGATTTGAGGGCAATACCTGCTAAATTTTTGTCTTTGTCCAAAAAATCACCTGCCAGTGTATTATATGAAGGTAGGTTTAATTCTTTACGAAACAAATCATTCAACCTCTGTGCTAAACTTCCCTGAAGAAAAGCAAACTTTTGCGCATAACCTTGATGCAAACTGATCTGTCTTATGGTATTGGGCTTAAAATACTTATCGGAAATTCCAAATTCGGTTCCGGGAACAGTTATCTTGGCAGCGTCAAAATTGGTAAACCAACTGGGACCTGCAATCCCACCTAACGGTTGAAAAATTTCTCCCTGAGATCCACGAAATGTAATATATAGGTCCACATGTTGCCCGCCATCTGGGGTTTCATAAATGCGGTAGGCTAAATGTCCCGGATAATCTAGTTCTCTATTGTTACCCGCGCCGTGTACTCCAACAAACGGATCTTGTGAAATAATCCCCCTTTGTTTGAGCCATCGACTGGCGGGAGAATTATTTGCTCCATCTGCATACGCGTATCGATCTTGCGAAAGTCGCTTTGTATTATCGTAAGCCTGAGCATTTAAATAAGCCAATATTTGACACATTCTTTTGTCCATCAACGAGCTTACAACACATCTTCCCAATTGTCGTTGAATGAGTGGCTCCGACGCAGAAAGGACAGCAGCATTACGTTCTGGAAAACGAGAAATCTCAATAGGGTGAGGACGCAAGACACGCATTCCCTCTGCTCTAGGTTCTGCCTGATGATCAAAATATTCAACATCCTTCGCTTTAGATGGATGCGAAATTCCCAGACACATATTCGAAAGATATGCCCCCATTAACCAAGGTAAGATTACATGTTTTATTCGCATAGCTAAGTTTGTATGATACGAATACGGATATAAAAAAGCAACACAAAAATTTTAAACCTTTACTTTTTTCTTGGCTAAAGAAATCAGCGCTTACGGATTTGTCTAATTATTTAACCATACGATTTTTCTTTTCGTAATAAGCGTCGGCACGCTCAGCGCACTGTTGCAAATCAAAAGATAGAATATCAGGACTAAAATAGGCTCCCAGGTTTACTTTAATTTGCCCATTTTTGTCTAAATAAGAATTTTGGTTGTACGCACCAAAATGCTGTGAAGCGATAAAGGTTGCAGGCCCGCCACTCATTTTAACAGCCTTTATCAAACTATTTGTGGCCATTAAGGCATGATAATGCATCCTTGTCTTGGCAAACAAGACATTTTGTCGGTGAGCGTAAAAATATTCTTCTTGAGCTTCTTTAATCAATTCATTTAATTGACTCACATTTTTAGAATTATTGGTAAAATTTTCGAATTTACTTTTTTCTTCCAACAAAGACTTTACATATTTTGCTTCGTCTTCTACAACAATTTTTCCAGCTTTCACATCTTTTATAAAAGCATCAATCGCTTTAACATTTAACGTACAATATTTTAATAAAATATCTACAGGATCCTCAAAAGCCCAATGGGTTAGCGTTTCATAACTGTGTTCACTATTGAAAATTAATTTTGCCAAATCAATGTAAGTATTGCCGAAAACCTTAGCAATTCTATTCACAATAAGTTTTCCGATTTCAAATATAATAACCTTGGCTTTGTCTTTTTCAATATTGTGGCCCAACGGTAAACATGTTACAATATCCATTACAGTGCTGCATCCTATCATATTATTAATTCCAACAACATTTTCGTAAATGCTACGCGTACGTTCATTTCCCCAAGCACGTGCCGGAGATATAAAAACACCATAAACTAGATTCAATTCTTTATTGTCAAAATTGGGTCCATACAAGTATTCACCGATAAAGGTCGTTAAAAATGCTATAACAATTTGAGCAACTCCACCCCCTTGACTATGTCCCGTACAATATACCTGAAACGAACATTTGCGCTCAGCATTTATACGAGTTTTGAGTTGATTGCCAGTTAGGTTTTTATCTTTATCTGAAAAATTTTTCGATAAAACGTCGTACGAAACTTGATTCAATTCATTTTTCAACAATTCATTCAAATGACCACTTAGATCTGCCTTAAATGACATAAATTTTCGTGCGTATCCTTGATGTAGAGAGAGTCTTTGATCGCCACCTGAAATAAAATATTTATTTGAAATTCTCAACGATGCCCCATCTAAATCTATTTTAGCAGCATCCAAATTGGTAAGCCAACTAGCACCTCCCAAACCTCCTAATTCTTGAAAACCTTCTCCTTGCGATCCACGGCAAGTTACAAATATTTCAACATGTTTACATCCATCTGATTTTTCACGAACACGGTAGGCCACAAAACCTGGATAATCTAATTCCATAACTTTATCTGCACCATGCAATCCAACAAATGGTTTTTTTGAAATAATACCTCTCGCATTTAACCACTTACTAGCTTCAGAAATTTTTCCATCCGTATCCCACAATTCTTGGTCGAAAGTAAACCGATCTTTCGACAAGCGCTTTGTATTACCGTAAGCCTTAGCATTACAGTAGGCTAAGATCTGACACATTTCTTCATCCACCAACGGGCTTACAACACGTTTCCCCGATAGTTGTTGAATGAGTGGCTCCGATTTGGAAAGAAAATTGATTTTACGTTCATCGTTTGCGGCAGCAGTCTTAGTAGACTTTTGATCCGTACGTTTTTCGTTGAGACCGGACGAAAAACTGTTTGACTCCGAAACCTCCCATGCCGATGTTTGTTCATCAAAAATATGGTCGATAGAAACTTTAGATTCCATCCCTTGATAAAAATGTTCAACATCATTTTCTTTAAATGGATTTATAGTTCCTAAACACGGATACAAAAGGTTTGCGAATATTAACAAATTCAAGGTTACGTATCTCATAATAACTAGTTTAAACAGCACTTTTAGTGCCAAACACACACTTATATCCACAATCATCGTTGGTCTTAAAAAGGTAAATAATACCTTGTGAGCTTTGTAGAACACTCAACGACGATTTTGCCGTGTGGATTTACATAAGATTTGAGTCTTTACTTTTTTCTTGGCTATACTCAACTTTATACGAGTGCATGTAACGGATCATCTGTTGATTGATGGAACCAATTTGGCTTTCCGCTGTTTCTATGGGGTTAAGCACTTATCAAACGCAAGTACTTTGCCCGTGAATGCAATTCATGGGTTTGTCAATACGCTGTGGTCTCTTGAACAGTGGATTCAATACAGACATTTATGGATTTTTTTTGATTGCAGTCGATCGATTCGACGCACACAACTTTTACCCGCCTACAAAGCCAATCGAACAACCACTCCAGAAGCCTTTAAACAACAATTACCTCACATGAAACAGCTCATTCCACATTTGGGAGGACGTGTGCTCGAGAAAATGGGCGTGGAAGCAGATGATTTATTGGGTACATTGTCTCAAAAAATTGCCCAAAACAATGGCAGGGCAGTTATTGTAAGCGCCGATAAAGACCTAATGCAATGCGTTAACGAACACGTAGGTCAACTCATACCTACGCCACAAGGTTGGAAATTACTGGATGCAAAGGGTGTATACGAGAAAATGGGAATCTGGCCTAATCAGGTGGTTGATTATTTGGCGCTTGTGGGGGACGCTGTCGACAACTTCGAAGGTATTCGCGGCGTGGGTCCGAAAACTGCCATATGTTGGTTACAACAGTATACGTCCATCGATAAGATACTTGCCAACATCGATTGCATAAAACCTGAACGACTGCGTGATCGTTTGATGGAAGCAAAAAATCTTCTTGCCAGAAATCAACGGTTGGCACAATTGGACCATGCAGAAGATCTGATAAATCAGATGGATATTTTTAACGCTCAGCAAATGCAACCCAACCCCGCCGAACTCTTGCGCATTTTTAATGAACTCAATTTAACTGCTCT
This sequence comes from Puniceicoccales bacterium, assembly GCA_031258545.1. Classification (GTDB taxonomy): domain Bacteria; phylum Verrucomicrobiota; class Verrucomicrobiia; order Opitutales; family UBA9783; genus CABUVL01. The sequence continues at coordinate 36,200 of JAIRMU010000009.1, read as the reverse complement.
GGGCAAAAAAACCTGCGAACGATATCGTGTTCATCAAACTTTACCGAATTCACAAACGGAATTTCGATTTTAATAAAATAAATTTGGTTTATGATAAAATACCTAATGGCTGGCGCGATGTAAAACAATCAAACTATCCCTATTTACTTTTGTTACGCCAATACCTTCAGAGCATATGGCATCGAATGTGTTGCCTATTTTGCCTGACTACCCTCTTTGGCAAACAGACCAAAGAGAACGGTTCCCAATACTAAGGACAACGTTACAACGCATAGCGACAGCTGATACGTTTGCTGCAAATTGCAACAAGGCTTAAATAAATCGATCAAATACCCCGTAAGCGTTTGCACAAAGCCGCATAACCACATAACGATCATATTGATTACGGCAATTGAACTTCCGCTTGCTTGCTTTGTATTAAGTTCCACGCAAGCAATAAAGCCGACTACCTGACCACTAGAGCAAAGTCCTAGAACGAACAATAGGAAGGCAATGGTAGCAAAACTGGCCGTTGGTATACAAATAATCCAAGTAAAAACAAAACTACTCAGGAGGCCGCTGACGAACAGAGGAATTTTTCGTGTTTGAAATCTGTCGGAAAGCCACCCAACCAGGGGAGCTCCCAATGTCCATCCCAAGTACAATAATGCCGTTAACTTTACAGCTTGGCCACCGGTAAAATGAGAAACGTTTACGAAATAAGGTATGGCCCAAAAATCGGCAAACACTGCCAATGGCATAAACAGGGCACTGGATAAAAATCCAATCAACCAGGTTTGTTTGTTTTTAAAAACTTGTTTTAAATTATTTTTACAAGAAATCCAAATATGTTTGCCTCTGGGCTTGGGTAACCAATCCGGATGTTTGGGAATGCAAAACATGAGTAAACATGTGACAGGTATGCCAAAAGCTGCCGACAAATACCACGTTGAATGCCAACCCAGTTGCGCGTTAAGAGACGATAAGCACGTTTGGGCCGTGATGGCGCCTAACATCCCTAAAGCCGTTGTGAGCCCCGACAACATTGCCAAACGTTTGGCGGGAAACCAAATGGTGCACAAATACATCACGCCGACAAATCCAAATGCCGAAGAAAAGCCCATCAGGAATCGACCGAGCCCAAAATAAACCAGATGGTCACTCGGAACTAAAGGTAACAAGCAACTCAACGTTAGAATAAAACTGGCCGGTACCAACAATTTGCGCGTTCCAAAAACGTCAAACAACGGTCCCACAACCAATTGCATGGGCGAATAGGCCATCAAATACATGCCTACCGCCGTTGCTATTTGCGCTGCATTGGCACCAAATGCAAGCTCCAAATCGCCTTCCATAACACTCGGCACAACGCGCACAAAGTACTCGTATAAGTAAAATAAGGACCCAATTGCCCAAATGAAATACGCATGCGCGCCTCCTTTTTTCATAACCATTTGATAACTAATGCATGTTCGAAAATGAATTTGTAAATTTTAAACAACGCCAGGTCAAGAACTACGATCGATAAAGTTCAACATGGTGCATTGAAGTACAAGTTTTTGTAAATGAAATAGGTAAAAAACAGTTTCAATGGTACGTATAAACCCATTTTGGGGTAAAGTTTTAAATAAAATTGCTTTGTAATTCTTTAGGAATATCATTGATGGCGTCTCAAAGTATTGCAACATGAACATCCATTGAAAACAATAAATCGTATCGTTATAATCGGAATTTAGTCGAAACTTGTTTTGCAACAAAAAGCTTGCCTATAAAATAGGTTCGTTTTTCCTAAAAAAGGTGAAAATGTCATGGGTTGCCATTGCAGGTGTTTGCATCGTAATCGCAAGCCTACAATTGAGAAAATTCAAACCTCCTCCATCGACAAAACCTCGCCTACCTTTAGCCACAATCCCCTCCGATTATTGCCGCATGCAGCAACCGAATGGGAAATGTGGAGGTACATTTGTTACTTCCTTTGAACAGGAACCCAAAACTTTTAATCCGCTGACCAAAATAGATGGCCCTTCCCACAATGCCCAAAAATTACTTTTTGCCAGTTTGTTGGAATACGATTACGAACATCAATGCTTAGTACCCGGTTTAGCCAAACATTTTACCATTCAGGACAATAGAATTTACAGATTCACGCTACGGCAAGGATTGCAATGGAGCGATGGACATCCATTTTCCATTGAGGATGTGCTGTTTACCTTTGATTTGTTATTTGCAAAAACACAAGATGCTCATGGTCACCATGAGTGGCAATTCCCAAGTACCTGCGTCAACAAATTTATTTACCAACAAAAGCAACTGGCGTACAAAAAAATAGACGATAAAACCATTGAATTTGAGACACCCATTGTTTGGGCTTCCTTTTTGGAAGACTTGTCCAGTGTCTTCATATTGCCCAAACATAAACTTGAGGAAAGCGTCAAAAATAACACCTTGTTAAGGCAATGGAACCTCCAAACGGCCGTTGATAATCCACAGGACATCGTTGGCATGGGTCCTTTCTGCATAAAATATTTTCAGCCGGGCGAAAGACTTATTCTGGTGCCCAATCCTTACTATTGGAAGGTGGATAATCTCGGTCAACGCTTACCCTACGTGGATGCCTACATCACGCAATACGTATCCAATACAACTGTACGAACCATTTTATTTGGATCCGGAAAAACGGATGCAGCGCCCATTGGTCCCATGGATTTGCAATGGGTAAAAAATGGAGCAAGCCGATATGACTATACGGTCTACGATCGCGGTCCCGACATCAAGTTTACGTTTTTTTGGTTCAATTTGCAGTCCGGAGTTACCTCCCATGGTAAACATTTTGTGGATCCATGCAAATTAAAATGGTTCAGCGACGTCCACTTTCGACAAGCTATTTTGTACGGATTGGATAGACAGGGTATGGTGGAAGCAAATTACTTGGGGCAAGGTGAAGTGTGGCATAGCTTTATCCACCGTCTTGATGGCCGCTGGTACAATCCTAAGTTGCACCATTACGATTACAATCCGGACAAGGCGAAGCAAATACTTAAAGAAGCCGGATTTAGGTGGGATGAGCAAGGCAATTTGATGGATGTTGACCAGCAACGCGTTTGTTTCGACATCTTGTGGTCAACATCGGGCACCAATACACTCATTACAACGCTCAAGAATAATATGGCCGACTTAGGTATTGAGGTAAACGTCATTAACCTCGATTTCAAAGCTTTATTGGAAATCATCAATCACCATTATACCTACGATAGTGCCATCGTTGGCTTTCGATTCGGTCAAAATGATCCCAATGATTTTTTAGAAGCCCTGCACAGCGGTGGTAATTTCCATTACTGGTGGCCTAACCAAACGCAAGCCCAGACGGAATGGGAAAAAGAGATAGATATGCTGTTAGATTTGCAGGCCCAAAGTCTAGATGTGGCTGTCCGCAAACCCTATTGGGATCGCATCCAAGAAATTATGCACGAACAAGTCCCCTGGATGCCCTTATGTTCAGCCAATCACTTTACAGGAATAAAAAATAAATGGAAAAATCTTCGCATTCCTCCAAGAGGTAATATTATTTGGAACATTGAAGAAATTTGGTGTGACCCATGAAATATTTTATAGGACGTAGACTTATAAGTTCTGTGGGACTTATTTTCGGCATCACGTGCTTTACATTTCTATTGATGCATTGCTGTCCCGGAGACTTTTTGACGCAAGTGGAAGCGGATCCTTCCATCGCTTCCAAATACGTACTCAGCTTAAAGAACAAATTTGGATTGGATAAGCCGTGGTATGTACAGTATTTTTGCTGGGTAAAATGTTTATGTCGTCTAGATTTTGGGGAATCATGGATTTATAACTTACCCGTATTAAAGCTCTTTCAACAACGTGTTTGGGCCACAATACGGTTAACATCATTAGCCCTCGTATTGGGTTGGATAAGTGCCATCCCCTGCGCCATTTTGGCGGCCATTTACGCGCATGGTTGGTGGGACAAGGCCATGCGGTTTTTAGCCTATTTATTTCTCTCTTTGCCGGAGTTTTTTTTGGCTTTATTGGGCATTTGCTTTGCGGCCAAAACAGGCTTGTTGCCCATCATGGGCAAAACCTCCATCGAGCACGATTTTCTCACGCCGTCGCAACAAATCGTAGACACGCTACAACATCTATTGCTGCCGGCCTGCATCCTTAGCTTAGGTATTTTTGCACACATTTTTCGCATTACCCGCAATTGCTATTTAGATAATTTGCATGCCGAATACGTGCGTGCTGCCCAAGCGAAAGGTGTATCTGCCCGAACACTCCTTTTTAAACACGTCCTCAGAAACACGTTTAATCCACTCATCTCACACTTTGGATTTGCACTTGCGGGCCTATTATCGGGGGCGTTACTTGTGGAGAACATTTTTAACTACCCTGGATTGGGGCAACTGTTATTTGAAGCATTTATGGCCAAAGATCAGTACGTTGTAATGGGAGCGGTGGTCATGGGAAGCGGCATGCTTATTTCGGGTAATTTATTGGCAGATGTACTGCTGTGCTTTAATGATCCACGTTTGCGAACGACCCTACGGTAAATCGGCCTAGAGGCATCTTTGTGTTTTAAGTAAGCCATGTTGCATTCAAATTTTTTTGGACAACTATCCTATGCTGCAGCAGTATTTCGGTGGACCAAACCTACTACCATCCTTGATGGTGTCGTTGCTTTGGTCTACAAAAAATTTGAATTGCAAAAATTTTTATTCGTGGTTCCATAAAACAAGATTATGGAATGGGATGCGTGGTTGTTAAATTTGTGGGCCATCTTTTGGATGCTTGTCTTTTTTGGCGGATCCATTTTTGTTCACGAATTGGGACACTTCTTAATTGCCAAAAAAAGAAAGCTGTACATTCCCACATTTTCAATTGGCTTTGGCCCCAAAATTTTTTCCTGGAAAAAAGGAGAAACGGAGTACTGCATATCGCTGTTCCCGTTGGGAGGTTACGTTGCACTTCCACAGATGGGCGAAATCCCCATCTTGGAAGGTTCATCAACTGTCCCTACGAAGCCGTTAAGCTTTACGGACAAATTTCTCGTGGCCGTCATGGGAGCCGTATTCAACATTTTATTCGCTTTTATCATCGCAACCATTTTGTGGACCGTGGGTCTATCCATTCCGGAACAGGATAAAAGTACCGAAATTGGTTACATTGTACCCACGTGGTCCGATGCATTCGGCATCCCGCAACCTTCCCCCGCCTTACAGGCGGGGTTACGGGTGGGAGACAAAATTCTTTCCGTTGACGATCAACCCATTCAATGCTTTTCGGACATAGAAAAATACATTATCCTGGGAACGCACCGCAATATGCAAGGCCATGCCCAATCAAGGATTACGTTTGAAAGGAACCGGCAAGTGCATCACACCGTTTTGCGTCCTTTAAAGGTACAAACAAACCTTCTCACAAACGATTTTGTTCGTTTCAGTGGAATCATTGCACCCAAACAAGATCTAACGATTGAGCGAATAGAATCCGGATCTTCGGCCGAAAAGACTGGACTGCAGCCGGGAGACAGAATTGTCGCCATTGACGACCAACCGTTATATTCGTTTCTGGGCTTGCGCACCTACCTCAATGAAAAAAAGCCCGAATCGGTGGGTTTAAGCATCCAGCGCGGTGGAGAATTATTGAAGCTCGCCTGTGAACCGCTTAAGGTCCCTCAGCAAAAAGCATGGTTGCAAATGGGAGAAAAAAACAAATTACTGGAATTTTATGTCGATGAACAAGAAGATAAGAACACTTGCATAAAAATTCTTACATCGCAGGGAGAGTTTTTTATTTCGTTCACCGAAGATGCCATCATCCGCTCCTGCAACGGCATTCGAGTTAATAATCTCAACGATTTACATGCCCTCTTGGAGTCCTTTCGTGGAAAAAATTTAATGTTTGAACTCGTTCACAACGGTAAAAGTCAGTTAGTTTCTCTGCCCGCTACGGATCTCAATTTGCAGCTGCATGACATGCAATACACCTATCGCCTAGGCATTTTATTTCAACAAAAAATGATCCTCACGCATCCCACGCCCTGGAAACAATTTTCACAATCCATCCAATCGACTTTGGAAACATTTTCCAGGCTCGTTAATAAAAACTCGGATATTAAGGTACAACATCTAATGGGAGCACCCGGCATTATGCGCCTATTGCATCGATTTTCAACCGATGATTTTCGACGACTTCTTTGGTTTATTGTCCTGCTCAACATTAACCTGGCTATTTTGAATTTATTTCCAATACCCGTACTTGATGGCGGACATATCCTGTTTGCATGCATAGAAAAAATACGCGGCAGAGCGCTGCCGGGAAGGCTCATCAGTACGATACAAACGGTCTTTGTTGTCCTATTCCTTGGACTCATGCTGTATGTAACCGTGTTTGATTTACGACGTTGGCAAGGCGACCTGCAGATGGAGTCGGAGCAAAAACGACTTGAAAAGCTAGCTATCCCCATTCAACTTAATTGAGAAAATAATGCATGCTCTGTGGATGAATTTCTTGGACTTTTTTTTCCCTCGCTTCTGCATGCACTGCCGCCGGCCCATGCCATCCATGCACGATGGATTTATTTGCCATTTATGCGCAAAAGCATTCATTTTATCCGACGGTGGTTGTTGCCAGCGTTGTGGTCGACCTATGCTGCCCGAAGCTGCAGAAAATTTAATTTGTGCCGATTGTTTAGAGGTGAATCCAAGTTTTCAATGCGGCATCACCTTATTTCCCTATAAAGGCATCGGAAAAGAATTTATTCACCTGATAAAATATAAAAATGGACACTTTTTAAAGTATAATTTACGCGCACTTTTCAAAAAATTTACATCCAAATTAAGTGTTTTCAAAGGGGGTACATTCGTTCCCGTACCTCTGCATTATTTGCGCCATTGGCAGAGAGGATTTAATCAAAGTGAATGGATTGCAAATTTACTTTCTCAACACTGCCAAGGGAAGGTAAAAAATATGTTGGTACGGCGACGTTATACGCGATCGCAAACGCATCTAACGCGAGAAGAGAGAAAAGTCAATGTGAGCAATGTGTTTTCACTCAAAAAGCGAGATGTATGCACCCCTCACGTGCATTACGTTTTGGTGGACGACGTATTCACAACGGGAGCCACTTTGAATGCCTGTGCAGGTACCTTGCAAAAAGGAGGTGCGCAACGCATAAGTATATTTACGCTGGCACACGGATAATATGAAGAAAGGAATGAGATATGTCTTTATTTGGTAAGCCAAAATATTCCACGGTCACCGTTCGAAAAAACGACATTCCCAAAGATGTTTGGACGAAATGTCCGGTTACGGGAGAAATTGTTTACAACAAAACCCTCCGGGAAAATTGGATGGTTGTTCCCAAAAGTGGTTATCATTTTCCATTATCGGCTCCGGAACGCATTCGTCTGCTCATGGATGCGGGAAGCTTTGAAGAAAAAGATGCGCAATTGCATGCATCCGATCCTCTTAAATTTGAAGGGCCCGAATCGTATCCCGGGAAAATTTCACAACATCAGAAAAAGACGGGACTTACGGATGCGGTGGTTTGCGGCATGGGTCGATTGGAAGGTTATCTTATTTCCATGGTGGTTATGGATTTTCGTTTTTTAGGTGGCAGCATGGGATCGGTGGTGGGTGAAAAAATTACCCGTTGCATCGAGAGGGGCATGGAGAAAAAATGTCCCGTCATCATCATTTCCGCGTCGGGAGGAGCACGCATGTATGAAGGTATTTTAAGTCTTATGCAGATGGCGAAAACGAGTGCCGCCTTGGCTAAATTGTCGCAGGCGCGCCTGCCATTTATTTCCGTCTTGACAAATCCAACGATGGCGGGCGTTATGGCGAGTTTTGCCTCCCTGGGGGATTTAATTCTTGCGGAGCCGGGTGCACTCATCGGATTTGCGGGCCCTCGGGTCATCAAGGATACGACGCAGCAGGCGTTGCCCGAAGGTTTCCAAACGGCTGAATTTTTGCTGCAACACGGACTGATTGATCAAATTGTATCTCGCAGTCAGTTAAAGTCTCGCCTGGCAACTTTTCTGCAAGCTTTTTTGGGCAAGCCATAAGATGCGGCAACAGGGGCCCTATGTGGTAGATAGGAAGGATGCACCGGCATGAATGTTCCCGTGTTTAAACACAGTAAAAGTTTTTTTTGATTTACTCACGCGCGAGTGCAATTTTTTTATGCCAAAACAACGCTCCACCTTGCGCGTAGCAGAAACTACCATAAGTGGGTTCATCATTAAAGCTTGCCAGTGTTTGAATTGTTTGGTAAATGGGTTCAGATGCATGATCGCACTTGTACAACGCGAAATTAAAGCCCTCTTCGGCGATGCTTTCCATCAATGTTCGGTTTAAAAATGAACTAAAAAGTTGGTCATGGTGCGGTGATGAACCGTAGGCCGGGTATACCAAACGACCTCCAGGTTTCAGCATACGCCCAAATGCAACCCAAGCTTCCGGATAAACGTATTCGCGCGTCTGGCCGCCAACGATGATGTAGTCAAATGCATTGCACATGTCAGGGAACACTTCCAATAACCGTGGCATTTGGCAAAAACAAGTTTTTATTTGATTATGATCGCTTGAGAGGTGGTCTCCCCAAGCACTCAAGAACAATGACCGTGTATAACCGGGAGTATGAGCATAAATGTTTCCACCTTCCGTGGGTAACGTTTGATCGAATCCCACAAACAGCACCGTTTTATCGTTGCTCGGTTCATTGAGTACTTTCGCAATAATGTCCCGATCTAGTTCCGGGATGTCACAATTTTCTCCTCCGCGTATGCGTTTTTCACAGTACTCGGGTCCACGCATTATCATACCCATGGAAGGTGTTCGCATGCATTCTCCAAAAATTTGTGCAAATGGTTTGTGGTTAAAATCTTGTTCAATGATATCCTCCACAGGTATGATCATTTCAGGGAGGGGGACCAAAGAAGTGAGCGATTGTCGACGGGCAAGGAAATCGAGAAAAACCCCTACGTGATCTCTAGAATGACGCAATGCAATGTACTTTCGCAAAAACGCGTTAACGGCCAAGGACCGCTGATCATCACAAGTGGGTTTTTCGACACGAGGTAATCCCCCAATGCATTCGCTTGCCAAATCTTGTATGGACCGATAAATAGGCTCTCCGATGGGTGTTAGGACGTAATGCCGATGTTGTATATTCCAATGGAACATGCCATCAATGGTTTTTATTTGATAGAGCAACCTGATATGGTCGCTGGATGGATAATCGTCGACTACCCGATAATGACTTTTGTTTCCCCAGCAAACACTCTTTAAACAAAAGCATGCGACATTGATTACGATAATGCGATATAAAGTTTTCATGCTTGTACTGTTAGCAATATTAATACCAAATATGCTTGCTTCATCAGTACTTCTGTGTATACAAAGCTATTTAAAGGACCCAATGCCGCGGAAGTTGCATGTAGTTTGCGAATGTAGCCGTTGTGCGATGAGGTAAAAACGATAACTCTTGACTTGCAACGGTTTTGAGACGTTAATGACGACCATGGACGATGATAAAAGTTATCTGGGTTCAAAGTTTAGTTTGCTAAAGTTTTCATGCATTAGCACTTTACTTTTGTGTCCTTCCATTCTGGGACGCACGCCGCTTATTTCATGCTTCAAACCTTATTTACAGGCAAAGACGCATTTAAACGATATGCAGATATCGTTAGCTTACTCAATCGGAACGTTGTTGGCGAGTTTACTGGTACCCTACGCGGTGTGCACCTGGGGCAAACAACTATCTTTGCGTAAGATTTTTCAACACACCTATTGCTTGCTTGCGGGTTGTCTTGTATGTCTCATCGCCATCACGGTGCGCCCCTGTTCCCTCCCGTTAACATTTTTAATACTCTGTGGCATTTTTACAGGGATTCGCCTGTGTGGCCAAGGGCGACTGCCTCTGTGTATCCGGACATTTACGGCTACCTTGTACGATGCGAAGATATGTTCATGGATGGCCTCTTTGCATACGACGTTTCTCGTCTTATGCGCCGGGGTTGTTACTTACCTGCTGGCGCATCACAACGCATTTTATCAATGGCACTGGGTATGGGGAGTCGAAGTTATTGGTCTCATCCTCATTGCCTTGTGCGTACCTCGAAAATTGCCTTCAATGTTATCCTACAGCGTAAAATCCGTGTGCAGGTGTGCCTGGGGATTAAAAAATTTCCCAAGTCAGTTCAAATGGGGGCTTGCAATCATTGCGTTGCACAATCTTCAAGCGACTGCCATTGCATTTCATTGGTCCGACTTTGCCATCGAAAAAAATATTCCTTTGGCGGATATTTATAAATTATTTTTGCCCATCGCTATCTTGGAACTCGTGTTTAACCCCATAGGCTCATGGATAACGCATACAATTAAGTTTACGGCCATTCATGTACTTTCGGTGATACTCATTTTATGCAGCACGAGCATGTTATATTTCTCATCCTTATCGGGTCGTTGTGCCATTGTCATACTGTGCGCGCTGGGTTGGAGTTTTAACCATGTGCTATCCTACAGTCTGCCGGCATTATTATTGTCGAAAGAGCAAATGCCGTTGGGTTTTGCAACGCTGATCGGATGGACCAACCTGTGCAGCGCCATAGGTCCCTATTTGTATAGCACGTTAGCTTATTTTAACAACAGTTACACGATCGCAAACAATTATATCATCGCTCTTAACATGCTCATATGGATACCCATAGCCTCCCGCAAAGCAGCCCTATAGGATCCGACCCATTTTTATCCTATCCGACCTAAGATATTTTTGTACGTGTCACTCGCATTATTACGGAACGTGGAAGCTGCGGAATCAAATGTATCTATTTTGGTTCGCATGATGCCTATCTCATTATTTATGCTCTCAATGGCCGTGTTGATGTATTGTGTTTTATTGGTAAATGCCGTTGTCCAAGAAGTGATCATGGTGTTGGTGACCTCATCTTTATTTGTCCACTTGCCATTGTCTCTGCCCAAAACACTGGAAGCTAAAACCTTATCTACCTCTACCGCTGTAGGCAACCACTGTTTCACAGCAGTACCGTTATAAGAACTAAAGCTAGCCAATAAAATCGCGTTATTGGACATATTTCTGCAATCAACCGTTTGACCACCAGCCGTGCAAGAATATCCCTTATATATTGTAGCTGCACCTGCTTCAGGGATACCAGAAACACTAGTGCCGAGGCTTAAGCTCCTGTCTGTAAATGTAAAACTATCTATGGCATAGTTCTGTCCATTGGAATTAGCGGCATTCCCATCGCCCGAAACCGTGGTTCCCAATAGGGCCTCTAATCCTTCCTCATTGGCTTTGACAAGCAAGTACTTCCCAGTTTTGGTTAACTCGTACCCATCATCAGTCACTTCAGCATTACATTGCAATACCAAATAGCGTTCTTCTTTTGCTGAACCTTGAGCACCCGTAATGGTTAACTTTTTTAATCCACGTAACGTACCTCCACAAAGAAGCGTCAAAGCAACGTAAGCAGCATCCGGAATACGACGCGTTTTTTCCCCATTTCGTTGACTTGAATTCAATAAATCGAGTGCTCGGTTAATAAATGTCAAACATTGATTCAGTGCCTCGATGTGGGCCATCATGAGCGATATATTTTGTCGTAAAGCTTGTGTCTTAAGTTCCAAAAATGAAGACAAGGCATTAATGGGTCCATCGCGATCGATGAGATAGCCTATATAAAATAACTCCAGTGCCCCCAATTCCTTTGCATCTTCGGTACCCTTTGTACTAGCTATGTTTGGTAAACACGGATAACCGGTCTTCAAGTCATTCGGAAAAACAGTTTGCAGTTTGTTATTGTTTAATATGAGATTATAGTACAGTCTAATAAACTTTAATTTATCCAGCTTGCTCAGTTCATTGAACGTATTGATGCCTTTTTTTTGGGGGCCCGTAGATTGGATACAATCCACGGTTACATTTCTCAAATCGTCCAAGGTAGTAAAAGACTTTGTCAACTGGGAACTTACGGCATAAGGACTGGAGAAACTCACAGCATCAAATACCTCTACCCAAGTATCACTCTCCATGTCGAGTTTGAAATGTCCACTATACTTTTTAGCCACTTCCCAACACAATTGATCGGTAGATTGCAGTGTATCCAACCATACATGTGCTTGTTCGGCGGTACCAGTTAGATTGTCGAGTTGTTGTAAAACATTACCTGCAGTTTCAATATGTCTACAAAAAGCCCTTAAGTCGTTCACAATATCCTTCAAATAATGCACATATGCTTTGTTGCCTTCTTGACTAACGGTAGTACCTAACCCTGTATTGGGCCACGTTGAAGGTATTGTTACATCGCATCCATCCGTCATCGAGATCGACAATGCACTACTTCCTCCTACAATCTCTTGTAATGCTCGTAAGAGGTTATTCGCTATGGTCGTATATTGGCTCTGAAATAAGTTTTTATAACCACTACAAATTGCCTGCAAATTTGTAGTCCCGGCGACAATGGGCTCGTGGGTGGTCGCATTAAGAGGAACAGGATAGGTGTAAGTAATGGAACTTAAGCTGTTAAATGACATAACTAAATTAACCTATTTTGCGGCAACTTACACTTCAATTGTTTCGTAAAAGGCGTACAAACGGCTTCTGAAGTATTCGTTGCTGTACTTTTTTTAGAATCCAAAGGAGCTAATGTTTCATTCGATTTTTCTGCCAAAGGAATTAACGTTTCCAATGTTCGGACCATGTTCTTTTCACTGGGATTGATGGTTTTCAATAAACCTATCGTACTTCTCAAATTGTCAGGTGTAAACAGGCTATCTTGCACATTTTCCGTCTTAGAGTTTGCAAACCTTCTTTGCAAAAGTTTTAACCGCTCATCGAGCTTTTTTAGCTCCTCCATTGCGGATTCTCCAGGTTCTTTATATGCGTCGTACAAATTCATATTCACCACTTAAGGTAAGCAAATTCCAAGCCAATCCGTGATGTTTACGGTAAAATACATCGATTTTCTTTTACAATTTTCCCAGCTTCACTTTAGATGATTACGTGAACTTACCTTTACAACAGTTATTAAAATTACAATCTCTAGACCAAATAGCGTTAGATGCAAAAAAACGGATTGAAAATATCCATGCGGAGATTGAACGCATACGGGAAAAAGCTTCCCAATTGGAAACACATTTAACGCAAAAACAACAATCCATACAACGGCAAGAGGTGCAGTATCACAGCAATACGTCCCAGCTTCAAGCCCTAGAAGCAACGCTCGCAAAACAAAAAACAAGACAACTTTCCACCAAAAAAATGGAGGAATATCAAGCATTGGAAAATGCCAATGCCGATTTAACGCGTAAAATCGAAGACCTAGAAAATCAAATGCTTACGGATTTAGATCATTTCGAAGCCGACAAAAAGGCTTATGCGGAATGGATTGGCGCCACACAACGCGATCTTGAACAATTGCAACTGCGTGAAAAACAATTACAGTCCGAAAAACAAAGTTTACAAACAACTTACGCACAGCAATGCGCCAACGTAAGCAATTTCGAAACCCACCTACGGGGCCCCTTTTACGAAGTTTACACCGTTCTACGTCGTTGCGAAAAAACATTTCCCATTGTTGTCCCCATTATCAAGGGCAATCAGTGTTCCGGTTGCCACTTAAGTGTTTCCACCGACACTGTCGCGAAAGCAAAACTCAATGCACATCCCCAATGCTGTGAAAACTGCGGACGCCTACTTTTTGTGGAACAAGAAAGTTAACGTATTACTCATGGGGCCCAGTTTGGGTTCCCGCAATTTCGTCTTTTCGATTATGGATCAAAGTACGTTTGGCCGTCGGCAAAGGCGTCATTAAAACAAAAATGTTTCGGCCACTGCGAACTACGGCAGCATCGGCAGTTCCTATTTGCTTTAAATCTTCTACCATGCGCTCTACCACTTCAATTCCAATCTGAGGATTTCCCATTTGACGTCCCTTGAGATTGATGTATAATTTAACTTTATTGCCTTTAAATAAAAAATTTTCCGCCTGCCTTAATTTTGTTTGGTAATCATTTAATTCTATACTCACGCCTAACTTAATTTCCTTTAGTTTGGTCGCCGTTGCTTTTTGGGATTTATTTTTTTTGCTCTCCTCGTACATGTACTTACCAAAGTCTAATATTTTACACACGGGAGGTTGCGCCTTGGGAGAAATTTCGACCAAATCCAAACCACAATTTTGCGCCAACGTAAGCGCCTCCTGTACGGATAGAACACCCACTTGCTTTCCATCAACCCCAATCACCCTCACTTCCCGCGCCCGAATTTGCTTATTTTTTCGAGGCAAATTGGAAAAATTCTTTTTATAAAGAAACTTTGTATTAGATTTTTTATACAATGGAACTGGATTCATGTATCTTAGGTTCGTAACGGGATACTAAAAATTAATGTACACTTCCATTAGAGGTAATAAGCGTCATGCTGTCAAAATTTTTTGCACACTTTCTTTGCGCTTCGTGACAAGGGATTGCTTTGTCGTTGTCACCGAGGCAAAAACGCTTATTTTTCGAATCATGTTGGTTAAGTCATACTACGGATGGGTTCTATTAGTTATCGTTACCCTCATGGAAGCCTTAAGCTCTTTGGGAAGAACTTCAGCTTTTAGTCCATTCTTGGAACAACTTGGAAAAGATTTACAAGTCTCTCAAAATACCATCAGCGCTGCCTACACGCTGGCCAATTTAACAGCCGGGTTACTATTACCTTGCATAGGCAAATTGTTCGACGGGTTACCGGGATGTTTGTTCAGTAGTCTTTTGGTGGTTACCTTCGGAACATTATTTATCATTCTCGGCTATTGCAGGGAAGTCGCAATTTTTTTAGGCGTCTCCTATCCTTGGATATTATGGATGGGATTTTCTGGTATACGTACCTGCATACGTGGATTTGAAGTTTTAGATCGCGCCATGGTGGCCATTTGGTTTGACAAACAGCGCAAGTGGGCCACCTCGCTGGCTTGCTTGATTCTGGCGGTTATTGCCTCCGCAATTCCCTGGATTGTTTACAAATTGAACCAATACTATACGTGGCAGGCATTGTGGATGGTTCAGGGGGGCTGCTTTATTCTTTTCCTGTTACCCTTTTGCCTTTTTATAAAGAAAAAACACATCCCAATGCCCAAACAGCACCTGTGCCCTGCAGAGGGTAGGAATTTTAACTTTTTAAAAACGTATGCATTCTGGATTTTTACGGCCATCTTGTTTTTGCAAGCGCTGCAAAACACAGGCTTGGCTTTCCATTTGGTTCCCATTTGCAAAGCATTAAAAGTCAATCCCGAAATCATTTTGAAAAGTATTATGGGAATTTCTGCCTTGAGCATTATTATAAGTTTCGTAGCAAGTGATTTTTTCGACCGATGGGGTCCAAAACAATTGTTCGCATGCTTCTGCCTCAGTAATCTATTGTGCGGTGTTTCCGTACTGTTTCTGTCTCACCAATTATCTCGGTATGCATTCATTGTGGTTTGCGGTTTTTCTTGGGGAATGAATCACTCGCTCATGTATATGACATGGCCCTACGTCTTTGGAACCCGAAATATTGGTACCATCAACGGTTTTGTCAGTGCCTTTGTTTGCCTCGGAAGTTCTTTGGGGCCTTTATTTTTCAGCCACCTGAAATCCCTCTATTCCTACCAATGCGTATTTTACATTCTATGCTTCGTAACCAGCTTGGCGTTGATGGGGATCAAACGCATAACCGTTGAACGATACACTTAAAGCGTTGCACAATTTTGTGACAATGGGAAAAAACAACGGAGTTACAATCGTATTGCTAGGTATTTTTTTGTTCATCCGAAGCCCGGATGATAGCTTTTCCGGTATGCTTTTTATATTTAATGCGTGCAAAGATACGTGAAATGGTTAGGGCTGCGCCCGCCGGAAGCCAAGTAAACGCTTTTTGATGCTGTACCGGCAAGCCAACGCGCTGATGTGTGCGGTAGAATACGAAACATCCCAGCGTAATAAGAATCAACATAAATAGAACGTAAAACCCCTGCGGTCCCAACAAATGCATGAAACCAGCTCCCAAGAAAGGCCCGACGCTGGCTCCCACGCTGTATGCCACCATAAGGCCTCCCGTCGTCGACAAGAGGTCGTTGGGTTGCACCAAATCGCACGTTAAATTGAGACTAACCGGGTAAATTGTAAACGTGAGTCCTCCCCACAAAAGTGTTAATAGGAGGAAAATATTGCGACAGCCCAGCTGATGTGCAATGAACGCGAGCAGGGTACATGCTAAACAAGCAACCACAAGCGCCATCAGAACGCATCTACGTTCGTAGTAATCCGCCAGTTTGCCGATGGGATACTGCAGTAACATACCGCCGATGATAACCATGGTCATAAAAGTCGAAATTTCATTTAGGGAGTGTTGCCAGGATTTTAATGCGTTGGGATACATACCGTAAATGCACCCCAACAACACTCCTGAACAAAGGCCGCCAAAGGTCCCTGAAGGTGAAATTTCAAAGACTTTTTTAAGGCCAAAAATAGTGTAGTGCGCACAGGCAGGCGCAGTTGTTTTGGTCATGCTGACGGGAATGACGCAGAGTGAAGTGCAGAAAGCGACGATACAGAAGGATGTCAGCGTGTGTATTTCCACAAAGCGCAAAAGGTATTGCCCAAATGATTGGGATGCGTACATCGTGATCATGTAAATGGCCAGCATGCGACCTCGCAAATGCCCTGTGCTATCGGAGTGTAGAAACCAATTTTGCGTTACCAAACATAGGCCTGCTAAACCGACACCGTACGTAAAACGCCACAGAAGCCACAAAAACGGATTGAACCAAAATACGTGCAACAGGGTAGATAAGGTAGCCAAAGCCGCAAACGTTGTGTGCGCTCTAATAAATCCAACCCGAACAATGAATTTTTCCACGTGAATGGCACTTATGACGTAGCCTGCATAGTAGGCACATGTCAGTCCGGCAGTCCAATAAACGGAGATATGACGATCGTGAAATACAAGCGTTAAGACGGTTAAAAGCAAGCTACTGCCCGTCATAAAAATAAAATAGCTCAAAATGGGGGAAACGAATAGTCGGATAAACTGTAACATAAATTTCGACGGTGAAATTGCAATTTAAGCAGAAAAGTACGCAACAAATTTGTGGATAAATAAATATTTTAAAATTTCCATTTTTTCAAACGCAATCATTCGTTAGAGTGTAAAAATAGAGGATTTTTTTATTTCGTAAAGCCATTTTGGTGATCATAACCAACTTATAGATGAATACTACAATAGAATTTTTTCAAAACAAGTCGTTTTAAGCATTTTTCAATAGTTGCCGCAGGTGTATGCATAAAGTTCTTAAAAAAGATGGATTTTTCCCCAAATACTTGTAGATTGTGCATTTTAAATTAGAACGTATGTTAAATCAACTTTTTAAGTGTTTTGCGGGAAGGCATTATCGTAAATTTTGGAAGGAATGTGATCCCATTGTAAAAAAGATTAATACGTTCGAAGAACAATATCAAAAATTACCGGAAGAAGTCCTAAAATCTGCCACAGAACGGTTTAAAATACGTTACAAGGATGGGGAAAGTCTGGATCAATTATTGCCGGAAACGTTTGCCACCGTTAAAAATGCGGCGCGTCGACTGCTGGGAAAACAGTTTACGGTGTGCGATCATAACTTAACGTGGAACATGGTCCATTACGATGTCCAACTCATCGGTGGCATCGCCCTGCATCGAGGGTATATTGCAGAAATGGCTACCGGTGAAGGTAAAACTTTGGTGGCTACGTTACCGCTTTACCTAAATGCCCTAACGGGAAAAAATTGCCAGTTGGTTACCGTCAACGATTACTTGGCCAGGCGTGATGCCGAATGGATGGGCATTTTATTCGAATATCTGGGAATCAGCGTAGGGTGCATTCAACACGATATGGCGCCTGCGGAACGTGCGGAAGCGTACCGAAAAGACATCACCTACGGTACGGCATCCGAGTTTGGTTTCGATTACCTCCGGGATAATGGTATGGCGTTTCGGGCCGAAGATCAGGTGCAGCGGAAACACTATTTTTGTATTGTTGACGAAGTGGATTCCATCCTTATCGATGAGGCGCGTACCCCTCTTATTATTTCTGGAATTTCCGACGAAGAGTCCAGTGAAGAAGCCTTTTTAAAGTTAAAACCTGGAGTTCAGCGTTTATTTCGTCTGCAAAATGATCTGTGTGCGGACTTAATAGAAGAAGCCAAACCGAAATTGGAAGTTTCGGATAAAGACCCTGATTTTGAATTGGCTTTGGAAAAGCTTTACCAAGTCAAAGCGGGAAGTCCCAAAAACCGACAATTGTTGCATTTATTGGAAAGTGGGAAAATTCGAAGGGCGTTTGACAAATTTGAAACGCAAATGACTGCCGACTTCAATCGTGATCGTGCCTATAAATTAAAGGAAAACTTGTACTATACGATTGACGAAAGAAATCAGCAAGCGGATTTGACCGAAAAAGGGCGTAATACGCTGCAGCCCAATGATCCCAATGCCTTTACTTTACCCGATTTACCTGCCATTTTTAGTGAAATTGATGCCCGTAAAGACACAACGGATGTACAAAAACAAGGGTTGCGGCAAGAGGCGGAAAATGTTTTTTCGAAGCGCAGTGAAATCATCCACTGTTTAAGCCAGTTGTTACGTGCTTATACATTGTACGAAAAAGATGATCAATACGTTGTTATGGATGGCAAGGTGGTTATTATTGATGAGAATACGGGACGCGCCATGCCCGGACGTCGTTGGAGTGAAGGGTTGCACCAAGCCATTGAAGCTAAGGAAGGCGTTCACCTGGAAAAAGAGTCCAAAACCTACGCAACGATCACTTTGCAAAATTATTTTCGGATGTACGAAAAATTGGCGGGGATGACCGGAACCGCCGAAACGGAAGCGCAGGAATTTTTCGATATTTACAAATTAAAAGTCATGTCGATACCGACGCATCGCCCGTGCATTCGTCACGACGACAACGATGTCATTTATAAGACGCGTCGCGCTAAATATCGAGCTGTCCTCAAGGATATTGAAGAAGCTTACGGCAAGGGACAGCCCATATTAGTGGGGACTGCTTCCGTGGAAGCTTCTGAAGTTTTGAGCAAAATGCTCAAACATTTACACATTCCCCATAATGTTCTGAATGCAAAGTATCATCAGCAGGAGGCAGAAATCATTGAATATGCCGGACAACGCAATGCGGTTACCATTGCCACCAATATGGCTGGACGCGGTACGGATATTAAATTGGGAGAAGGTGTGAGTGCTTTGGGCGGATTGTTTGTTTTGGGGACGGAACGGCATGAATCGAGGCGCATCGATCGACAATTGAGGGGACGTTGTTCGCGTCAAGGAGATCCGGGGCGTTCTAAATTTTTTGTTTCTCTGGAAGATGATTTAATGCGGTTATTTGCCAACGCAGGTCCCATTGGCGCATTTTTAGAAAAATCGATGAGCGAGGATGAGGAACTCACCCATTCGTTCCTAAATCGCTCCATTCAATCTGCGCAAAAGAAGGTTGAACAACACAATTACACCATTCGCAAACGTTTGCTGCAGTACGATGATGTTTTGAATCGTCAACGGGAGATCATTTATGGATTGCGCAACGAGGCGCTTTCTGCCGAACAACCTTTACTGCTCATTTGGGAACTGGTGGAAGATGAAATCGATCACCGTTTGGGTGTTTTTGAGGAAGAATCGATCAAACGTACGGAGGTTTTACGCAATTTTCTCAGCTGGCTCAATTTGCAATTTCCGATTTTCTTAACCGAAGAAATGTGTGTTGACAAAACAAAAGCGGCGCTGCGGCAAAACATTATCGATACGTTGAAAAATAATTATGCGGCAAAACAGGAAATCGAAGGTGAAATATCATCCAGGCAATTGGAGCGTTGGGTTTTGGTGAGCGCCATCGATAAAAACTGGCAAGATCAGTTGACGGAAATGGAAGATTTGCGTCAAAGCGTCAATTTACGGGGATACGGTCAAAAAGATCCACTCATTGAATATAAAAACGAAGCGTATCACTATTTTGAATTGATGATTTCCAATATTCGACAGGCAACTTGTTTTCAGTTGTTTCGGGCATCCACGCGCGCTGAAAATTTGCAAAAAACTTTGCAAACGATCCATCGCAACATTCATCTAAGCGGCACTCAAGATCCAGCAATACGCAAAGATGATATGGATCTTCCGAAACCCATGAAGCGGGTATTACCCAAAGTTGGACGCAATGATCTTTGTCCGTGTGGCAGTGGGAAAAAGTTTAAAAAGTGTTGTGGTGTGAATGTGGATGAAGGTTAATAACGTGGGGTAGACAGCCTGAAATATGCCAACGGCAGCATGATCGCTTTTATAGGTATTGACTATGGATCCAAATGCATAGGATTGAGTTGGGGGACATTAGATTTGGGTGTAGCGGTACCCCTTCAAGCCATTACGGATTATGCATCTTTAGGTCAAGTGTTTGAGCAATTGAGGCGTATTATGGATGAAAAAGGGTGCGATGCTTTTGTTATAGGTTTACCCTTACACATGAACGGTCAAGCGGGTATGCGTGTCAGGGAAGTCGAACGATTTTCGGTGTTATTGCGTCAACATTTTAGCTTGCCGATTTATTTTGTCGACGAACGTCTTTCGACCTACACGGCGCAATGCCTCGTTGGTTTAAAAAAAGTGTCGATTAAGAAGGAAAAACGCCAAAAGCGTTCAGGGATTGTTGACTCACGTGCAGCCAGTATCATTCTACAGGATTTTTTGGATTCAAAGAATACAATGGAGTCTCTGGGGCCGAGGTAAGTAAGTTTTTTCCCATGTCTCTCATTAATAGGTTTAAACACGTGGCCCTCTGTTAAGTTATGCGACTACCGTATTGGAATGGCACAAAACAGATGACGCAAGGTGTGCATATGGGTTAAACAGACCATGGACTTCATATGAATGAAGTCCATGGCATTATTTTACATTAAGCCGAATGGGGCACCTGATTTGCAAGTTCTGATTCGGCATCGGCCTGACGTGCTAGTTCCGCTGCCGCCGCCTCTTCTGCCGTTAAGAACAACTCTAGAAATTCTTGTGTAGACTCCGTTAACAAGTCGATCAATTTGGTTAAGAATTCAATTTCGGCGCCCAGTTTTGTCATTTGTATTTCCTTTTCATTCATTGACTTTATCGTTTCCGCTAACTTTAAGGCATCAACACCGCCTATAACTCCAAATACCCCTTGACTTATCGTCACTAAACCACCTGCTATCCGTCCACCTTGTTTAACTAACTCTGCAATATGTTTAAGATTGTTAGCAGCATCGGTGGCAGTTTTGGCAGCGTTGGCAGTATCAGCGGCACCTTTGGCAGCATCAGCGACACTTTTAAAACTATTAACACCTCCACAGATCGCTCCGGCAATTCCAAAAACTGCCGATGCAATACCGAGCCCCAGGGCCGCTTGACCTAATTTTTTTTGTACTTCCGGATCATCCGTCGTACAAGCCGCCAGAGTACAGGATGCCGCAGCCAATCCACAAACGGCCCCCGTGACCGAACAAACACATGCGGCAATCGCCAACGCTGCAACAGGTGCTGCTGCTCCACAAGTCGCTACCGTTACGGCTACGGCAACTACCACCGAAATAACGGCGGCGACTACGCCAAAGATAGCCTTCCAAAGAGCTTTTTTCTTTTGCTCTTCGATCGCTTTCTCCATTGCTATCAGATCATCGAGGACTTTCTGTTGGTCTGCCAGGTAGTCATTTTGAAGCTTGTTTCTCTCAGCCGTTTTATTTTCTAAAGCGCTTTTGAGTGACTTGATTAGCTCCGATTTAGATTGCTGCGTAAATAACATGCAAAGCAATGTCATTCCATCCGAATCCAATTTAGAAATGTCTAAATGGCTACCATCAAAAATCCCCGAATCCTTTAATCGCTGAATGTTATCTAGGATTTCTTGACTAGTTTGCGGATAGGCTGCTAAGACGTTTTCTAGATTTTGCTGAGGATTTGTCAACGCAGGTTTATTTTGGGCAGCGAGTACCTCATTCAATATATCCAAAACGTTTGGAGGTTGGCTTTCTATGGTGTTTCCACCGAAGGCCGAAAAGAAAGATGTAAATAGTGAATTTGATGTTTCGGGAGTTCCTTCAGGAGTTCCGGGGGGAGTTCCTGTGGTGGCTGGTGGTAATCCGGATGGTATCTCAGTCATAAAAATACAATGTTAAGAGGTTACTTTGATTTCTTTTCCAGTAGATTTAATAAAGCTTTTGCTCTTTGGACGTGTGCTTCGCAATTATTACCACGGTTTTTGAGATCGTCGGATTCTCCGATGGAAAGAACGCCCTGCAGGCATTTTTTAGCTTCTTCGATTTTCTTCGTCTGCAGCAAACATTCTGCAAGATCCAAATAATACGACATTTGCGTGCTTCTCAATTGTATCAATGTACTATACGCTGCAGCGGCAAGATCGTATTGTTTCAACAGCTTGTACGTCGCCCCCAAACCTTGCCAATAATCTATATTCAGTGGATCATAAAGGCACAACACGCTAAATATGCCTACCGCTTTTTCATATTTATTATTATTGTATAGATCGTAGGCAATGGCATACATAATGTTCAATTTCTCCTTGGGAATGTTGAAAGCATCTGCCAGGCGTATTTCACCTTTAGCCAATTTATTTCCCAATTCTAAGCTTAATTGTATCATTTCTGGATCCACATTTTCAGCTTCTGGACCCATAAAAGCTACTATTTCTTCTTTCATTTTTTCCGCGATGGATATATCTATCATATTTTTTCCTTTTTTGTGTAAAATGTTATCCTATGTTGCCTATAATGGTACGATAAATGCCGGTAACGCGTTTTCTGAACGTTGCACTGGCAGAATCAAGCGTATCGATTTTACTACGCATGGAAGAAATTTCGTTATTAATCCCCTCGATACAGCTTTTGAGATTTTCAACAATCGTATCCATCGTTGTAGTCCACGACTTTACAAGCTCTGGCCAATTGCCAGGACGCTGCTGCCTATTTCTCCAGTACACATGACTACTTGTGTAGCCTAGTGGTTTGGCGTTCATGGGGTACCACTGTATCTCTTTGGGCAACCACTGCTTGGATTGTTCCTGATCATCAAATTGTGCAAGATAGATGTTCCCATCCGTAGTGTACTGAAATAACCCATAACGCTCCGGCAAATCCTCAGCCCACGTAAATTGATCGTAAAGCGGATATGGAGTATTATCCAAAGCAGTCGGTAAAAGCGTATCTACAAGAATTTTTTTACCATCCCTATCCATGGTTAACTCCGCTGGAAAGTTATGAAGTGAAAACGGCACAGTCCGATTATCACTTGTAATAAGCCCATCCAGCTTCCCGGCACCTGCAACATTTAGGAATGTTCTATCAAACCCCCAACTTTTCCCATTAGAATTTGCATCGTTGCCGGAGCCTACGATGCCATCACCCAACAAAGCCTTGAGGCCGTCCTCGGTGGCTTTAACCAATAAATATCTGTTGGTGCTTGTGAAATGGTAGCCATCATCGGTTGAAATATCTCTACATTGAATAACCATAAAAGGATCTCTGATTTCTTTACCCTGACGATCCTTCAAATAATTCCCTCGAGAGTCTCTCAATTCCATTAAACTACGTATTATACTCCCACCAACATAGGTAAGTGCCCAATAGGCCGCATCGGGTATTCGATTTTCCCCACTAGCTTGACTGGTATTTAATAATTCCAAAGCACGACGCATGAAGGACACATATTGTTTTAGGGCAGTAATTCTATTCATCATAATGGAAACATTTGTCCTCAAAGCCTGAGTTTTTACTGCCAAAAATGACGATAAAGCATTGACGGGGCCGTCACGATCGATGAGATAACCAACATAAAATAATTCGAGGGCTCCCAATTCTTTTGTATCTTCGATGGCACTCGTACTGACCACATTCGGTACGCATGGGAACCCAACCATTGCATCATCAGGGAAAATGATCCTACTTTCCCCTCCACTCGAACTCAAATCAAGTTTATAATAGATGCATATATACTTTAACTTGTCGAGCAAGGTTAGTTCGTTAAAGGAAGTCAACTCCTTCTCAACCGTACTCCAAGTATCACTTGTGGTATCGTATACGAGGGATTGAACTTTTAATTGTCGCAAGGCCTCTAGATCAGGATAGGCAGAAAGTGTTCCTATCTTAGATGTGGGAGTGGCCGTATCGCCCTGACTAAAATATGGTATAAATTCTTCATCCCAATATTCTGCGTATTCTCCTTTTCTCGAGTCTGTTTTGAATACAAAATGACTGCCAAAATCCCCTATGAGTTCAAAAGCGAGCGCATCAAGCATTTTCAATCGATCAATTGCAGTCTGCGCATCCTCCATCGTAACACTGTCACTTTGCTCAAGTTGTTCGAGTGTATCCAAATCCTGATTTGCATAACGCATGCAGTCCTGGAGTTCATTTAATTTGAGGACAATACATTCAACATAATATTGATACGCATATTCTCCTTCTTTACAGTTTATATTATTAAGCTTGTTTCCTTGTAAAATTGAACTTGCAGACAGTGATAAAGTAGTAGGGGTAAACCCATAAGAAGTCGGCGCACTTTCCCCTAAACTCAGAATGGAATTAAATTCTTGGACCAATCTCGTTAAGGTGGGGCTGTAAAAGTGATTAAATAAACCTTCAAAAGCGGCCTTGTAGTGTGCGATTGTAGTGTAATTAGATATATCGATTCCACTAGCCAGACGTCGTACAGGATCTGGTCCTTGCAACAGAGGACTAATATCAAAATCGAGATCTAAATCAATACTCATAAAACTTCCCTTTATCCAAGCAGCTTACATGCCAATTAGTTCACATACTTCCAGAAAAACAGACGACCGTCGTTTTTCGGTAAAAAATTGAAATGATCCTGCAGGATTCCCGTAATACGTAGGCTGTTTTCAGATTTTTATCAAAAACAACGTTGTTTTTTCACCCACAATACGCATAAATGGCTGCATGCCTTTTTTAGCTACCATTGCGGATAAACTGCAATCTTCTATGCCCTATTACGTTTGTACGCACGTCCGTCCCGATGGCGACGCCGTAGGTTCACAAATTGCATTCACGCGTTACCTCAATAGCCTAAAGATCAAAGCTGTTTGCGTTTTAACGCGCGATATACCGCATAATTTACAAACTTTAATCAAAGATACCCCCTGCATTTATCTGGAAGACATGAAGGATAAGGCAGGTGCTTTGATAGCCCTTGATTGCGCCGATTTAACGCGGTTGCCGGCATCGTTTAAAAATCTCACCTATTTTCTCAACATTGATCACCATCCCAACAATCCAAACTTTGCCAAACATAATTACGTACAGGACGATTTTTCATCCACATGCGAAATTCTAATTACTTTGTTTAAAGCGGTGTGCTGGAATTTTGACCCGATTGCCGCCCAAGCCTTGTACGCAGGGTTGATCACCGATACCGGAAATTTTTCTCACAGCAATGTAAGCGCAAACACGTTTGCGTGTGCAGCACATTTACTGCAATGTACTCATTTGAAACCCTACACAATTGTCCAAGCTCTCTTCGAACAAAAGACACTGCCACAAATGCGCTTGCTCAGTTTATTTTTATCGAGAATTCAATTATGTTGCAACGAACAAATTGCCTGCATCGAGTTAACGCAGGATGATTACGTCAAAACCAACACGCAGCATAGCGATACAGAAGGATTCATTGCCCACGCCCTGACGATTCAAAACGTAAAAATTGCCGCCTTTATTGAATACAACGAAAACTTCGTTAAGGGGAGCTTGCGCTCAAAGGAACCTCACCTTGCCGTCAATCAGGTTGCCCGACAATTCGGAGGATTTGGGCACATTTGCGCCGCAGGATTTCAATGCGATTCTCGGACATTTAATCGGCATCAATTGATCCAGGCCTTGGCAAGTCTCATTGCACAATCATGAGCCTTAAATCCAATTGTTTAAATGCGTTGGACGGCATTTTATGCATCGATAAACCATGCCACTGGACCTCATTCGACGTCATACGATACCTACGTAAACAATTTCGCATCTCAAAAATCGGTCACGCGGGCACTTTGGACCCATCGGCTACCGGCCTTTTAATCATTTTACTGGGGCAAGCAACGCAACTCTTTCAATCCCTAATGTGCCTCCATAAAACCTACGAAGGGACCATCCAGTTGGGTGTAGAAACGAATACCTATGACCTCGAAGGTGAAATCACAAGGCGTTCTTCCACCGAAGGCATTCAATTGTCGCACGTTGTAAAAGCTATGGACAGTTTCCTGGGCGATCAGTATCAAATACCACCTATGTTTTCGGCAAAAAAATTAAATGGCACGCCACTCTATAAATTAGCTCGCAAAGGTAAAGAAGTCGAACGTGCCCCACACTTAATTACGATATTCCAGTTTCACTGCATCTCGTATGCGGAAACGACCATTCGTTTCCAATTACAATGTTCGAAAGGTACCTACGTACGGTCTTTAGCATTCGATTTGGGAAGAAAAATGGGATGTGGTGCCCATTTAACCGGGCTAAGACGCGTACAAAACGGACCCTTTTCCGTCGATCAAGCCATTGCACTCAAAACGCTAGAAAATAAATCTTTCGAAGATTTACAAACGTATGTTTTGCCCTACAAAAACTTTTGTCTTGCCTCCCCAAATACATGAAAGCATTACATTTGGCCATTGGCATTTTTGACGGTGTACATTTGGGGCATCGAACGCTCATTGGCAAAGCCGTGGAAAACGCCCGCAATACCCATGCTTGGTCAGGGGTGTTAAGTTTTCATCCGCATCCAAAAAAAGTGCTTGGGCTTCCTCGGGCTCCAAAAATGATTTACCCCATCCAACAGCGTTACCGACTGCTGAAAGAATTAAAAGTGGATCACATCTTTGTGAAACATTTCACATCGGCGTGGTCACAATTTCAACCGGATCGCTTTTTTTCCTTTCTAAAACGTATATTCCCCAATCTGCACACGGTATACGTTGGAGAGGATTTTCACTTCGGATACCAACGCCAAGGCGACGTTGCAACGCTGGAAGCACTTTGCCAAAAAGAGAACAACGTATACCTGAATGTAACGCAACCCTGCACCCATGAAGGTGAACGCATTTGCAGCACACGTATTCGTCATGCCCTACAAAGGGGACAAATTTGTTTGGCAAACTCCCTTCTTGGAAAATCTTATCATCGACTGGGGCAGCTGAAATACCTCAAAAAACATTCCCTTTACATCGTACGGTTCCCGTATCTTTACGAAACTCAACTGCCACCGGGGACCTACGATGTTCAATTGTGCGCCAAGGATTACGTTTCTCCCGCAAAACTTACCGTGGGAACGACATCTTCTATGTGTGTACAACCGGAAATTGTTCCCGACATACACCTAAGCATGGTGATTAACTTTCTCAGCGCCAATTTTGCACGTTAGCAATGGTTACTTCTACGGTTTGCGAATACGTGGAAGTCATTTGCCAAAAGTTGTAAAGGGGTTCTTTTCTACCATCCCGTTTCAACGGCGTTCAAAAACCATTTTATGGCGTCTCGTAAGAAAAAACAAGCGTCGACAGAGGTGGTAAGTATACGTTTAAAGCATAAGGACGTCCATGCTGTTCTACGTTTTGCGTCACCAAAGAACCCAAATTGCCCCTATTTTTACCGTTATAACAGCTTGCATCCGTATTTAATACTTCTTTCCAAATACCTGCAAAAGGTACTCCTAAGCGGTAATGTGGACGTTCTAGGGGTGTAAAATTTGAAATAAAAAGTAATGTCTGATGCGAATTTAAGTCACGACGTACAAAAGAAAATACGCTGTTTTGATAATCGTCGGGATCAATCCATTCAAATCCACCTCTTTGTGGGTCCCACCGAGACCAAAATGCATACCGTTTATACGCAGCATTTAAATCTTTTACAAGTTGCCGGATGCCCCGATGATTGGGATATTGTAACAAACACCAATCAAGTTCCTTGCAATAATCCCATTCGATCACCTGCCCAATCTCATCACCCATAAACAAAGTTTTCTTTCCCGGCCATCCCCACATGTAGGCGTAAAGAGCTTTTAAAGTGCTTACTTTATCGTCAAAGAAGTAGGAACCCATCTTATTGACCATGGATCCTTTACCGTGCACGACCTCATCGTGGGAAAATACCATCATAAAATTTTCAGAATATTGGTACAACATCCCAAAACTCATTTCATTGTGATGATACTTTCTGTGAATTGGATCTTTTTTGCAGTAATTCAAGACATCGTGCATCCAACCCATATTCCACTTAAAATCAAAGCCCAAGCCGGATGCGTGCGTTGGATGCGAGACTCGGCCCGATGACGTCGATTCTTCGGCAATGGTTAAAACCCCTGGATAATATTGGTGAACTAGATCGTTGACGTAACGTAAAAAGTCAATGGCTTCCGTATTCTCTTTCCCACCGTAACAATTTGGAATCCACGCATCCTCTTTTCGCGAATAATCTAAATATAACATGGAGGCAACGGCATCCACCCGGAGTCCATCCACATGAAATCGGTCCAACCAAGCAAGCGCACTGCACAGTAAAAAATTGCGAACTTCATGGCGACCGTAATTAAAAATAAGTGTCCCCCAATCGGGATGTTCTCCTTGACGTGGATCTGCGTGTTCGTACAATGCCGTCCCATCAAATTTAGCCAACGCAAATGCATCTTTGGGAAAATGTCCGGGTACCCAATCGACGATGACTCCTATCTCATTTTTATGAAAAGTGTCGATCAGATACATAAAGTCTTCCGGTGAGCCGTAACGCGAAGTAGGTGCAAAAAATCCGGTTACCTGATATCCCCAAGAACCTAAAAAAGGGTGCTCGGCAATGGGTAAAAATTCTACGTGCGTAAAACCAAGATCTTTGACATAGGGGACCAAATTCTCTGCCAATTCCCGATACGTCAGCGGCCTCTTTTGTCCACACGCATCCATGGCATATTTCCATGAACCTAAATGCACCTCATATACCGTAATGGGCGTTTCCTGTCCATGACTTTGAGCACGTTGCATGAGCCACCGTTCATCCTCCCATTTAAAAGTATCTTCGCGCGCGATGATGGAAGCATTGTTGGGAGCCCCCTCAAACAATAAACCGTAAGGATCCGATTTTAGCTGCAATTGTTGATTGGCATCATAAATTTCATACTTATATTTCATACCCGCCTGCAAATCGGGAATAAAAATTTCCCAGATCCCCGAATGTTTTAAACAACGCATGGGGTAGTAGCGGCCGTCCCATTGGTTAAAATCTCCCACCACCGACACACGCTTTGCATTGGGGGCCCAAACGGCGAATGCGCAACCTTCTACACCTTCGTGCGACATGCAATGAGCCCCTAATTTTCGGTACACACGATGATGATTCCCCTGGTTAAATAAATACAAATCTTCGTCGGTTAAAGTGGGCTTAAAAGCATAAGGGTCCTTTATATATGCTGTATGGTCTTCGTAAATAACTTCAAATTGATACGAAATAATCCCGGAAACGAACGTTGTAAACAATCCTTCATCGGAAACCTTTAACATTTCAATCAACTTATTTTGCGTGAGATCGCGCAAACGACATTCCTTCGCATTGCGAAACAGTCCACGAACGATACATTGAGCCCCTTGGCGGTGTATCCCCAAAAAGTGATGGGGGTTCGTGTGAATCCCCTTTAATAAGGCTTTAAATTCGGTCTGTTCATTGACATTCATCGATCGTAGTCCTGACGATCAACTTATCAACCTTATGGATTTAAGTCGAGTTTTTTCATAAAGCCGCAACTTTCAAGACACATTTTTCCGGTAGCGTAAATCCGCATAACGCTTTAATGACTGCCAAATGACTGCGGATATGTTATTGCGGGTGTTTTGGCAAAGTCTGCTTGTTCGGGTTGTTTTGCAACTTCGACAAAGGACGTTTGGGTAAACTTAATTTCTTGTTTGGGAAATCCTTCAAAATCTGGGTGGGTTGCATAACGGCCGTACGCATTGTCGTATTGTGCACGTAACGTTGTATCCCTTCAACAACACTGTTCACGAGTTTTTCTTGATAGGCATTCGTCGCAATTCTCCTTGCCTCATCATCG
Source organism: Puniceicoccales bacterium (assembly GCA_031258545.1). Taxonomy (GTDB): domain Bacteria; phylum Verrucomicrobiota; class Verrucomicrobiia; order Opitutales; family UBA9783; genus CABUVL01. The sequence continues at coordinate 6,041 of JAIRMU010000009.1, read as the reverse complement.
TTGCTCAGAAACCCACATTCGATTAGAACGGCCGGACACTGGACATGTTTCAAAACACCGAATCGGGCTCGACGTACACCACGATCGATGCTCCCCAGGCGTAGGGTCACACTTTTCTGAATACAGTAAGCCAAATACGTATTTTGAACGTCAAACCTATTGTTAATCTCCGTCGAGTCATCCGAACCCAATGCCTTTGTACGATCCGTAGACGGATGCGACGCAAACGTATAAGTAAACGTTTCAATGCCTCGTGCCCGCGTAGATTCTGCCGCATTATAGTGCAAAGAAACAAACAGCTGGGCTTTTAATTTATTCGCCAATTGCCCTCTCTGTTCGAGACTTAAATCTACATCACTATCTCTTGTTAAAAAAACTTTATATCCTGCTTTGCCTAAAGCCGACTGCAACGCGCGGGCCGTATTCAACGTCAGTCGCTTTTCCACCAAATTCAATTTACTATTTTTTGCTCCCTCTGCAATGCCACCGTGTCCGGCATCAATCACGATGCATCCTCCGTTGAGCAAATATTTTTTTATCTTCTCAGGTTCTAAAAGTGGTTTTAAAATTTTTTCAACATCCACGGCGGCGACAAAAAAACGATTTTGCCTTGGATTTTTAACAACAGGACGCGTCAAAAACAGTTTGGTGCCATCAAAGATCATTGCCTTACTCTCCACGATAAAGGCAATGTGATGCGTACAATTAAAACAGCGAAAATATTTGCCATCTTCGTAGACGCACCGAAAATTGTAACGCCTGAGCACATTTTCAACATCCTCTGTTCTGTAGACGTCACGATAACTGGGATATTTATTTGTGGGGCGTTTGCCTGCATTTAAAATGTATGCCTGCAATCCGATAATGCAGGCAAAAATAACAAAAAATCTCCACTGTTTAAATAGCATCTTATAGAGAGTAAAGATGATTGCTCGAAAAATTAAAGCACAAACTCGGTCAAAAGCATTTTGCACGTATTGCATTTATCTATCGCAAGTAACGTGTGAAGTATTTTTCTAGGACCAGCCAATCTTTGGGTAAAGGGTGCGAAAAGCTATAATGCTGTCCGCAAAAATCAAAGTAAACGTGCTGCAGATGAATATGTAATCCGGCAGAGAGTGGCTTTTCGTCGGAAGATTTTTTGAAACCCGGTTTGAGGTGTGATAAATACACGCAGTGGTCTTTTTTGGAAAAACAGGTATCTCCTAAAACTTCCAAATGCCCATAATGTGCGTGCAGCCGTATTTGCTGTGGCCTCAAGTAATGTGTTACAGCCCTAATTTGATAATAATGGCCGTATCTTTGTTCAACCTTAAATTGCGTGTAGGCCTTTTTCCCTTTTAATTTGGAAGGGAAAGCATGATGCTTGTGGGTGTCCCACGCAATGGATAAATTGCAATCCCATTGCTCAGGGAGTGTGTTCTCAACGTAAGCCCAAAGTACAAACTCGAAAGTAAACAAATTGGAGCCATAGGTATTTCGCAGTTCTCGCTTTGCATCCGCTGTTTTTGCCAACACCCACAAACCGCTTATTTTCGTATCCAGAAGATAGATCAAAGACGCCTGTTCCTTGCGTTGTACTTGCACCTGTGTTGAAGACTCCCCCGCCTCTTTGGCGTACACGCAAAAATGCTCATCCTCGTCGTAGATGATTTTGCTCATAGAACAGTGTTTACAACGGGCTCTTTTGAAAATTTATCCTATGCCTCAAGTCCCAAAGATGCATCCAGGTCGTAATTGGAGAATACGTTTTTTACGTCTTCGAGATCTTCCAATTTTTCAACCAATTTGAGAATTTTTTCACCCCATTCGCGGTCGTGGATTTCAATAGAATTTATGGGTAAATAAACCAATTCGGCAGACGCCGTTTCCAATTGAATGTCTTCGAAGGCTTTCACCAGGGCATAAAAATCGTTGACCTGGCAGATGACTTCAAAATGATCGCCTTTGTTTATAACATCCTCGGCACCCGCATTGAGGGCCACTTCCAGCAGCGCGTCTTCGCCAATTTTATCGCTCGCTATCAAGCATTGGCCTTTGCGTTGAAAATTGAAGGCCAGGGCCCCTGTGCCCGCCAAACTGCCACCGTATTTTGTAAAAGTGCTTCGGATGTCCGACACGGTACGATTTTTGTTATCGGTGGTCACTTCCACGATAAATCCAATACCTCCGGGGCCGTACCCTTCGTAGATGAGTTCTTCAATTTGAACACCCAGGATTTCGCCGGTTCCTTTTTGAATCGCTTTCTGAATATTTTCACCCGGCATATTGGCCGCTTTCGCTTTTAACATGAGTGTACGCAGTTGCGGATTAAATTCCGGATTGCCACCGCTTACTTTGGCTGCCAGCGTAATTTCTTTGCCGATGAGGCTAAATATTTTACCCCGCTTAGCATCGATGGCCGCTTTGTGCCGTTTAATGGTAGACCACTTGCTGTGCCCTGACATAATACCGAGTTATTGGGTTAAGGGAGTTTGTTTTTTCGGCTTACTGAAACGATTGGTGAGCTCTTGTTGTAAAATGGTAAACACGTTTTGTATTGTCCAATACAACACCAAGGCCGCCGGAAAATTGTAGCAGAATACCAAGAACAAAAGTGGCATCCACATGAGCATTTTCTGTTGCATATTATCCATGGCGGGCGTGGGCATGAGTCGCATTTGTACAACCATCGTAACGCCCATTAAAAGGGGAAGGATGTTGACGGGGAAGATCCCCCAATGGGCAACCGTATCCGGAACCGACAAATCTTTTATCCACAAAAACGCTTGGAATCGCATTTCCGAAGAAGTTCGCAACATGAAATACAAGCCCAAAAATATCGGCAATTGGACGAGTAGGGGCAAACATCCCATGGCGGGGTTGACGTGATGGGTCTTAAACAATTTCATCGTCTCCGCCTGCAATTTCTGCGGATTCGACTTAAATTTTTCTCGAATTTCGCGCAAGGGTTGTTGAATGCTGGCCATCTTTTTGGAAGAGTGAAGCTGGGCTTGTGTCAATGGCCACATCAATAATTTTATGATCAATGTGAGTAATATAATTGTCCAACCCCAATTGGGAACGTACGTATGTATACCTCGCATGGCCATGAGGAGCAGTTTGCTGATACCGCCGAAAAAGCCAAACTGCATCACTTGATCTTGCTCATTTCCCATCTTGTTGAGCAGTAAAAAGTCTTTGGGACCCACATAATATTTCATGGGCAATAAACAGTTATCCTCTTTCAAATCAAAAAATAGCTGGCCCGCGATGCAGGGCTCCAGGCGTTCGTTGAGCAAAATTTTTCCCGGAGCAGCGTAGTATCCCAGGGCGGGGATTTGGGGGGTTAAAATGGCCGTGAAAAATTGATTTTTTATGGATCCCCAATTGAACGATTTGTACACCTGCACAAAATCGCGTCCCGCCTTTTTCCCCAATCCAAAAAATCCGTTACTGGCCTCAAAGTCGCCGACCTTGATAAATTCTGATTCTTTTCCATCGAACGCGCCAAAGTTCAGATACTCTTGGTATTTATCGCCCGAAGTTGCCGGGAACATTCCCAGGTGGAAGCAAATTTGTCTGCGTTCTCGGGAACCTTTAATCAACGTTTCGTGCGAGATCAAGTAGGGATTGTCAGCACTGCTTTCCGGCAGACGATATCCGCGGACAATTTCGGTTCCGTCGTCCAATTGGGTTGCAAACTGTATGAAATCCTCTGTGCATTTGGAAACCTGATAGTCTTTGACGCACAGAGGGTCGTTTACCTTCCATCCCAAGCCCAAGGCTGGTAAATCTGCATTTTGGTTAAAGATGTAGGGTTCCGACCGCTTAAGCTCTGCCGGGTATTTTTTTAGGGCAACCGTACGAATGGCACCTCCACAATTTGTAAAGTTGACCCGTATAAAGTCGTTTTCCAGCGTAATGATGCACTCGTTGATGGGTTTGGTGGCGGTTTTGGGCAATGCGGGTTGCGCTGATTCAAGTCGTGGCAAAGGTTGTGGCAATGCGGCGTTGGGTGCCGTTGCGATCTGTTCCGAAGGGATCGACGGACGCATTTGCCGATCTTGCCGAATCATTAAACCAAACGCCAATGCCAAACAAAGGATACCCAATACAAAATTTTTCCTGTCCATAAAAGTAATCGTTAGGGGACCGGATCAAACCCGTCGTGCGAAGAAAAGGGATGACAACGCAGGAGACGACGTCCAATCAGGTAACACGCTTTTAGGAAAGCATATTTTTTCAGACTTTGTAAAGCGTATTCTGAACAAGTTGGATAGAAACGGCAACGGCACCCCAGGCCAAAAAAGTGACAGGATAAAATGGGCGAAATGCACATTTGGTAGAAACGAATTAAGAGCCGCGCCACCCCTGCGCACACGATTGAAATGGTTTTGCATATCGCTCGCATTTTTAAAGCAAATTTACGTCTGCTGCGATTCGGCAGGCGTCCGTTGTTGAAAAGCTTCCCATACGCTTTGTTCGATCTCACACAAAGAAAGCAAGGCTGCCGAGGGTGCACGTGCCATAACAACAAGATCAAAGATGAAACGAAAGCGATTGCGAATGCGATCAAAGCAAACCCTTACGCGCCGTTTAAATTGATTTCTTACCACCGCGTTTCCGATTTTTCGAGAGACAACAATGCCCAACCGCGGCTCCCGTGGAAATGGACTTAGGGTAAAAAAGATCAGCATACCGTTTATGGATGTCCGTACGCCCCGACGATACGTGCTTTGGAAGTCGCGCGTTCGCGTAAGTCTATGTCTTCTGTTCACGCTAGGCGCAAAGCTTTCTACGTCCTTTCCGGCGTCTTGCCGCCAGGACTTTGCGTCCTCCTTTCGTGGCTTTTCTTGCAAAAAAGCCGCACATTCGTATTCGCTTTACCTTGGACGGTGAATATGTAGGTTGCATATTCCCACAAGCATTCGAAAAATATCCGCGCAGGTCAATCTAAAAATTGCAGCACAAACGACATAATCCCCTTTACGTAGTGCAAGCATCAATATATTTTTGCAAGATAGCTATGCATTGCGCCTCCGAAGTGCTCCTCTCTTTTAGGCTAAACATCTCTCGTGTTAGGTCGTTTAGTTGGTCAGCAGGCAGATCAGTAACATTGCGCAAGGCACGCTGCAGGTTGTTCGACAAGGCCTCTCCCGCGCTTTGTCTGCAGGTCGTAGCCGGTCCTGGCCGTAGGGTGGCAGCATATGCACATACATTACGATAAGCTTGCAACATTGCCTCCAACTGAGTTTTGGCGGTGGCTTTGGGAATAACTGAGTCGGTGCCGGTTTTACCATCCAGGTGCAGTGCTTTAAGTTCTCTGAAATTGTTATTTGCAAGCGCTTGTCCTCTCGTCTGATCTCCAGCATCAGGTGGTGGTGGCGGAGCGGCGACCACGACTCGGGCATTCTTTATATCATCGGGGACCGGCACACCGAAATGAGTCTCGAACGCCGCCACTTGCGCCTGCAAGTCTGCGATACCGGCATCTCCACTCGCGGCCATAGCCTGCCATGGACCAGCACCGGTCAACTTAGCCAGCAGCGCCAGGCCGACTTGATTGCTCTCGTCAGAGCCTTTTGCAAGATCCACCTGGCCTAACCGGTCGCCGAAGCCATTTATCCTGCCCATATCCGCTAAATCAGCAGCGTCTGTATCTCCAATATCTTTTACTACTGCAGCAACGACCTCTTGCTTTAAGCCTGTTAAGGCAACTTCGACCGCATTCGCGGGACAAAACTGTCCTATTGGAGTACCGGCGTCAGCATTAGTAGCTTTGATGTGCGCATAACATTGCCCTGAGTCCCCTGTCGTTACTATTGCAGCGTTCAGGCTGGCAAGACCACTACAAATATTTGATAAAGCATCATGTACTGTTGCTGGGGTTCCTGCGGCTGCCAAATGACTTACCACCTGGGTGGGATCGTTAATGGCCTTTTGTATTTGCTCTAAACACTTGAGTAAATTCCCTTCCTGTGTACCCGCTGCCGGAGCAAGGGCTCGTAGGCGGTCTACAAGGCCCTGTAGCCCATCGGCCGTAACATCTTTTGGGGTTG
>JAIRMU010000023.1 GCA_031258545.1 Puniceicoccales bacterium | reverse complement strand
TCCCGGGGTTTAGGAAGGTGACGGAAGATTTTCGACTCAATACAACGCTTGAGGATACCGTGGACATCCTCAAAGCTTGCCGCGCCTACTATCTCATTTTTAACGAATTCCCTCCGGATTGTAACGACAATATACCGGACAAATTGTGTCCGTTTGTTCCTAGACATTTGATGAACCCTAGTAAGCGATGGAATCGTAGACCGTTGGGTAAAACGGCGTACAATTACGATCTGGACAATGTTATGAGTCTCAACTACAATCCGCATAGTATGGGTGTGTCACTCATAAACATCAAACCGGGAACCGCCGATTGGAATAAGTGTTATAACAAATTCAAATCATGTCTTGGGGAAAAATATATCACTACCTTGACTCCGGTTAACAATCGTATGTTTTGTATCTTACCCGAATGCCCTGGATCCACAGATCTTAACAGTAATACCACCTGGGAAAATCGTTATTATTAAATTTACTTATCTTCGGTTTAAGTGACTTGAATTGTATTTTCCGTAATCAACTCATGGATTGCGCTTTGTAACATTGAATAAGCGTTGCATCAGGTTGCCCAAACAAACACATACTTCCATCGATCATGCTACCTTTGATAATCTCGTTCGATTGTATTATTCGCCGGCAGGTTCGGTCGCATTTTTGCCGTCGCCATTGGAGTGTTGTCCGTAAAACTGGCGTAGGCAGTACGCTTTAATGCAGTAGGGTGTCCTCAAGTTCTAGCTGAATGGGAGCGTGATCCGAGCCGAGTACGTCTTTTAAAATTGTGCATGTGCGTACGTAGGGCAGTAGGGATTGGGATATTAAAAAATAGTCGAGGCGCCATCCTACATTTCTTTCGCGTGCCCGTGTTCTGTAGGACCACCACGTATACTGTTGTGTAAGTTGGGGATGCAGGTGCCTGAAAACATCCACAAGACCTACCGACAAATGCGAATCGAAGGAGGCGCGTTCTTGATCGGTAAATCCTGCGTGAAAATGATGCATTTCGGGGTTGACCAGGTCAATGGCTTGATGGGCAACGTTAAAATCGCCGCAAATGATTAGGGGTTTACTTTTCTGTAAGTTGTCGAAAAAACGTCTAAAGCTTGGGTCCCAAATTTGAGTTCTGTAGGGCAGGCGCTGCAGTGTATCTTGGGAATTGGGTACGTAAACGTTGAGTAGGTAGAAATTTTTGAATTCCATGGATAGAATGCGGCCTTCGGGGTGCTGTGAATCCACATCGATGCACCGCACATCCATAGGCGTAATTTGGGAAAAAGTAGCAGTGCCCGAGTATCCTTTTTTTTGTTCGCTGTGATGAAAATAGGTATGATTGAATGTTGTTATGTGGGGACAAACTTGTGCGTGTAATTTTGTTTCCTGTAGACACAGGATGTCCGGTTGAAAGCTTGCAATAAATGGGTAAAAATTATTTTTTAAGACAGCCCTCAGTCCATTTACATTCCAGCTGATTAATTTGAATGACATGCGCTTATGTTTTAATAAAACTTGTGAATTGTAAAATGAATTTGCAAGATTTGAAGGTCTTGGGTTACAATAATTTTTGAATTTATGTCCTTGGAAATCGAAAAATTAATTCCCGTCGAAAAATTGACGGAAGCTCGCCAGACGCTGCGCCAACGGGGAAAATCTTTGGTTTTGACCAATGGATGCTTTGATTTATTGCACGTCGGGCACGTCCATTTTTTGAAAGAAGCGGCAGCACAGGCAGATGTTCTGTGGGTAGCCGTCAATTCAGATGCGAGTGTACGTGTGTTAAAGGGATCTACACGTCCCATTTATTCGCAGGAAGCGCGATTGTATTTGCTCAATGCTTTACAATGCGTGCATGGCTTGTTTATGTTTGACGGACTTCATTTGACGCAGGAAATGGAGCTCATTGCGCCTGATATTTACGTGAAAGCGGGCGATTACACGCGCGAAACCATGCATCCTTTGGAGCGTGCTGCATTGGAAAAGAATCGTTCACAAATTCTTTTTTTAAATTTTGTATCCGGATGGAGTACTTCGGGCACTATTCGATCCATTACCCAACAACCCAAGTCGCATGCGTAGCATTTGCCCGAAAATATTTTGGGCATGATCTTAAAAATAACCGATAGATCCTTATGCTTATTCGCCATAACCGGATACCTTTTAGGCAGTGAGCAATGAATGTTTAGGAAATCTGTGGAGTAAGGTCATGTGGTGCGTTACAAACTTACCGCCGAGCTCTCGTGTTTGGAGACAGCACTTCCTGGACGCTCGGGCAATGGTTATTGCGGCTTTGGCGTTAAACGATCCCTAAAACAAATCAATTGCCATCATGGGCAATTCGCCCATAACACCCTCCACGTGGGAAGGATATTTCAATGGCTGCCCGACAAAGATTCGAACTTCGATCCAATGAGCCAGAGTCATTTGTGCTGCCATTACACCATCGGGCACCGAATACCTGTAGAAATGGATAAATTCCCATGACCTTGTTGTCAAATACATTTGTGCGCCTGGATCCATGTTGTGATTATTTTTATGGCGGCTTGTTTATGAAATTTGTGAGTCGTTGCTTAAGATAATTTGACAAACATCCGTCTGTGGGGAAATTTTCGGCGGTCTAAGTTTATTGATTACGTGTTGCTCTAATTTTCAATTAAAGCTTTGTCCTAAGTATTTTATGTACTTCCGAAGTTTGCATGCCGTTACGCATCAAAGAGTGCATTTCCATGGATGTTTATGATATTGCTATAACTGCCCATTGAAGCATGAAATGGGACGGTGAGGCGGGAGAGTTTTTATGCTTAAAGTTACATTACAAAGCGATTTAAAAATGTCATGAGCTTTCGTTGCAAAGAAGATCGGCAGTGGGCGAAAGACTTCGTTCAAAATTTTGTCCCTACAGGTCAACTGGACAAAGGTTCTGAATTTAGAGCAGATTTTGAGGAGGTGTTCGAGCGCTTACGATAATGATCCGTTATTTTTTCTTCCACGCCGTTAGTCTTGGAATCCAACGTGGTACATTGTGCTTGTATTGTAAATAATCCTCGCCGAATCTTTTTTCCAAATCCTTTTCTTCGAAACATGGGAAATAAATAATATTTCCCAGCAAAAATGCGATAAACCAGCCAAAAATGTATCCAGATCCCAACAACAGCGATTCGGCAATCAGCATGATTAATACGCTTGTTATCATTGGATTCCTGACATAGCAATAGGGCCCGGCAACGACTAATTTTTGAGGAGGATCCCAGGGGGCCGCAGTACCTTTTCCTATTTTTACAAAAAGCCGCATAGTCCAGCCGGCCAGGCAGAATCCGACGATCAGCAACAATATGCCCAACATCATCCCAAGCATGTTTTGCATTTCCCAACTATAGTCTGAACAATAGAGAACAATGGCCGGAATGATGACTAGAACATTGAATGGAAGTAAAATAACCGTTTTTATCCATCTCCAGAGCATTTTTATCTCCTACTACATTTTGTATCATGCACGATGCTACGTTTTTTTCAATTGTTCAAGCATTTTCAGAATAGCAATGCTTGCCGACGTTCAATCTGACGTTTCGATATTTGTGCAGTGCATTTCATCTTATCCCCAAAGCACCGTTTGGGATTTTCTTCGGCCATAACGCTTCTGCAGCCGATATTTGTGCCCCATGTTGCACTTCAAACTATAATTTTACTTCGTTAACGAGCGGTTGGTGTGCCAAAAAGGCTTGTACGTTTTCCAATGTAGTTGTGGCAATGTTTACGAGGGCCTCTTGGGTGAAAAATGCTTGATGTGAGGTAACGATAACATTGTTGAAAGATAATAAACGTGCCAGCAGGTCATCTTCGATGCATTGGTTGGAATGATCTTGGTAAAAGTATTTACCTTCATTTTCGTAAACGTCTAAGGCAATGGAACCTACGTGGTGTTTTTTTAGACTGCTGATGAGTGCGCGCGTATCAATTAATTGTCCACGCCCTGTGTTGATGAGCATTACGCCCGGTTTCGTTTTTTGGAGCGTTTTGGCGTTGATAATATGATGGGTTTCCGGCGTCAGTGGACAATGCAGAGAGATGATATCCGATTCGGATAATAAATGCTCCAGCGTTGTGTATTGTACGTGATGTTCTTTGGCAAAAGTTTTATCGGGAAAGACATCGTAGGCCAATATATTGACGCCAAATCCGCCCAGCAAATTGATGAGCACTTTGGCTATTTTTCCGGTACCTACAATGCCGATTGTTTTTTGGTGCATATCGAAGCCAAGTAAGCCGTTAAGCGAAAAATTGCCTTCATGGGTTCGGTTAACGGCTCGGTGAATTTTTCTGTTCAACGCCAACATTAATCCGAGCGTATATTCGGCTACCGCGTAAGGTGAGTACGCCGGGACGCGTACCACTGTAATTTTACCTTTTGCCGCTTCAAGATCAACGTTGTTAAAACCCGCGCAACGCAGTGCCAAAAGACGTACGCCATGCTTGTGAAGGGTATCTATGATACTTGCACTGACGATGTCGTTGACAAATACGCAGACAACATGTGTGCCATCTGCCAAAGCAGCCGTGTGTTGGGTGAGGTTTTCTTTAAAAAACTTGAAAGTGTATCCAAATTTTCTTTCCTCATTTATCTTCTTAAAAAAATGTTCGTCGTAGGGTTGCGTCCCAAAGAGTGTAATCGTTTCCATAGTAATATTTTATAGGATTTTCACCCAAGAGTCCAGAAACAAATTGCTCATTTCGTAAGTAAGAATAGATACCCTGGGTATCAAAGTTGTCGGCAAATGTTTTTTAGGAAACCTTCGGTGGATGCCTATCGAAATGCGTTTGAAAAGGTTTATAAAAATGTTCCTGCGAAGATTTCTTTTGTTGCTTGATGTGTTGCGTATTTGATTGATAGATGATGTACTCTTTAAAAAATGCTTCCGGTGATACGACAACGCAGTTATAGGCAAAAAGTGTATCGCGTAGCATAAGATCGCGTGTCACAATCGTTAGATGTGATCGTGTTTCTGGATTTGCTTGTCGTACGTACATTAAAATGGTTCCATCGGCATTAAACCCTTGCGGACTGTAAATAACGTGAATGCACGAAGACGTTACTTGTGGTCCTTCGAAAGTTACATTGGAATCAAAAACGACCGTGATGTGCTTATCGCCTTGGCTTTGAAATTGTCCAAGCCATGTTAGGAAGCGTGCTCTGGCTACCTCAAAGGAATGGCTTCCACGTATTTTATCCAGCGCGTGCATTACGTTGTATCCATCTAAAATCCAATGACTTTGCCCTGTTACGCTCATCATACTTATATGTCGGATTATTTGAATGGGTTGTTCAAAAAAATTTACAAAATCCGGTGAAGTACAGTTACGGCAATCGGTGGATTCAAAAATGAAGGACCCAAAAGAAAATGTGTAGCACACCACGAAAAGTATGCGATTTTAACTTATCTTTATTTTAAGATCTTTAGTAAGTCCCTTCGGATAACTTTTCTACATAGGAGGCGATTGCCTTCGGAAGTAGATTGGCTGAAGATATCTGGTCGCATGCAATCCATTGAAAGCTTAACTCTGTTTCTATATGAGGTAACGGGAGGGTCAATGACAGCTGTTCGCATTGAACGAGAAATAAGAAATCGTATTCGTGGTGACGTTGTTGCTGGTTATCGGTGAAATGTTCTTCAAAGAAGTTGAGGCATTTGCCTATGCGGCAGTGGCATCCCAATTCTTCTTTCCATTCTCTCTCCAAGGCTTGGGTGAGTGTTTCGCCGAATTCCACATGTCCGCCCGGTAAGTAAGTATAATTTTGGTGCGTTGGGCGACACACCAATAAATGATTGGATTGGATAAGAAGGCCACGGGCAATGATCTCAATTGTGCGCATGCGAACTCTATTGGGTGAGCGTTTGATCCGAAAGTTTTTTTAAATATTTTTGCGGCAGTGGGAATTTGAGGTAAATAATGGTACCAAAGCCCATTTTGCTTTCCAAGGCTACCAGTCCTTTGTGTTCCTGCATGATGCGTCGAACAATGAGCATACCGATGCCATGTCCTTGGGGCTTAGAAGTTGTTTTTTGCGTACCGAATAAATGTGCCGCTTGCGTTTCGGACATCCCCGTACCGGAGTCAGCAAAGGCAACCACAAAGTCGCTGGAATCTGTGAAAAAAGAAATGCGGATCCAGCCATCCGTTCCAATGGCTTCAATGGCGTTTTTGAGCAAATTGAAGAAAGCTTGATGTATGCGTGCTTTATCCACTTTAATATTGGGAAGAGATGCCTCCTGGGCATCCAATTCAACATTGATATTTAAATTAGACAATTGGGGTGCTAAAGTGGACAAAACTTTTTCAACGAGTTTTACCAGGTTTTCTTCCCTAAGTTGAATTTTTTGCGGTCGTACTGCCTGCAGAAAGTATTTTATAATTTCGTTGAGGCGATTCACTTCGGCGGTGCACACCTGCAGAGAACGCGTCAGTGCTTCCGGCAGAACTATGGAATGTATTTTGCGTTCAATTAACTGCAGGTGGATTGCGATGGAGTTAAGCGGATTGCCCAATTCATGCGCCACTTCCGAAGCTAATTGTACAACGGAATCAAGACGTTCTTGGACGAGACGTTCTTCGTTGGCAATGGTTTCTTGGGTAATATCGTACAAAATGATGATAAAGCGTTTTTCGTTTTCATTGGTTTCCGGAAACACTTGTAGGTGTAATCGGACAAATCTTTTTTCCGGATACAGTAAATCCACTTCCTGTTCTATGATATCCGGCTTTAGGGCATTTTCTCGGACCGAGAACACTTTTTTTATACTTGGCATCCATTTCCATAAAGGCATGTTATTCTTTTCATTTTCTTTTAATCCAAGTAGCTTAAGTGCGGCTTGATTGCAAAATTCTATCATGCCATTCGCGTTTACAAGTACGATAGCCTCTTGTAGGACGTTAAAAATAGCATCCAACAGTTGGCGTTCTCGATCAACGTGCTGAATAAAGCTATTTAGTTCGACTTTATTTAAGGATTCTAGTCGGGCGCAGATTTTGTCGCTTATGCTCTTTTTCACGGAGCTTTAAAGATAAAGCATTTGCCCGTGCTTGTCTCGAAGAAAAAGTGTCCGCCAATTTTTTTTTGGATCAAATCGGTTTTGAGAGATATGTTCGTAGGGCGCTGCAAACGGATGTATACATCATTCAATATATTGGATGTTTTGCCTACCCAATAACACTGTTTTAAATTGGAATTACCTGGATTAAATGGGTACCAGTGGGGTTTTATTTTTTCGAATGCCGAATTGGTAAGGGCTGTTTCCGAAATTTCTGGAAATGACCTGTAGGTTTCCCAATAGCTAATAAATGCGTTGCGTAATAGCATTGCTTCTTGTACAAAAATTTCTGCCCGATGCGATTGTTGATGGTAACGAAACCCAGATGCGCAACCGATCACAAGGGTGCTTATGCAGATGAGCACAATGCATACTTCGATGAAAGTAAAACCACGTTTACTGGGTTTCATAAGTTTATGTATTTGTTTTCCCCTGATCGGCAACCGCCTTTTGGGCTTGCGCAAGGGTATCCTGATTGCCCAAGTAATAATGTCGTATCGGCTTTAGGTTATCATCGAGCTCATAGACAAGCGGAATACCGGTTGGAATATTCAATTCTAATATATCTTGATTGGATATTTGATCCAGATGCTGAACGAGGGCCCTCAGGGAATTACCGTGTGCAGCAATTAACAATTTTTTATCGGATTTTATTGCGGGTACTAAATGGGCATACCAAAATGGCAGCAAACGCTTTGAGGTATCCTGTAGGCATTCGGTCAAAGGCAGTACTTCTCGATTTAGGTACCCATACTTTAGATCGTGACCGGGATACCGCATGTCATTGGGATCTAGGGCAGGCGGTTGCACATCGTAGCTTCGCCGCCAAATACGTACCTGTGCTTCGCCGTACTTTTGAGCTGTTTCTGCTTTATTGAGTCCTTGCAAAGCTCCATAGTGTCGTTCGTTTAATTCCCAAGCACATTGTACGGGCAGCCACATTAAATCCATTTTATCCAATACGATCCACAAGGTTCGTATGGCACGCTTCAACACCGATGTATAGGCTTTGTCAAACGTAAAATTTTCTTGCTTTAGCGATTGAGCCGCCCTTAAAGCTTCTTCTTGTCCTTGATCTGATAAATCTACATCCGTCCATCCCGTAAAGCGATTTTCCTTATTCCAAACACTTTCTCCGTGACGTAACAACACTAATCGTTTCATGTATTTTGATCTTAAATCCTAATCTTAAATCGTGTCATTGGGCTGACAAGATTTCCATTTATTTTTTATTCAAGCATCTTGTGGGACTATCGGATTTGAAAGAATGATGAGAAATCTTGCCGGCGTACCATCCGCAGTTGCCAAATGAAGTAAATGGCTTATCATATCATTCTCTGAGTCCATATGGATAGCGGCACCACCTCCATTGGCAAGAAGTTGTTGAATTTGTTCGAGTATGTGTTGGTCACGTGTTTTTACATCGTGCGTTGCGTCGGAAGTTTCGGCCAGAGAAGTGGTTAATGGCAATGCAGATGTGGTACTTTCCGCAACGGCAACCTGATGTTCATCCGTTTGTTGTACCAATGAAAGTGCCATACCCGCGTTGCTAATTTCAAAGGTCACCGCCGTTTCAAAATCTTGTTTTAAATCTGTTAGCCATTTTCGGACAGTTTCATTCTCGAGAGTTGAATCATTAAGAGCTATCAACCAACCCAACATTTTAGTACACGCGAAAGATAAACCGTAAAATCCTTTTCCAATAGCCCATTGAAACATATTGCCTAATGCCTTGAAAGACTCTTTTACACCCTTTGCTTCGCTAAAATTCTTGTATATTTCCGAAAATTCTGTGTGACTTTTAGACAAAGCATCAAGTATGCGTTCTTTTAGATGTAGGGCATCACTCTCCACTAACTTGCGTATCCCAGTAGCAATTAAATCGCATCCAAGTAATGGTATTTTGGATATGCCTTTGCAAATTAAATCAGTTAATTTATTACAAGCTGCACTCAGTGCAGGCAATTCTGGATAAGCAATGGGGACAGTAGCTTGTACCTCAGCACTTGGTAGTCCAACTGCAGATGTTGATGTAGAAGACATAAGTAAAGTTTAAAAATGTTGTGCGTAATAATCAAGTATATTTTTGTGATATTGATCGCCTGTGGATTTGTGTAGACCTACGTCTTTTATGTTGACCCTACACTTGAAAGATCTAGCCTAAAGATGTTCAATGTTAGATGGATGCCCCACCAGAAGTAAATTTAGACGAAGAAAATGTATTGGCAGAACAATCTGCGAATGAAGATCGTCTCTGGATTCGTAGGGTAAAATCAGGAAACATACGTGCATTTGATTTTTTAATTCGCAAATATCAACGACGGCTGTACAGCGTTGTTTACAATATGACCGCTAATAAAGTGGATGCCGCGGATTTAACACAGGAAATATTGGTGAAAGCGTTTAGAGGCATCCACACATTTAAAGGTGAGTCTCATTTTTATACGTGGCTGTACCGTATTGCGCTCAATACAACTTTTTCTTTTATCAAAAAGTCTAGGAAAACTTCCCATTGCAGTTTGGAAAATTGGGATGATGCGGAAGTTCATGCAAATATCTTGAGCCACTCAAATGATCTGGAGGTGGGCGATAGGGCAACTTTATTGAAAGAATTACAAGAAAAATTGAACGAAGCTTTACAAAAATTGTCTTTAAATCATAGAACGGTAGTTGTTTTATTTGAAATTGAAGGCATGAGTCATACGGAAATAGCTCAAATGTTACATTGTTCGGAAGGGACAGTACGTTCACGGTTGCATTACGCAAAAGAACAATTAAAACAATTGTTGAAGGATTATTTGAAAGATTATGAAGCCTAAGAAATTGAATTTTAGTTTGGAAGAACTATTACACCTGAAGCGATATGAAATGCCGCCTGAAGCATTTTGGGAGGCTTTTGAAAAACAATTGCAGTGTAGATTAGCTTTAGAGGTAGAAAGGAAGCGGTCTTTCTCTTTGGTAAAAATGTTAGATGCGTTATACAAAAATTGGGTACGTTGGTTTCCTTTGGCAACGTGTTTGTGCGTACTCAGTTTTGTGGTTTACACCCAATGTTTTCGGGCAGAAAAATTATCGAATCGTTTCGTTGTCGTTGCCGAAGATATTGTTTGCCACCGCGCATTAAAGCAATTTGTTTTATCTGCAGATCAACAACTGTCTTCTGTGCCCGTAAAAAACTTGGTCAGTGGATCTCAAAAAATAGTTGCAACGGATACGTATAAGCGTTTTTCTTTCTAAGTGATGCGCCATTGGATAGCGAAGTCTCTATTCCTTGTAAGTTTGTTCGGTTTCAATCGATGTGGCTTGACGGTTGTTCAAGCATCCGAACATTTTAGTGCAGGTGTGCAATTTTTACAGGATGTGTATGAAAAAAACCGTGCAAGTGTTGTATTGGTTCGCTATCAGACAAAAGAAAAAGAACCTCAATTGGCGACAGGTTTTTTTGTCAGCCCCCAAGGTCATTTGCTGACAACCGCTTCAGAGGGTGAGGATTACTGCATTGAGATCGATAAGCGAATTTACGCGGTAACAAAATTGGGAAGCGATGTTATTGCCAACGTAGCCTTGTTAAAACTTGACTGTGCAGCCGAACAAATTGCGTATTTAAACATACCCGATGCGTGCAAATATCCAGATGTAGGTGAAGGGGTTGTAAGTTTATCTTATAAATTAGCTTTAAACGTTTCACCCCAGTTGGGATACGTAACGGGGTTAAACGATCGTTATTTGGGTATTGAATGGCCTACGACGCTTATGCGAAGTACCCTAGGCGTTGATGGTGGGGATTGCGGTGGACCCGTTTTTGATATGTCCGGACACTTGGCCGGCATGTTATTGTACGCTTTGTCCGAAACAAAGGAAACCTATTTTATGCCCGCATATGCACTCAATAAAATTTATCACGATTTACTTTTATTCGGTCGTGTGCGTTATGGTTATGTGGGCATGACGGTAGAAGTTGTATTGGATAAAGAGCAACAACAACTTTATTTACAAGTGGTTGCGGTACAAGATAATTCACCGGCACAAAAAGCAGGTATTCGTGTCGGAGATGTATTGCTCGAATTTGATGCGATGCCCGTAAATTCACGTGACACTTTTAAAAACTTTGTCTTTTTTGCTCAACCTAAACAAAAATTACGCATCAAAATACTCCGCCATAAGAAGGGGATGTTGATTACGGTTGTGGTTGAAGAAAAAGATCGTTCATGCGGGGCATAAAGGATGCAGCAGCCCAATCCCAACGTTATTTTCCCCATTCGGGATGTTAAGACGGTTACGTACATCAAACCTACCCTTAAAAATAAGAACATATGCGTGGGTGATTTTACTTACTTTGCGGATGTTGATTTTGAAAAACATGTGACGCATCATTATGATTTTTATGGTGACAAATTGATCATAGGAAAATTTTGTCAGATAGGGAAAGGGGTGGAATTTATAATGAATGGCGCCAATCATCAAATGAATGCAGTTTCTACATTTCCATTCTACATCTTTCCAGGTTGGAACCAGTCGGTCCCTGCGCTTGAACGTATGCCCCTAAAAGGTGATACGGAAGTGGGTAATGACGTTTGGATAGGTCAAAATGTGACGATCCTGCCGGGCGTACACATTGGCAATGGGGCGATCGTGGGTGCCAACAGCGTCGTTGCGAGTGATGTGGAACCTTATGCAATTGTCGTTGGAAATCCTGCAAGAGTGGTTAAAAAGCGCTTCGATGAGGCATTAATTCATATTCTTTTGCAATTAAAATGGTGGGATATGCCGATTGATAAAATCAACGAACTCATGCCGCTATTAACGGATATGCATTTAGATAAGGTGAAGAAACACTTAGAACGTTTAGTGAAGTCGTTCGAAATGGGTATTAAATAGTAAAGTAAGCTGCTTTTGCAATACGTGGCCTAGAAAAATTTTCCCTTGCCTATTGAATTCCAATGTATGTCGACATCCGTGTTGCGAGAGCTCGGTGGCATTGCAATGCAGCACGTACACGGTATTTGCGGGAAGTTTTAGCCCGTACAATGGAGTCCATTGTAAAGGGCAACCAAGCCAATTGAAGGCAATTTCCCATCCGTGGAGCATTTTTTCAGCCTGCAAAGGTCTTGCCAGTAAAGCCTGATTTTGTTGAATAAAGTGAGGTATGATTGAAGTCGCGATTTGTAAAGTAAATGCGATGGGCTGATTTTTTATAAACGTTAGGAAGTCGGTGCCCGATTTAAAGAATGCTAAGGGATCCAGTCCCACTAAATTCATTCCATTCCATTCGCCGTGAAAGTTGGGTTCTTTGAATCCTTGCTTGGAGTACCATGCGTGAAATGTATCTTTGGATCCAAGCGGTAAGCCGATTTCAAAATGTAAGTGTGCACGACTCAAGGGGATTTTTGCACAGGATGTGTTCCCCATGATTCCCAGTGCAGTGCCTTGTTGTACCGCTTGGTTAAGCTGGACATGAATTTCGTTCAAATGCGCGTATAGAGAGTAATAGCTAAAAGATTCTAGGGTATGTTGTAGGACAACGTAGCGTCCGTAAGTACTTTTACCCGCATTAAAATTTATGTAGACAACATTACCGGGTAAAATAGCGCATACGAGGTCTAGGGGATAATTCCGGCGGTTTCGGTGAATGGATTTTAGGTCAATGCCTTCGTGAAAGCGCGTTCCACGATTGCGTACGCAGCCAAAGGTCCCCGACGCAATGAGGCCACTTGCCGTGGGTTGTATGTACGTGTCCATGGGTTTATGCTGAAAGAAAGCTGGATTGTCGGTAGGCCAACAGGGAAGTGAGCCAAAAGCCGTAGGATAATAAATTATGAAAAGCCAGATTGACGTAGGGCATTTTTTTAGCGAAAAACGGTACATACGGTCAAAGTCATGGCATTGTTGCAAAGAAGTCAAATGAATAATCTCCTGCAAAAGATACGGCATTTAAGGATGTTGGTTGTGGGAGATTGCATGTTGGATCATTACATTTTTGGCGATGTGCATCGCATCTCTCCCGAAGCCCCGGTCCCCATTGTCAACGTTGAGCGCGAAACGCATCGTCTGGGAGGGGCATGCAATGTGGCCATTAATTTGCGCCAGTTGGGGGCGCAGGTAGAGCTTGTGGGCTGGGTAGGTCAAGATCAAGCGGGAATGCAGGTGAGGCAATTGCTGCAAGATGCGCACATTGTATTTCCGGAGGCGTGTGCCCAGTCAACGATTGAAACGATCGTCAAAACACGTGTGGTGGTCAGAAATCAACAGCTGTGTCGTCTGGATAGAGAGTCTGAATTTTCATTAAAATGGGTGGATAAACTCAACGTTTTAATAGCGGAAAAAATAAGGGATGTGGATGGTGTCATCGTATCCGATTACGGCAAAGGATCTGTAGCGCAGCTTGTTTTTGATCATTTGATCCAATTAAAACGTAGGAAAAATTTCTTTTTGGCCGTCGATCCTAAGCCGGTAAGAGAACTCGTTTACAAAGATGTCGATTTACTGACTCCCAATCGAATAGAAGCTTTGCAATTGGCATCTTTGGGAGCAAAATATTTGAAGCCTTTCCCTTTACAGGATGTGATTGAACGCATTCAAGCAGTGCATACAACGCGTTATTTGGCCATTACTTTGGGAGAAGAGGGTATTGTCATGGTAGATCCTGAGCGACGTATAGAACCGTTTCCAACGTTGGCCAAGGAAGTTTTTGATGTGTCGGGTGCAGGGGATACTGCAATTGCAGCCTTAACACTTGCCCTATGTGCCGAAGAAAATGTAACGCAAGCTGCTTATTTTGCCAATGTGGCTGCCGGCTTGGTGGTCGGTAAGGTGGGTACGGCGACCGTTTCGGCGCAGGAAATTTTGTCGTATGCCGAAACCCTCACAGCCTAAAAGAAAAGCACTATTCTTGGATAGAGATGGTACTCTGGTCGTCGATGAGGGGTACGTGTACGATCCGAATAGAATTCAACTTTTGCCGCGTGTTCGAGAGACGTTACAATATTTTTTGGAAAAACAATGGTTGTTTTTCTTATTTTCCAACCAAAGTGGTGTTGGATACGGTTATTATACCTTGGAACAGGCGCAAGCGTGTACCCAAAGACTGATACAATTATTGGACTTAGGTGAGCATTTTTTTACAAAAATTTGTTTGGCAACCGAAACGCCTGAACAAAAACAGGTCTACCGAAAACCGTCACCTAGATTTATTTTAGAATGTGTACAGGCATTTAATTTGGATTGCCAACAATGTTGGATGATTGGGGATAAGCTTTCGGATGTGCAGGCGGGATTATCCGCAAATATTCATGCGGCGTTGTTAACGCCCAATCCCCTACATGCGGAAACTTATAAGTGCTTCGAAGACCTTTATGGGTTTAAAGAATTTTTGGCACATCAAACAAATTCGACGGTTGCTGTCGCGTAGTTGTTGGACGCGCGTTTAGTTTGGGTAACGCCTCATGATTGTGATTTGTGCCGCTGGCATAAAGATTGCTAAGTATGAAATCAAGTAAACGATTTTATGCAACTCGGCATCCGACAAAACGTATCTGTACTACATCCACCAAAACAATGGAGAAATTTTGAGTTTTGGCCTACAAACATGCGCAAGGTTGTCGGGCTCAGGCAACCAGATTTGAAGCATGTAACCATTGAACGCAAATACGAGCAACCTTTCCACGGAGAATACGCAGATTGATTGGCAGTATAATCATGAAAACACAACCTACCGCAAACGATACTTTTAGTTACGACCAATTTGCAAATGCTTTTCGCAAAGAGATCGAGGAATACGGTGCGTTGCTCAACTTGATTTACGAACAACAAAATTGTCTGATGAAACACAATCCCATTTCACTGCTTCAGGCGACATCAAAAATTGAGGCACAGCTGCCTGCCAATCATTCGGCAACAGCCAATCGGAGTGCTTTTGTTCAACAATTGGCCGAAGAGAATGGTAAAGAAGCTTTGATGCTCAATGAAGTCCCTAAATATGTACCTGAAAATTTGCAATCCCTATTCGAAGCGCTTGTGGAAGAGGTAGTTACGCTTAGATATCGCATAAAAGCAAAAACTCAAATGCAGCAAAAGCTACTTGGACAGGCGCAATTTATTAATAATTCGGTATTGCAACAAATTTTACCCAATGCGCAAACATGCAATAAATTTGGTAAACAGATTGTACCCTCTAAGCTTAAGGGGTTGTCATGATGAACATTTTTGGGCAACCGTTGGCCTTGAGTTCTTTCTTATGCCAGGTGCGTGGCCTCAATAGGTATCGAAAAGATTGTATTGTAAAACAAGTGTTATGAAGAATGTTTATCTGCATATTCAGTTTATAAAGGCGTAAAAATGCTTATCCTGACACGTAAAAACAATGAATCCATCCTCATTCTTTGTCCCGGCGGAGAATGCGTGGAGATTCTGGTTTCTAAAATAGAAAACGAGCGTGTTAAATTGGGTGTGAATGCCCCGCAGAGTATCCGCATTCTTAGAAAAGAAGTATACGCTACCATGAGCACTGGAGGCCCGACAATCCATACGGTGCCGGAAATTGCAAAGACTTCATCCACGGATGCAAAGCGGACCTAAGGCCGCTTCCCTTTTAATCCTTGGCAACTTTAGGTGTTCGAAAGCGTAAAATGGATTGCAGACATTTAAAAGCGCGATTGTCCACAAAAAATAGGCTGAATCCGTAAATAAGTGTACTTAAGGTGATGATGATCGCCAATGAAAAACAGGTTTCAATTTTTTGACTTTCGACGGATAACCACCGAGATGCTGTGTAGACGAAGGTCCCCAATAATAGCATGCAGGGTATTTTTTTTGCAATTAAGGGCATCAATTTGAGTTGGTAATGCGTGTATCGTTTAGTCAAAATATGCCAAAGGAATAGAAATTGTGAGATCGTGCTTGATATAGAGGCTAATGCGAGGCCGGCGGCTTTATAGAAATGGATGCATGCAAAAGCGGTAATAAGGTATAAAATAAGCGCGTAAATGGCGATGCGAACAGGTGTTTTTGTGTCTTTGTGGGCGTAAAATACGCGTGTTAGTAAGGCGGTTAATCCAAAAAAGGGCAGTCCAATGGAAAAAATTTTTAATAAGGGTACGGCCGATTGCACATCGCTAACAGAAAATTTACCCCAGCAAAAAAATAAGTTCAATATGGGTTCTGCCAGTAAAAATAATCCTACACTGGCCGCCAAAAGAAGCGTGAGCAACAGATGTAGGCTGTTTTGCAGGATGGTGTTGGCTTCCCTTGATTTACGCTGCGCTTCGCACAAGGACAGTTGGGGTAATAATACGGAGATGATCGCAAAAGCAAATAAGCCGAGGGGTAACTCTAAAAATCGATTGGACAAATACAGCAGTGATACGGCCTGTTCATCAATCGAAAATGCCAATAAACGTCCCAAGAGCGTATTGATTTGAAATATAGCTGCACCCAGTACGCCGGGAATAAACAACCCCCAAATGCGTTTCAGATCTTGATCCGACTGCCAGCAAAATTTTGGCTGCCATGCTTTTAGACTCTTCAGTTGATTTCTGGGGAGGTGCCATTGAAAAAATCCTCCGACAACAACCCCGAAAGATACAATTAAAATGCGTGTCTGATCGTTTTCGAGACGTGTGCTTATGGCCAAACTTAGGAGCATAGAGACGTTGAGTAAAACGGGAGAAAATGCCGTCAAAGAAAATGCGTTCAAAACGTTGAGAGTCCCGTTGTACAACGCTGCTAAACAAATAAACCACAAATACGGCAACATGATGCACGTTAAGTTTATAACCGTTTCCCATCGATGAGGGATCGGAGCGTAAGTTTGCAAACCGTACAAAAAAACCATGCTTGCTGCGATGCATATCCCCAGGTAAATATTAACTCGTGAAAAAAAAAGGTTAAGGAAATGTCCCGAAGAAGATTTTTGATGAACGAGTCTTTGGGCAAACACGGGAATAAATGCGGCATTGAGGGCGCCTTCCCCGCACAAACGCCGGAACAAATTGGGAATTGCAAATGCAATTAGAAAGGCAGAAGCTTGCATCCCGGAACCCAAAATGGCAAAAAATACGACATCTCTCAACAATCCCAAGATGCGAGAACAAAGCGTACCCGTAATCATTTTCAAAATGGGATGTAGGGTGTAAGTCACGTAGTTAAACTAAATTGCATATCATTTTTTTCAAGTAAATCTGCAGCAGAATTGTTACGTACGGTTCGGCTAAACTTGCCGTTACCCCATATTTAAACATGTGGACCGTTGCGTATGGATGTAAAGGTTGTAGAAAATCTACAGTTAGCCGTGAGACCCACTTTTGCGTATCCTCGTGATTGATTCAAGTAGGGGTATCTCAATACTGAGACGCGTGTTTGCGTTGCATGTGTTTTGTACGTTTAGCCGTTGACTTTTTCCATGAAATCCATTCTTTTGGACAAGCATCCATTTTGAGGAGAGATGGCTGAGTGGTCTAAAGCGCCTTCCTGCTAAGAAGGTAAGTTCTCAAAAAGGGCTTCGAGGGTTCAAATCCCTCTCTCTCCGCCATTAAACTATTAAAGATGTAATCACCATCCGGTGTTATTCCGTAAAGCTGTGCAGGTGGATTTGCCTATCTCATCGTTTTAAGTAGTTGTGTGAGGCTATCCTGCAACTTGGGATTTTCAATGTAGTGGCTATTTAGGTAGAAGCTGCAAATTAACTGCGGTATACGTTTTTAAAGTTGTCGACAAATATTAATATTATAAAGGATCTTTATATAACAAACGCCCCTTTACAGGTTATTTTAATAATACAAACGATAACACTTATAACGCACTGGTACGTAATAGGCTGTTTTCAAGGAGATTCAATTTTGGCGGGATAGACGAGACTCGAACTCGCGACCTCCTGCGTGACAGGCAGGCGTTCTAACCAACTGAACTACTACCCCGCTGATGACGTTTAAGGTAAATGGGAGTATTGAAAAGTCAACCGTTTTTGTTATTTTTGTGGATGTACGGAAACATCCTTTTATTTCGATTGCAGCGTATGATAGTTGACCATGGAAATGCCGCTCAGTAAAGCGCCTACAATTCCCAAAAACCCTTGATCGGTTCCACAAATGAAAAGGTTTGTTAGGCCGACGTTGCCATCTCTTATTTTGTTGGGATGTCCATAAACGGCTCCTTGGATGTGGCCTGTGTAACGTTCTACCGTTAGCGGTGTAAAGATGTCTTCTGCGATGGGTTGTGTTTTTGGAGCTTGTCCCAAGATGATAAAAGCCTTTTGGCGTGATTGTAGAAGATAATATTGTTTGGTGGTAAGGTATTCGGTGTGAGGAAGTGATTTCCAAACATCGTAGTTGGCCAGATGGGTGGTGCGCAATGTGGTATGGGTTTGCGGAGCGTCGTCTTGGTAGTTTTCGGGAATACACACAACACCGCTGTGTAGGTCAACGCATGTTTCGGGTATTGCATAATTAACGGACTCGAAATCATTGTAAAAAACGATCGTATTGTGCCAGTTATGCATCTGCGGAGGACCTGGCAAAGTGGTTATGGTTTCCAAAAAACTTAAGGTTTGTGCATCGTGTGAAATCGTATTATCGCTGTGGAGCAACCGTAGAGTTTCGCGATGGCCTATCGAAGAAAATATTTGGTGGGCTCGTAAAATTTCCCCTGTTTGTAAATGTACTTCCATAGCGCGATTGTTTTCAATGGTAACGAATACAACAGGGGTTTTTACGCGTAAAATACCTCCCAACTTGCGGTAATGTTCTCTTAATAGATGCAAAATAGTGCGGACACCGCCGCGGGGTCGCGCGAATCCTTCCAAATATATGGCTTTGAATAAAATGGCAAATTGGCGCCAATCGATATCGTTCACATGGGCGCTGCCGTAATAAAGGAGAGGCAATAACAACATTTCACGCAGCGCGTTATCTTTTATGAAATCTTTTAAATGTGCGCGTGTTGAAATAAAATTTGTGCCACTTAATGCGGTGTCATTCAACGCGATAATGGTCTTTGTCAGTCGATCAAAGGCGTCGATGTAGGATGGAAATTTTTGAGCAATTTCGGAACGCAGGAGTTCAAAATCGTTGTTGAAATACAATTGGGTATGCGGAAAATGAATGCACGATCGTATTTGTTCGGCCAATTGAAATGCTTCGTAGGGTAATCTTAGTTGGCGGCACAATTTACTAAAAGGTTTTCCTTTATTTCCTTGAGATACAAAATTGGTCATGGCGTGCAGGCCAACATCGTATTTGAAACCATTCCGATAATAGTATCCATTGAGACCTCCTACGGTATTGTGCCTTTCCAGTAAAATTACTTTTTTACCGGCTAAGGCGAGGCGTATGCCGGCACCCAATCCCGACATACCTGCGCCCATGACGATTGCATCCCAAATTTCGCTCAATGTGTGGCCTTTTTAATTTCCACTATTGAAAATTTTATGTATAAAGCAAGGTAAGAATACGTTTAAGTATGAAGTAAAAAGAGGGAGATGGGGTTGTTAATGAAGACACATGTGAGTATAATGTAGTAGTTATTTTTTTAAATTTTGGAATGGTTTTTAATGTGGATATGGTACCTATTGTATGAAAAGTTGTTTGCGTAATCGGGGCATGCGTTTGCATACATTGAAGCCGGTTGCCATTTTGGGAAAAGGCGTTTCCGGACTTGCCTGTGCACGTCTGCTAGAACACCTCCATATACCTTACGAAATATTTGACCAAGGGGGACCGCAGTTGCCTGACAATATCCAACAATTTGCTTTGGGCATTTTTAGTCCGGGGTTTCCCCCTTGTCATCCTTGGCTAAAGTCTTTTTACAGAGCGCGTATCTTATGCGTGAATGAATTGGATTTTGCGGCAACCTATCTCGAAAATCCATTGATAGCCGTGACGGGTACCAATGGCAAAACGTCCGTAACGGAATGCCTAAGTCAAATTTTTCTGCAACAGGGGCAAGCCGCTTTGGCGGTGGGAAACAATGGCAATGTATTGGCCGATGTTGTTCTGCAAGGCATTTCCAGGGATACTTACCTCGTGTGCGAAGTGAGCTCTTTTCAGGCTTGGGGATTGAAATACTTTTCTCCTTTACAAGTTATTTGGACCAATTTATCTCCCGATCATCTCAATTACCATCGAAATTTTTCTCATTATCTTCGCTCTAAAGCGCATTTGGCGAGACTTTGTTTGGAAGGTGGAGGTCACGTATTTTTAGGCCCCTCTTTGCAAAATCTCCTGCGCATCGGCTTGCATCATCCACGTGCTCATTTTATGTCGACTCCCGCCGAAAGTGATCTGCGTTGGGTACAACAATTCCCATTGAATTTTTCCATTGGGCAGGTGGAAAATTTTTGCATTTTGAAGTATTTTTGTGAGTTTAACAAAATTCCACTTCGGATACTTGAGCATTGTTTACATCGTTTTAAACAACCATCGCATCGACTGCATAAAGTGCGAACGGTGCGGCGCGTTGAATTTTGGGAAGACTCGAAGGCAACCAATTTACATGCGCTGCAAGCTGCTCTTGCCAGTTTTAAGGATTATCCCAATGTCTATTGGATTTTGGGAGGTCAATCCAAAGGAGAGTGTCTCGATGATTATGTAAAGGTTTTTGAAAAATACTCGAATGTGCAAACAATTTATTTGATCGGAGAAACGGGGCCTCCTTTGTACACGTTATTCCTAAAAAATACGTCTATTCGTGCCCCATGTGTTTTATCCGATAGTCTTGAAAATGTTTTCAAGATGCTTTGCATTGGCGACGAAAAGGCTGCCATCGTTTTTAGTCCAGGTTTTGCAAGTTGGGATCAATTCGAAAATTACGCCGAACGCGGTACTTATTTTGAAACGCTCGTTGCACAAATAAGTAAATCGGAAAACGAGATGACCCCATGGCAAAAGTAATTTCCAAAGCCTAGGTCTATCTGTGTGGCGAGTAACTTTCCGATGATAAAACTATATTGTTCTTTTGGCATCACCTTTGAGACAGACGGTTTTACGTGCGACCATGATTGCAATGTGGCATGTAAAACGTACCCGCATGAACATGGCTCACCTAGAATTCGATTTCCGTTTCGGGAAGCCATTTGTGGAGTACAGATGGAATTTTTACCCGTCCGTTACTTTGAAAATTATTTTCCAAAATGGCTGCCAAAACGCGTGGAATGGCCAAGGCGGAACCGTTTAACGTATGCACAAACCGTAAATCGCCTTGCGGTGTACGGTATCGAATATTGGCACGACGTGCTTGAAAATCTGTAAAATTACTGCAACTGGATACCTCAAGCCAACGTTTTTGTCCGGCGGCCCACACCTCTAGGTCGTATTGTTTTGCATGCGAGAAGCCCATGTCGCCCGTACAAATGGACAAGACGCGATAAGGGAGATCCAATTTTTGCAGGAGGATTTCTGCGTCTTTTCTCAAAGCTTCTAGACAATCGAAACTCGTTTCGGCTAGAGTCCATTGAACCAATTCAACCTTGTCGAATTGGTGCAAGCGATTGAGGCCACGAACTTCTTTTCCCCAGCTGCCCGCTTCTCTTCGGAAACAAGCCGAGTAGGCACAGCATTTTTTTGGCAGCTCAGCTTCGTCTAAAATTTCATCGCGAACAAAGTTTGTTACCGGAACTTCGGCGGTTGGGATCAGATACCCTTCTGCGGTGGCGTACATCATGCCTTCTTTATCGGGCAATTGGCCGGTGGCCGTTGCGCTTGCGGCATTAACCATAAGGGGCGTTAGGAGTTCAAGGTATCCGTGGGCGTACGCTTCTTCCAAAAAAAATGCGATGAGCGCACGAACAAGTCTGGCTATGGGGCCGATGTAAAATGGAAATCCGGCCCCCATAACCTGCGTTCCTCGGCGGAAATCGAGCCAACGTTCGAAATGGGGAATATCGAAGTGGGGACGTGCATCGCCGGACGGATTTTGGGAAGGTTGCCACTGATATATTTCTTGATTATCTTGGGCATCTTTCCCAATGGGAACCGATGTGTGAGGTACATTGGGAACGGCCAACCATTCTTTGAGGAAAAGTTGCTCGGCACAATGGTAAGATTCTTCCAACTGCTTTACGTGAGCAGATAAGGTTTTTAACGACTGGATCAATGTTTGAAATTCCTCGGATGACTTATCGAGACTTGCCATGCGTTTGTTTGCCGATTGTTGCTCTGCGCGTGCAGACTCGTAGGCTTTTAGATGGACGATACGTTCATTATCCAATTGGCGCACTTTTTCCAGGTTACACACAAAATGTTTTTTTGCAACGCCACCTTGCACTTCGTCGAACGCGTTTCGAAACCAATGAATATCCAACATAATAGATAAAGAGAAGATTTGGTGCTTAGAAGGGGACTCGAACCCCTATGCCCTTCGGCACACGCCCCTCAAGCGTGCGTGTCTACCATTCCACCACCTAAGCAAGTTTTGTTATAATGAAAAAAACTCATGGCATCCGAGGCAATGTCAAAGTGTGGGATTTTTACGAGGTAACGTTAAAATGTAATCTTCTAACATTAATATAAGATAAGGGAGTAGAACATCGGTGTCTGAAGTAGATACTATGTGCTATTTAAAAATATGTTGAATTTCCTTATTTAAAAAAAATACAAGCAAGCTTATTTTTACAAGTCTGTGGGTGTATTCTTTTGGAATGTGGCAACATGAAAGTAAGGATTTTTACATTTAGCAGACGATTGTTAAGATTACGACTACTTGCTGAGCATCAGAAGCATCAGTGCAGTGGTATTTGAAAAAGGTTATGGTCAAAATTGAATTATTTATCACATATTTTATTTTTTTATTGCCAAAATATTTTTTTGTTCGTACAATTATTTCATGATGGAAAGAAATAAGTTTTTAAATAGGTTGCGGGGTTTCACGTTGGTTGAAATCATGATTGTTGTCACGATTATTGGTATTTTGGCTTCGCTGGCGGTGCCTGCATTCCAACGAGCGAGGTGGAAGGCTCTGGAGACATCTATTCGAAATAATATGCGCCAAGTTTGGGGTGCGGCGCAACAATATATGTTGGAGAATGGCGTGGATCAGATAGACTTTACAACGATCGTTCAATATGAAATTAAAGATGGGACAAAAACAGGGACCAATTCCGGGTATACAAGCGTTATTAAACAAGTAGCTAATGAAGATTATGCTACTTTGGTAAGCTATCGCGCAGGGGATACTTTTACGGAGGGTGAAACAACAGCACCTACTGCAAGTGGTACCGCGAAAATGATGTATGAAGATACACAGGGGCTTGCCATAACGGTTAAAGGAGGGGGATCGGCTGATCGTTATGTAAAGTTGAAGCTTTAATTTTAAAATAGTATTTTTGAGAAGTCTCAAAAGGTTTTTTGAGGCTTCTTTTTTATTTATAAAGATATAAAGTAGATGTTTGTAAGGGTAAATATCGGTAAAATATAAGTACATAAAGCGGTGTAAGAAAAATGAATGAAAAAATATTAAAAAAACGTTGACTGACTTTGGAGAAGATGAATTGATTAGAAAAGTGGGGCATTTTTTAGATTTTTAATAAAGTATAAAAGTGTTCGCGATCTTTGAGAGTTACTTTGTGCAAGGGTTCTAGGTCAATTAAAATAAAAAACGTAAGTTTTGATGCGTTTATTTCAATGAAGATAAACGTGAGACAAAAGAACAAAAAAACAGAAAGAATCCAAAAAAAATAAAGAGAAGGATGAGCACTCTGTATGAGATGCAAAGATTTTGTACGGAGAGTTTGATCCTGGCTCAGAGTGAACGCTGGCGGCGTGGCTAAGACATGCAAGTCGAGCGAGAAATTTTCTTCGGAGAATGGAAAGCGGCAAACGGGTGAGTAACACGTAAGTAACCTGCCCTTTAGACGGGGATAGCCTACCGAAAGGTGGATTAATACCGGATGTGGGGGCTCACGGCATGGTGAGCAACCTAAAGCTTGAAATGGCGCTAAAGGAGGGGCTTGCGGCCTATCAGCTAGTTGGCGGGGTAATGGCCCACCAAGGCGAAGACGGGTAGCCGATCTAAGAGGATGAACGGCCACATTGGAACTGAGACACGGTCCAAACATCTACGGATGGCAGCAGTTTCGAATCATTCACAATGGGCGAAAGCCTGATGGTGCGACGTCGCGTGGAGGAAGAAGGTCTTCGGATTGTAAACTCCTGTCATTAGGGAGCAAAAGATGAGTTTATAGCTCAAGTTGAGTTAACCTAAAGAGGAAGCAGTGGCAAACTCCGTGCCAGCAGCCGCGGTAATACGGAGACTGCGAGCGTTACTCGGATTCACTGGGCGTAAAGGGTGCGCAGGCGGTTGGATGTGTTGAGTGTGAAATTCTAGGGCTTAACTCTAGAGCTGCGTTCAAAACTATCCGACTAGAGTTCCGGAGAGGTAAGCGGAATTCCAGGTGTAGCGGTGAAATGCGTAGATATCTGGAAGAACACCAAAGGCGAAGGCAGCTTACTGGAAGGAAACTGACGCTCAGGCACGAAAGCGTGGGGAGCAAAAGGGATTAGATACCCCTGTAGTCCACGCCCTAAATGTTGTACACTAGGTCTTGGAATGTCGATCGTTTCAGGATCTAAGCTAACGTGATAAGTGTACCGCCTGAGGACTACGGCCGCAAGGCTAAAACTTAAAGGAATTGACGGGGACCCGCACAAGCGGTGGAGCATGTGGCTTAATTCGATGCAACGCGAAGAACCTTACCTAGGCTTGACATGTAGGAGACAGTACGTGAAAGCGTATCTTCCTTCGGGACTGCCACACAGGTGCTGCATGGCTGTCGTCAGCTCGTGTCGTGAGATGTTCGGTTAAGTCCGGCAACGAGCGCAACCCTCGTTTTTAGTTACCAGCGGGTAAAGCCGGGGACTCTAGAAAGACAAACTCATATTTAGAGTGGGAAGGTGGGGATGACGTCAAGTCCGTATGGCCCTTACGTCTAGGGCTGCACACGTGCTACAATGCCCGGTACAAAGGGAAGCAAGACCGCGAGGTGGAGCAAATCCTAAAAGCCGGGCTCAGTTCGGATTGAAGTCTGCAATTCGACTTCATGAAGCCGGAATCGCTAGTAATGGTACATCAGCTACGGTACCGTGAATACGTTCCCGGGACTAGTACACACCGCCCGTCAAGTCATGAAAGCCGGTCTCGCCCAAAGCATGCCAAGCTAACCGCAAGGGGGCAGCATCCTAAGGTGAGGTTGGTGATTGGGACTAAGTCGTAACAAGGTAGCCCTAGGGGAACCTGGGGCTGGATCACCTCCTTTCTATGGAGGAATTTCTTGATAAAATGTCGAGAAATGAGATCGAATGATTGACTGGAACGCTTGCACAAAGTAATTTTCCAAAAAAAGCTTGACTCTAGGAGGCTAAGCAAGGTGAGATAAATTACGATGGAAGGGGTCGTAGCTTAGCTGGAAGAGCGCCTGCTTTGCATGCAGGAGGTCGTCGGTTCAAATCCGATCGACTCCACCAAAGGAGAGTTGAGTGCTTAAAAAAGGGCTCATAGCTCAGTTGGTTAGAGCACACGCTTGATAAGCGTGGGGTCGATGGTTCAAGTCCATCTGGGCCCACCAAAAGAATTTTTTGATCTTTGACAGTTTAATGAATATTGTGGAAAAGACTACAATAATAGCGTTTTTAGAAGATACGTAAATATACGGTGATTTTTAAATAAATAAAGGGCAATAGGTGGATGCCTAGGCGATATCAGGCGAAGAAGGACGTGATTACCTGCGAAAAGCCTCGGGGAGCTGGAAGTAAGCTTTGATCCGAGGATGTCCGAATGGGGCAACCCGTTTGAGTAACAATCAAACAATCTCAGCTGAATACATAGGGTGAGATGGCAAACCTGCAGAAATGAAACATCTAAGTAAGCAGAGGAAAAGAAAGCGAAAGCGATTCTCTCAGTAGTGGCGAGCGAAAGGGGAATAGCCCAAACCAGTGGGATTTATCCCATTGGGGTTGTAGGACTCACATAAAAGGATGGAATGAATAGTTTAACTTTGTTGGAAAGCAAGACCAAAGAGGGTGATGGTCCCGTGGGCGAAATTTGTGAAATCCGAGTGAGTATCCTGAGTAGCACGAGATAAGTGGAATCTTGTGTGAATCTGCGCAAACTACTGCGTAAGGCTAAATACTTGATATCGACCGATAGTGGACAAGTACCGTGAGGGAAAGGTGAAAAGAACCCCTGTTAGGGGAGTGAAATAGAAACTGAAACCAATTGCCTACAAGCGGTCGGAGCCTCTTTATGAGGTGACGGCGTACCTTTTGCATTATGGGTCTGGGAGTTATTGTCTAAGGCGAGCTTAAGATTTTATGGATCGGAGGCGCAGCGAAAGCGAGTCTGAATAGGGCGTTAGTCGTAGGCAATAGACCCGAAGCGGAGATGATCTACCCATGGCCAGGTTGAAACTTTGGTAAAACAAAGTGGAGGACCGAACCCGTAAACCTTGAGAAGTTTTGGGATGAGCTGTGGGTTGGAGTGAAAGGCTAATCAAATTCCGTGATAGCTGGTTCTCTTCGAAATATATTTAGGTATAGCCTCGTATGCTGATCATGGGGGGTAGAGCACTGAAAAGACTAGGGCCCATACCCGGGTACCAAACCTTATCAAACTACGAATACCCATGAGAGAAATACGGGAGTCAGGCAGTGGGGGATAAGCTTCATTGCCAAGAGGGAAAGAGCCCAGATCACCAATTAAGGCCCCAAAATCATTGCTAAGTGGAAGTAAGGAGGTGGATTTACATAAACAATAGGGATGTTGGCTTAGAGGCAGCCATCATTTAAACAGTGCGTAACAGCTGACCTATCGAGTGAATTTGCGCCGAAAAAGATCGGGACTAAGCAATGTGCCGAAGTTGTGAACTTGCGCAAGCAAGTGGTAGAAGAGCGTTCTAATCGGGCAGAAGTTTAAGGGACAACCGAGAATGGACTGATTAGAAGTGAGAATCCAGACATGAGTAACGATAAGTACGGTGGAAATCCGTACCGCCGTAAGGACAAGGTTTCCTTGGGAAGGTTCGTCCCCCAAGGGTTAGTCGGGAGCTAAGATGAGGCCGTAAGGAGTAATCGATGCACAACAGGTTAATATTCCTGTACCGACTTGTAAGCGTATGCATTCAAGGAGTGACAAAAGAAGCTATTTCAGCATTCGAATGAAAGAGAATGTCGAAGCTAACAAGACTGTCTGATAGGAAAATCCGTTAGACGTAAGGTTGAGTGGTGATAGGACATGGAGGCTACGGCCAAAGTGGATTGAAAGAGGCTATATTTTCAAGAAAAGCTTCGTGAAGAGCTTGCAGGTTGCCCGTACCGGAAACCGACACAGGTGTCCGAGATGAGTATTCTAAGGCGCGTGAGTTAACCCTCCCCAAGGAACTCGGCAAATTGATCCTGTATCTTTGGTAGAAAGGATGCCTCGCAAGAGGCCGCAGAGAAATGGCCCAGCCGACTGTTTAGCAAAAACACAGCTCTCTGCTAAGTCGTAAGACGACGTATAGGGAGTGACACGTGACCCATGCGGAAAGGTGAAACTCGGAGGTGCAAGCTTCTGAACTAAGCCCCCGTTAATGTCGGCCGTAACTATAACGGTCCTAAGGTAGCGAAATTCCTTGTCGGGTAAGTTCCGACCTGCACGAAACGTGTAACGAGTTGGGCGCTGTCTCAGGGAGGTGCTCAGTGAAATTGTAGTCGCGGTGAAAATGCCGCGTTCCCGCAGTAGGACGGAAAGACCCTATGGACCTTTACTGTAACCTGGTATGGGTGACTGGTTTTTAATGCGTAGGATAGGTGGGAGACTTTGAACCCGTGCTTCAGGGCATGGGTGAGTCGACGGTGAAATACCACTCTTTAATGATCAGTGATCTAACGTTGTCCCATTATCTGGGCAATGGACAGTGCTAGGGGGTCAGTTTGACTGGGGCGGTCTCCTCCCAAAAAGTAACGGAGGATTACGAAGGTCTCCTCAGGCCGGTTGGCAACCGGTTGTAGAGCATATGAGTAGAAGGAGGCTTTACTGTGAGACCTACAAGTCGAGCAGTTGCGAAAGCAGGTTCAAGTGATCCGGTAGTGGCACGTAGAAGCCCTATCGCTTATAGGATAAAAGGTACCCTAGGGATAACAGGCTGATAACGCCCAAGCGTTCATAGCGACGGCGTTGTTTGGCACCTCGATGTCGACTCATCACATCCTGGGGCTGGAGAAGGTCCCAAGGGTTTGGCTGTTCGCCAATT
Organism: Puniceicoccales bacterium; assembly: GCA_031258545.1. Classification (GTDB taxonomy): domain Bacteria; phylum Verrucomicrobiota; class Verrucomicrobiia; order Opitutales; family UBA9783; genus CABUVL01. Next base: position 56,913 of record JAIRMU010000023.1, on the reverse strand, counting down.
AAAGTGGTACGTGAGTTGGGTTCAGAACGTCGCGAGACAGTTCGGTCCTCTATCCTCTGTGGGCGTTGGAAATTTGAAGGATTCATTCTCTAGTACGAGAGGACCGAGAATGACGAGCCGCTGGTGTTCCGGTTATCGTGTCAACGGTAGCGCCGGGTAGCTATGCTCGGAAAAGATAAGCGCTGAAAGCATCTAAGCGCCAAGCTTGTCCAAAGATAAGATTTCCCAAGAGCAATCTTGTAAGAATCCTGGAAGACGACCAGGTTGATAGGGCAGATGTGTAAGTACAGTAATGTATTGAGCTAACTGCTACTAATGATTCGAGTGAATTTAAAATGTAAGCAACGTGTATTTACGGTTCTTTTAAAAATTATTGTTCTTTCTGCAGTATTCATTGAACATCAAAAATAAAATTTGATGAACAATTTGCCTGGTGATCATAAAGTAATGGGAAACACACGTATCCATTCCGAACACGCTCGTTAAGCCTTTACTTGCCAATGGTAGTGCCGTGTTATGCGGTGCGAGAGTAGGTTGTTGCCAGGCTTTTTTATGTACATGTTTTATGATTTTTCAAATTTTTGTTATGGGGAAAATTTCTAATCGTCCATTGTGAAGTTGTTTTGTAAATGACGGAAAATCGGTTATCGTTCAACGACGTAAGATTTGTATTGGTTTTAAAGCCAAATTCGTAGACTTAAATTACAAAGAAGTTGTGTTGTTTTATGAAATTGCCCATCTATTTTTTACTTTCTTTCGATTTTTATACAACGATTCAGTACGGGTACCGTATCTCATGAAAGTAAAATGTTTGCCTATTTTTTATTGGACTATCGATTTATTAGGGTTAGCGCATGTGTTTTTCCCCAAAGTTTTTCGTCGTTGACCCAGATTAAATGTTGACGGGCACGGGTACAGGTTACGTATAACAGCCTTTCGAGTTCTCGTTTACGCTCCGATTCTCTGTTTTGAGCATAGGGAGAATGGGCGCTCCAGACAACTCTTTGATTTGCAATATATGGATAATGCGTGGGTTTGGGGTAAATGGGGCGATATAAAAATGGAACGACAACAATAGGCCACTCCAGTCCTTTTGCCTTGTGGCAGGAATAGGCTTGGATCGCATTTTCGTCGATAATTTGCGGGTAGTCAAAGGGAGTATTTAAGTTTTCCTTCAGACGTTTTGCAAAATCAAACCAAGAAGCGCATTGCTCTGCGCATTCAAGTGCTGTTTGTTGAAAAAACAGTTTTATGTGCTCAAGTGCTGGGTCGTTTGGCTTATTTAGATTCCAATGCATGCTTTCTTGTACGAGCATATATGCCCCCACATATAAGTTTTTTTGAATGATGGTAGTGCGCAATGCGTAAAGATGATGGAGTGCGCTTGAAATTTCGTCTTTTCCGGAAATGGGTTCAAGAATTTGAATTTCTTTACCTTGTTTTACAAAACTTGTGATTGTTTGTTCCTCTATTTGAAGGCAAGCTCTCAGAAAGCCAACAATTTCGAAACTATCTTCGGGGTAGGCTATCAGGTGAACACATGTTGTAAGCCATACGTACAAAGCTTGTTCACGCCAAGTTTGTTTGGATGAGTGAATTTGTATCGGTAGGTGAGTTAGGTTAAAGTATTTTTGAATTTCTTGTATCCAGGCGTTTCGAGGGCACAGTATGCAAATGTTGCTTGGAAGTAGGCGTTGCTTGGTGATAAGCGACTTCAAATAACGACTTAAATAAACACACTCGTGTTCGACAGCGTTATCGGAGGTAGCATCGGCAATATCGAGTATTTCAAAAACGCCAATGTTTTGCTTGTTGGCAACCTCTAATGGAACAAAGTCGACTTGCAGAGGATCTTTTTTTGCGTTTAGAATGGATGGAAAAGTTTTATTGAGGTAGGTTACAACGGAAGTGGGGCAACGGAAGGTTTTGTTAAAAACGAGCGGTTTTAGGAAATTTTCTTGGACAAGTGTTTTGTGAATCTGCAAATAATTTTGAACATTGGTTCTTGACCCGTAAATGGATTGTTGTGGGTCTCCGACCATGGAAAATTGATTGTGTGAATTAAGTTTTAATAGGGATAATATGAGTTGAAATTGTTGCGCATCGGTATCTTGAGCCTCATCTAAAAGTAAGTGAATGGGATGGATGGTGAAGTAATTTTGTACCTGAATGTCATTGAGTAAGGTGTGAAATAATTGCACAAGATCTTCGTGCTTTAGTTGCCCTTTTTGAATGCGAAAATTGAAATAATGTTGCGACAATTCGGCAACCAAATCAAATGCATGTATGCCGAGCCAATTTCCCAAAGGTTGAAATGTTTCATTGAAGAGTATTTTGAAGGTGTCTCCTCCCTGATTGCATTTGGGAATGGCTAAAAAGTTGTTACTTTGGTTTTTGTCTTCGGTCCACTGTTTTGCGATTTCTTGATAATGGGCAATCGTGGCCTGATTGCGTGCATTGGGAATATAGTTAAGAATTTTCTCAACGGATATTTGAGGGTAAAGGGATATGGGATGTGATGATGGAGATTCGAAATCGGAAAATTCGGCGGCCAGATGTACCAGTTGTTCGATTTCAATATGCCTCAATACATTGCGTCCTACGTCACATTGTAGGAAAATGGTTTCATCTAATTCTCTTAAAAAGTCAAAGCGCAATTTTTCGTCATTTTCGCTGATGGTCCAATGATCAGGTAGTGCCGTAAGCGTTTTAAACTTTTGTATATAGTAAAAACACAATCCATGAATTGTCCCAAAAAAGCTTTGATTGAATAAGGGTTGAACGTATTGAAAGTCATTTAAATTTTTAAGTGCTTCCAAAGTGCGGTTGCTTAAAGCTTCTGCAGCTTTTTTGGTGTACGTAACAACGTGTAAATTTTTTAGAAAAACTGGTTTTTGGTGGGCGATGCATCGGATGCGTTCTACAATGGAGTAAGTTTTCCCAACACCCGCGGGTGCTATAACGGAGAAATTTTGATCAATTTTTTGACAAAAATCAAAACGTGCCACTTCGTCGGGAGATGGGCGTGTTTGCATGAATTAAAGCAGCATTTAAAAAATTTCCAATTCAAAGTGGCGCCCCCACCCAGACTCGAACTGGGATTAACGGTTTAGGAAACCGCGGTTCTGTCCCTTGAACTATGAGGACCTCCTTATTTACTGTGGAATTTTTGCGGTGCATTAACAATACAATTTAGGACAAAAATTTTTACTCTAGCGAATCAAGATCTGCAGGTTTTTGCCAAAAAATTGATGTTTTAGGTAAAAAATAAGCATTTTTTACAAACATTCTCATCCGGTTTTGCAGACACCCATGGATGGGGTTATGAGTTTAGTTGTTTAGGTTCGCCAAACATTGGTAGTCGCATGTGCTTTGGCGCTATGAAATGGTTCATGTTATGAATGAAACTCTAGATGAGCCCCAATGCTTTTTAGATTCTTGGATGCGGTGACCGAATACTTTTGCCTGTGTCTGCAATGCAAAAATGTAATGCCATTGAAAATTTTAAGGGCTGACGCTTGCTACCCTCATGTTAAAGGACTTAACAATCTTTTTAAAAAGCATGTCCAAATACATGTTAATGGCGTAACCACAATACCAAATGGATAAAACAGGGTACCTTTTTTTGAATTTACAAGCAAAGCCCCTTTACGTTATTTGTCCCCGTCATTACCAATGGCATCTACGGGACAACTTTCCAAAGCTTCCATGCAAAGGTCTTCTTCGTGCGCATTGGAGGGCTGTTTTTTTACAAATGAACACCCTTTGTCATCCAAACGGCCAAAGAAATTGGGGGCCATGTCTCGACAAAGATCACAATCGATGCATTGGTCATCAATGTAAAATTTACCAGGTACATTTTCGGGTATTCTCTTATTTTTTACTGCCATGCCTTCAACATAACAAAGCTTCAATGCGTGAGTCAAAGAAAAAATGTAAGATTGACGTAAGCAAGTTATTCATTCTGTATGAATTTGATAAATGCCGGTTGGTAAATGTAGGAGAGCGGTTTCTTTGCGTACAATCGCTTGTAAAAGTTTATCTTGTTGGGTAGGTAAGGGTTGCGTTTGCGGTAAGTAAGTGCATTTAAAATTTCTGATCCACAGCAGGCTATCGTATTGGAATGCAGTGCCTCCATTGTTCTCAATAGGAAATGGTGTTGTGACGACTGTTTGATGTATTGTATCTTGATTTTTTGACCATGTAATTTTTATGGAAGAAGTATTTCTTGCGCGTAGTTTCGAAGGTGTAACCGGTGGGATGAACAATGTACTCGTATTTCGCGTTTTGGGATAAAATGCAAATAAATCTTCGGTATTTTGCGTTAAGTAGTTATCGTAGTGACTTATGTTGGTTAATTTTTGAAATACCACCATTTTGAGTTGTTTTGCACATTGTGCGTGTAAAATCGGTGTATGTATTTTAATGGGCAGCGAGTAGTTCCAGGAAGTGCACGTGCACAGCGGCTTTTCATCGTTCCAATCTATGCAGGTTGTCTGTGTTTGTGTAAGCGTGCAAGGTGTATTGGTAACGGGAAATAGGAGCGTTGGGACATGTTTTAAAGGTAGAAACTTTTGAAACATGCATACCAGGCAAACAATCCATAGCAGTGTAATACCGATGCGTAACATATTTAGTCTTGAAAGTTGACTGCGATTTGGATGCGTTGACAACCGTGCTGGTGGGCGTGGGAGACAACTTGCATCATGATTTCCAGAGGAGCCCTTATGTCCACCTTAAACAGTAATGTGGAGGATTTAAAGTGCTTGGCAAATAGCTGGGAAAACGTCTCTTGGGTGTACAATTTGCGGTTAAAAAAAATTCTGCCTTCCGCATCCAAGGTCATCGTAGTGGCCGTGGGATAAGTTTCCGTAAAAGCGACACTTTGCGATGTTTTTGGAAGATTTAAGCTTAGGCTTGGCGGGCATAACCAATGCGAGCTGAGCAGGGTAATCCCAAATGCAAGTGTAAGCAGATTGACGAAAGGTACCCAATGGAGAGCAATTTTATGGGTTTCGGCCAATTCGAACTGTGGTAGCAATCCAAGTATTTCGAAGGAATTATGCATTTTTATCGATTCTTTGTTTTTGTTCTAAAAAAAGTAGCAGCGTATGTACCGTCCATTCCATGTCGAACAAGATGGCCTTAAGTCGTCCCACAAGGAAATGGTAGGCTGCGTAGGAAAGTATAGAACACGTGAGCCCTAAAAAGGTTAGGGAAAGGGCCGAAACGATGTAGGGCGATAAACTTGTTACGGACGTATAAGCTTCCAGGGATCCCAAAGTCCAGAACCCTTTCAGAAGTGCAAAAACGGTACCCATGAGTCCCAACAATGGAGACAGCTGTGCGATTACACGGATCGAATCGATATGTTTCCTTAGCGTAGGAAGTTCTAGAAGTGCTTGTTTTTTTAATTCTTCTGTTAAAATGGCCGTGGGTTCTTGCAAATATACGAGGGCGATTTTCACGATGTGTGCAACGGGGCCTGGCGTTTCTTCGCATAAAGTAATAGCTTCAAGGCGCCTGCCTTTGTGGAGTAAATTTTGAATACCGTTTAAGAAAGGTTCAGGTTTTATGTGCCCTTTGTGTAAGTAGATAAGACGTTCGAAAAAAAACAGGCACGACAAAAATCCCATTAAAGCAAGTGGATACAAAAAGTAGCCTGCTTGTTTAAATAATCCGATCATGGTCATGTAAAGAGTTGTAATATGCTCATGGGCGAGAGAGAAGCTTTTTTGAATAAAAAAATTTTCGAGAAATTAAGTTCAAGCGTGCTATGGGCTCATTTTTCGACAAAGGAAAAATGACCCTTGGAAACGACTTGCCCGTTTGTGGGTCTGTACTATGAAATTGTGCGTTATGCGGATAAATTTAGCATCATCGCGTGCTTGAAAAGAGTGATGTAATACGATCTTCGATTCCATTGACATACAAAAAATGAATGTTGTCGCAAAACATAGGTATGTTCGTAGATGATTTCTAATCAAATTGGCAAAGGCGCATGTCTCCCGTCTTTAGGAATGCATTGTGGAATGAAAATGCGTGGTTGAGGTCATGTTTGATATGTCCCGATTGCCCTAACCGTAAGTAATCTCTCAACAACGGTTTGTAGTCCGGATGTGCACAGTTTTCTACGATGCAGGTGGCACGTTGGGTCGGCGATTTCCCTCGTAAGTCTGCAATACCTTGTTCCGTAACGATGATTTGCACGTCGTGTTCCGTATGATCAATATGCGAGCAAAAGGGAACAATGCCAGAAATGGTCCCATTTTTGGTTGTGGAAGGTAAGACAAAAATGGAAATATACGCGTTGCGTGTAAAATCTCCGGAACCACCAATGCCATTCACGATGGCGTTGCCGCATATGTGTGTACTGTTCACATTTCCGAAGCAATCTACTTCCAACGCGGTATTTAAGCTGAGTAAACCAATACGTTGAATGATTTCTGGATGATTCGTGATCTCTTCAGGTCGCAGCACAAGTTTACTTTTATAAAAATCCCAGTGGTTGTAAATGTGCTGAAACCACGTATTGGTGACCGTCAAGGCGGTTGCACTCGCGAAATAAATGCTTTCTTCTTGAATCAATTCAATGACGGCATTCTGAGCTACTTCCGAATACATTGCAAACGGAGGAATTTTTGCCTGCTCTCCCATCGTTTTTAAAACGGCGTTGGCTATGTTACCAACACCCGATTGAATGGGGAGAAAGGAAGACGGAATGCGGCCGTTTTCCATTTCTTGTATAAAAAATTCGGCCGTAAGCTCTCCGATGCGTTGATCAATGGGGTTTGATGCTTTAAAATCTGACACGTTATCAGGTTCACACGTGTGCACAACACCGACAATCTTTTGTGGATCTACCTGGACAACGTGCGTCCCTATGCGGTCATGCACGTTTTCCAAAGGAATTATTTTACGATGAGGTGGATTTGATGGCGTATAAATGTCGTGTAGTCCTTGAATAAATGTTGGATGGTAGGTGTTGTGTTCCAAAATAATTTTTTCCGCATGTTGACAAAAAGTGGGGGTAGCGCCTACGGATCCTGTTAGTAGAAGTTCACCTGCTTGGCTATAGTCCGCAACTTCAACGATAGCCCAATGGATGGGCCCCCAAAGCCCCTGATGGATGAATGGACACAGACGGGACAAATGTAAATCGGCGTAGGCAATATGACCTGCATTGATCAATGTTCGTAGATCTTTATTCGCCTGGTAAGGAATCTTGCATTCAATCGCGTTGGCGCGACTTAGAGCGCCATCTATACAGTCGCCGGTGGAGGCTCCAGAAAGTAATTTTATGCGGAAATTTTCTCCCAATTGATGCAACGATGACGCACGTTCTCCGAGGGCTCTGGGTACAGCCTTGGCGCAACCTGCAGGTGTAAAGCCGCTGCACGCTACACATTGCCCATTTTGAATAAGCATCGCCGCTTCGCTGGCCGTTAAATCTGAAAAACGTTTGCTGATGTTATGATGTCTTACAGTCATTGTACGGCTTGTTCAACCTTTTTTCGCGTACATTTACGACAAATAAGATTGAAAATTATTTAAGAATACCTTTTTGATTAAGGCATGTTTTTGTTTAAATTAGGCAAAGTGATTTGCATGTCTATGGGGGCGGTCATGTTTATTCCTTTATTGTTGGGAGAAGGCAAAGTATTGGATAAAATTGTGGCACGTGTAGGGGACGAAATTATTACACAGCAGGATTTAGAAGGCCAAATATGCCAATTTTCATATCAATCGCAGGACGAAGAAAAAATTCGAACCTTTTGTTTGAATCATTTAATTGAACAAGCATTACTTTTACAGGATTTCAATGCCCGTAAGGGAAACGTTGTCACAAGCCAATTGGACAATCAAATGAATGCCATTGTGCAGGATAATTTTCAAGGCGATTATCGCGCATTCATGAGTTATTTAATAGATAAAGAGCAAAGTTTTGTCGGATTTCGAAATGATTTAAAAAGGTCTATCATTATCCACGCAATGCGTCAGCAAACTTTAAAAAGCTCATTTCATATAAGTCCCCAAGCTGTGATCGATTATTATCGTGCGCATTTAGATGCTTTTACGCAACTTGCTTCTATTTTGTTAGAACAAAAGTGTTTTAAAGCAGACTCGATGCTTTCGGATGGCGAAATAAAAAAAATTGATTACTATCATAAGGGCCTACAAGAAGGTAAAAGTGTGGCCGCTTTAGCCGACGCATTGGATGAATTCAATTTACCGCATATGTGGTATACGATGTCTGAATTGGCACCCTGTTTGGCAGAAAAAGCTTTTTCATTACCTGGAGGTGGATATTCGGAAATCATAGAACACAACAATCTTTATTTCATCTTGCACGTTCTGGATAAACGAAATACGTATGTCAAACCCCTTGTGGAAGTGCAGCCGATGATCGAAGCATGTTTACTGAAAGAAATGAACGAACAAGCTTTTCAACAATGGATTCAAGTGCTCAAATCCAAAACACCCATTGAAATGTGATTGCGTTGTGGTTAAGAAGTCTGCGTTTACCCAATATGCATGCAGAGCCCTTGAAGACACTAAACAGTGTTGTAGGTTTTTTTGATCAAAATAAAAACTTGTTAACAACAGGTTTTTATGGGATAGAATGGCGTATTCGAACCCAAATGCTCATAAAATTGATCGGTATGGAAAATGCATCTACGGGAGAGGTTTTCTAAATAAACGTAATCATGCATCCTTTTTTCTTGTCCCACGTTAATTACGTACAAATCGATGGTTTTACCAATGCCGTTTCTCTCACGACCGCAAGCTTGATTTGTATATTTTTTAGTGTTTTATTTTTTTTATATGGCCTGGGGTCTCTCATTAATAAAGCTTTTGATAAATTATTCCACAGGCATACCTCGCAAAATGTTCGGTGCAAGCCGCTTGCGCTTCATTGGGAGTGGATACCTTTCATATTGTTGTGTTTTGCTTGCATTTTAATTCCATTATTTATTCAAAATATATGCCTAAAGTTACTGGCAAATCAACTTCCCATAAATCCTGTTGAACGTACGTTGTGCGTCACGTTTTTGGGGCAAATAGGGTTACTGGGATTGCTTTATCAAATTTTTTTTCGTGCAACGCGTACATTTTCTGGGTTTAGCCAAACGCCATTGCGTTTTTTTCAAAGTTTTTTTCAAAGTTTTACGTATTACTGCGAAGTGTTACCTTTGTTAATTCCCATTACCATCGTTTGGCAAATTTTCCTGCGGTGGCTGGTGGAACATCAATATCCCATTGTTTTGGAGGTTCAACCCATTGTGCATCTGCTTACCGAAAATGTATTATCGCCTGGATGTCTGATGTTAACTGGGATTAGCGTAATCTTCCTGGCGCCGTTAACCGAAGAATGGTGGTTTAGGGGGGTCGTTTACCGTTTTCTCAATACACGTTTTAATCACGTCATTGCCCTTATGGTGAGTTCATTTTTATTTGCGGCACTCCACCTGCATTTTGCCTCTTTCCTCCCCTTGTTTTTTTTGGGATGCTGGTTGGGATATGCTTACCGTAGTACAGGAGACATCAAGGTCAGCATTTTTTTGCATGCGCTGTTTAATGGAACAAATTACCTATTGCTCGTAAGTTTTCAGGGAAACGGAAGTGTTGTTGGATGATTTAAGGCAAGGGATCATCGCCAAGTCGGTTGCCGAATGGCAGCAAATTGCGATGGATTTTGCACACCACTGCGCGGATGCGTGTTACCTGGCGCTTCACGGAGATTTGGGAAGCGGTAAAACAACGTTTGTCAAGGGATTGGGGATGGCTTGGCGTATTCCTTTTATCAAAAGTCCTTCATTTAATCTGGTTGACCTACACGTGGGAACGCGGCGACTTGCACACGTGGATGCCTATCGACTTGATCGGAGTTCTCTGGCATATTTGGAGTTGGAAGATTTTTTAAAACCTCCTTTTTGTCTAGTCGTTGAGTGGCCCGAACTTTTCCCGATTTCCATAGACTTTTCATACCATTTGTATTTCACAATCATCGGTAAAGGTCAGCACAAAATTCAATGGAAGCCCTAAGGATTGATTAGGTCGGTCGTTGAATAGGCCTGATCAATTTTGACCCAGAGGAAGAAGGCTTGTATTTTTTATGCGATACCGTGTTGGTGTGTGGGACAATGTCTAGGGGTAGGCATTGAAGTGTGTGTATCTTGGTTCAAGTAGTATTTTATTTATGTGGGAAAGAGCAATGCGAATGTTGTAAGTCATAAAAATTGGAGATGCGGAGTAAAAAATTATAAACTCCATGGCTGAGTGTCTATTGCAGAAAAAAGTTGCACTTTTCGAAAATTTTTGGGAAAGTAGGCGCATGGCATCTGCGATTGTTGTTCGAGATTTGACCAAGCATTACGGGCGAAAAGTAGCCATTCAGACGTTAAACTTTGAAGTGCAGCCGGGCCATATTGTTGGATTTCTGGGGCCCAATGGTGCCGGCAAAAGTACGACGTTGCGCATATTATGTGGGCTTATACCCGCTTCTTCGGGATGTGTCTACATTCACGGGTTGCCCGTTACAACGCAAATTAAACAAATCAAACAGTCTATGGGGTACATGCCCGAAAATAATCCGTTGCCTGAGGATATGCGCGTTGAAGAATATTTAAAATTTCGTGCACGTATTAAACAAGTGCCTCATCGGTTGCTTAAAACATGCGTGTGGGATGCTTTAGAACGTTGCGATCTTCACCGTATGGCGGCAAAAAAGATGATTGGAGCCTTGTCTAAAGGGTTTAAACAACGCGTGGGTATTGCCGAAGCGTTGTTAGGACAACCCAAGGTCATTATTTTGGATGAACCTACGATTGGTCTTGATCCGCATCAGATTTTAGGGATTCGCGATTTACTCAAAAAGTTGCGTGGGGATGCTACGGTTGTATTTTCGAGTCACATTTTGCCGGAAGTTGAGGCCGCCTGTACGCATTTAATCATTCTCAATCAGGGGCAAATTGTTGCCAACGATACTTCGGAAAATTTGAGAAGACGGTATTTTCGGACAACGCGTTACGAAGTGACTTTGGTGGATAAAAATAATCATTTCCCCGAACACTTGTCGTACGCTCCGGTTAAATTGTGTTTAAAAAAATCAGTTGTCCATGGGGATCAGCGGACGACTTATGCGGTCGAAACGGAATCCACAGAAGCATGGGTTGAAAGTCAATTGACTCGTTGGATTTTTGAAAACAATTGGCCGTTAATTCAATTTGTAAAAAAAGAACCCGATTTGGAATCGTTGTTCCTTAAGTTGACTTCGGTTGCTTGGAAAAAGATGGATAACGAACGCCCATGAACACCGTTTTAACGTTACTTGCAAATGAGTGCAAAAAGATGTTATGTCATGCCAGTACTTACTTTATAACGGCGCTTTTTTTGGCGCTTATGGGCTTTAATTATTTATACATCCTCTTTTTTTACAGTCGCAATACCATGGAAATAAATACATTGCAGAGTTTTTTTGGTATATTTTGGTTACCTACGCTGTGCATTGTTCCTTTGTTGACCATGAGGTCGTTTGCCGAAGAACGTCGACTGGGATTGCTTGAAAGTTTATTATCGACGCCCGTAAGCGTGCACAGCGTGGTCATCAGTAAGTTTCTGTCCATTTATGGCTTATATATGACCCTATGGGTATTGAGTCTTATCTTTCCATACTTTGCCAATTCCTGGTTGCAACAGGATTTGGTGGCTCCTCTGGTCACGATGCAAGTTCTTTTGGGTGGAAGCATTTTTACTGCAATTACAAGTTGTTTGTTTATCAGCCTGGGGCTATTTGCAAGTAGTTTAACCAAAAGTCAAACGGTTGCGAGTTTACTGTGTTTTGGATTTTTATTTGCATGTTTTACGGGATTTCGCATGTTTTCCGAATACATGGGTTTCCAGGAATGGGGTATCTACATTGACTTTTTTCGCACTTTGGAGGATCTTTGCAACGGTATTTTTGATTTACGACCTTGTTTATTTTTTACATGGACGGGAGTACTTATTTTGGCACTTACCGCGATCGTCATTGAACAAAAATCTTTACGATGAAATTTTTAGACAACTTTAAAAATTTTAACCGCATTAAAATTTTTAACGGTTTTTTGCAGGTATCGTTAATTGTTACGTTGTTCTTGGGATTACAATGTATACTCAATCACGCCTGCGTGCGGGTAGATCTTTCCGACAATCGATGCAATACGCTCAGTGCCGAAACGCAGTCATTCTTGACCACATTACAATATTCGGTTGATTTAATTATTTTAACCAATGAATCGCATACGCATGGAAATTTTTTCAAACAAATGACGCGCTTGGCGGATGCGTATCACGCGTTCATGGCGCATAAAACTTCCTTGAAATTTAATTTCAAAATCATAAATACGTTGCGCAATCCTCAGGAAACCCTATCCGTAAAAAAACGGTACGATTTGTCTGAAAATGAAGGTATTATTTTGGCCATGGGGTCAAAATTCAAATTTTTGCACGAAGACGATTTTTATCGAAAAACGGAAACGCAGTCGCAGTTTCTCGGTGAGCATATTGTGACGAATAACTTATTGGACTTAACGCAAAATCGGCCCAAAGTTATTTATTGGATATTGGGGCACAAAGAATACAATTTTAAAGATATTCATGGCAATAAGGGGGCTTCCTTGGCAGGTCAAACGCTCAGGCAGCATAACTTTGAGGTACGTCCGCTTGAAAATTGTCTCGGCATTCCGCAGGATGCAAATATGCTTGTTATTGCGGGTCCACAGCTCCCTTACCTGGAAGAAGAATGCGATGCCCTAAAGACTTACTTGTTGCAGAAACGTGGTCGTCTCCTTGTGTGTTTACATCCCATTTACGAACACGGGTTAGAAATTTTGCTCAATGCATTGGGCTTGCAAGATGATGGACAATTGCTTTTGGATGATGGGAAAGATTTTCTTAGTTCTCAGGGGGATTTAATCATTCGCCGTTTGACGCAACACGAAATAACGCAACCTTTAATTCAGCATAATCTCGGCTTGATATTTGGTCTTACGCGTCCCATTGCACCAGATCCAAATGGTAATGCCTATTGTACACAGCTCTTACATTCGGCCGAAACCAGTTGGTCGAGGCAATTTGTAAATACGGATAGTTTATCCTTCAATGCGCAACAAGATGTACGATGTTCGCATACGTTAGCTTGTCTCTTCGATAACACGCCGAAAACAAATTTTAACGTACAATTATCCAATTCAAAGGCAATTGTTATAGGATGCGCCGATTGGTTGAGCAATGAGAAGATCCTTTCGTTGGGGAATCGTTGGTTTTTTTTAAATTGCTTCAAGTGGGCCTTGGGCAATGAATACGCATTTTTGCTGAATCCTCTACCTTTAAATACGTACACACTTACTTTATCACAGCAGAAATTGTTGCTGCTTTGTTTAAATTTTCTGATTTTACCGTTTATCTTTTGTTTATTGGGCATTGTGATGCATTCTGTGAGGAAGGAATAAAATGTTACGTTTTGGTTTTACACTGCTATTATTGCTATTAAATTTATTCTGGGTTGCCTTTTATTATTACGTAAAAACCCACTCGAAATCGACAAACGAGGCGCCTCATTTGCAAGTACAATCGAAACTTCCCAATGTTCAGTCGATTGAAATTGCGCACATGGATACCGGCAACACCTACAAACTAAAAAAATCGGCGACTTCCTGGCAGTTGGAAAGTCCATTCCGTTGGACAGCCAATAATCTTGCGGTCGAATCGTTTATTCAACAATTGGACAACTTGGATACAAGACTTAATTTTAAAGCCTGCCATTCGCAAACGGAAAAAAATTTATTGGATCAATACGGCCTTAATCCGCCATGGGTATCGATAAAGATTGCAAGCGACCAGCGTATTTACACGCTACACATCGGGCAGAAAATAAAGTCTAATAATTGTTTGTACGTATACGAGCCCGAAACACAGATGATTTTCATAAGTACTCCGGAGGCGTTCGACACGTTGTTTTTTGAAGTGGACAAATGGTGCAGGGCGTACATTTTTCAAGGAAGTTTCAACAATCTGCAAAGTATTTCATACGACACGCCCACGCAGCACGTATTCTTAAGCCAAGAGAAGGAACAGTGGTGGCTAAAGAATCCCGTCAATGCGAAGGCTAGCAACATGCACGTGGAAACGGTTATCCATCAAATAAAAAACTTGGAAGTTTTTCGTTTTTTAGATGCCAAAGAAATTGCAAGTTTTATTCCACAACTAAATTCTCCCGCACATGTACGTACATTAACGATTGCCGACGACACGCGTACGTGTACCCTTAAATTTGTGCCTTACGGCGATGACAAAAATATTTTTGTTGCGCAGGGAGATAACTACGATAGACTTTTCCTCTTTAAGTCAACGTGGGTTTCCCGACTCGACAATCCACAAGAAACGCTGCGTGAACGACAAATTTTTACCTTTCCAATCGCATCCGTAGACAAAGTAGTTTACACGCATGCCAGCGATCAAATTGAACTGCATCAAATCGAAGGACAGCGGTGGGAAGCTTTACATTATCAAAATCAAGTGCTTGTGAACACAGATCGTGCTTCTTACGGTGCAATTTACACATTCTTGAAACAATTGAAAACGGTATACATCGAAAGCTTTTTGGACGCTACCTTTTCTTCGCTGAATTTATACGAAGATTTTATACAAGTGAAACTGTCTTTGCCGCAAGGGCAAGTGCAATGCACGTTGTATGCTACTCAAAGTGATTTTTATTTAAAATTAAAAGACGATCCCACTTTATTTAAAATTACATTATTGGATCCCGATTGTTTCAATCGGTCTTTCGATGACTTCAGGGATAAGCAAATTTGGCAATGGAATCAGGATGAACGACTCTACGCATTAAGTTGGGTGTCGAGTACAAAAAAGCCTGTCCCAGATACCTCGTTATTTGCCTTAAAACCGTTAGATTTTGAACAGCTCCCAATAGCCAAACCGATTGAAAATTTATTGAGGAAGTTAAATGCAAAAAGGTTTATTCGTTTTAATGAATATACGATCCCCTATTTTGCTTTTGGTTCTACGATGAATTACCTATGGCCGCATCGGTTGCATATGCAAACAATAGATGCAGAAAATATTGTTCGATCCTACGTTTTGTACGTTGCGGACCGATTGGGCGGTGATTTGCAATTTGCAAAATATCAAGGTAAAATTTTTACGCTCACTCAACCATGGATAGACGCTATTTTTACGTTAACTGAATTGCCCACTTGGGAACATAAAGCCTTAAAATTTAGCGTATACAGGGAAACGCGGTAACGTACGATGTATCGAAAAATCATTGTGTTGCTCGTTATGTTGTGGATGGCACAATGTGTGTTTTGGTGCATGCAATTTGAATCTCTCAATTTTGTTGTGCCTAAAAAGTGTGCATTACTTTTGCAGCGGTGCCTAGGGTGGAAAAATGTTACCTGCACCTCGTTGTCGGTTTGCGATGCCAAATTATGGGGCACAAATCTTTCCTACAAGACACCCCGCTGTGAGTGTACATTGCCGTATTTAATGATTCAATCGGACTTGAATGTTTTACATTATTTTTTCAAAAGTACGCAGCATAAAATATATGTGCGACAGGGCTCCCTACGCTGCGACAACGTACATTTGGACAAATTAAATGGATATGTTCAAACTTCAGGGGCTTACCGACAGATCCATTTGCAGGGGTTTTGGGGTATACATCCCATCCATATCACAGGTGAAAAGTTAAACAACATACCCAGTTATTTGAGTTGTTGGTTAGAAAAGTTATCCAAAGTTTTGCCCAATATGTCTGCGTCTTTGCCAGAAATGCCCATCTCCGTATACGTACACGTGAATCAACGGGATTGTTCCGTCCAAATAGGTGCCCCCCAACTTACCTACCATTTAACATCCACCGATATTCTCAAGATTGAGGATTTACAATGTTTTGTAAAAATTTTTGAAGAGCGCATGCACGTGATTGCGAAAGCAAAGCATGGCTTTTACAACGAAACGACTTTCATTGACCCGCAGTTAAGCTTTCAGGTTGAAGACGATATGTCGATAAGGGAACTGATGGGGCATGGACACATTTGTGGCAACTTCTTTCATGGGGTGACAACGCATCCCATTTGTTTTTGTGTACGGGTTCCACATATGGATTCCCAAAAGACAAATACGCAATTGTTGTTGGAAAGCGAAACGAGTTATTTGCAAGGACGCTGCACGCTTTTAAATTTTACACCATGTCAATTGGATTGTTTTGGCAAATTACAGCCCGATTTATTGCACCGTTATTTTAATGCCAACGCGTATCGTGTTGACTTTTCTCGGCCTACTTTTTTTCGAAGTTGTTACCAAAAAGATAAAATACTTCAAATAGCGGCTGAAGGTTGTGCATTTCGTGTATCCGAAATCCCCTGCGATAAAATTTTCCTGAATGCTCAGTTTTTTATGGATACGCACGCCTGGATGTGGCATGGCCAATTGCACAATGCACGGTCCAATTTCAAAACCTGTGGTTCCTATTGGCCACAAACACAAAAGGGACGTTTACATCTTGATGGCACGTTAGATCCGAAAATTACCCACTTGTTTAAAGCATTATTGCCCGATTGGTGGGTTCCATTTTGGAATGATTTTACGTTTAGCCGACAATTTCCCACAACTAATTTCGATTTTACGTGGCATAATTCCAATTGTCGGCTGAATAGTTTCTTTGGTAGCGTGGGGGCACGTGATTTTTGCTACAAGCAGGTATACTTTAATGGCGTAGAAGTTTTACTTGGAAATATCGCCGGTTACACTTTAATCGATGCAAAAAATGTTCAGACTTCTTCAGGTCGGGGAAGTTGTCAGGTAGACTGGCAATACGGCGATTGTCAAGACAGCCGAGAATCTTGGAATGTTTGTGGGCAAGGAACCTACACATGGCTCGATTGGCATCGACTCGTAAATATTTTTGGAATGCATAAGTATGGAGATAAATGTTCTATTTTTCAGGACGACTCGCTTGCACAAGCCAATTTTAAGGGTGTTTTTTGCAATGACAGCGCATTGGCTTCCCAGGAAGCATATTTGGATGTGGCATTGAACGTTCCATCGACCGTTGTGTGTTCGCTCCCCGTAAAAAACCTGCGGGTACAAGCTCGCTATACGCCATCGCAACTGCGTATACAAGAATTTTGTGGTTTGCTCGACGCACAGGCTCCCGTTACGGGGATGATGCACCTGTCAGATGACAATAGATTATCCTTTTTGCTGAAGGGTGAAAATGTCTCCAGTGAAATGCTTTTACAAAAGCTTCCGTGTTTAAAATCGTGGTATGACGATATTCCAGAAGACAACCTACCGGCTTACCAAGGGATCTTGGATTTTTATGTATCCGGACAGGGAGAAATGGGTCTATTGGAATCTTTTGAGGCGCAAGGCGCCTTAACATTCTCAAATGCAAATTTAGCGCAAATGCATTTGTTGGGACCTTTATTAAAATTTTTCCCCAAAAAATTGCATCTATTTTCGTCGGTTGATTTTAATTTGCTGAAATCTCAATTTGAATTAAAAAATGGTATTTTACATTCGAAAGAAACGCATATGACAGGTCCCAGTACACACGCTAAAATAAATGGGAAAATCAACCTGTTGAACAAGTCATTGAATGCGCATATTTTATTCTCTTTCCTGGACTACAAACAACTGAAGGCCCCTGTTATGAAACAAATGATGCAGTTATTTCAACCCATACTCAAAGGATTTTCAGCCAAAGTAACGGGTACATTTCGCAATCCGCAATGGTTGTTCTATTTTAATCCTTTGAACTTTATCCTGAGATAAATGTAAATTTCTTTTACTTTGAACTTGTTAAATGGATTATTTTTTTAAAATTTATTCTATGAATGAGGGGTCGTAGCTCAGTTGGGAGAGCGTGTCGTTCGCAATGACAAGGTCGTCGGTTCGATCCCGATCGACTCCACCAGCGTGTTGTGAGGTGTAACACTTTAGCTGTTTTTGTTCATTGGATTTACTTCGAGGATAAGCCAAAAGCAGTGTAAAAACAGGTGTTGTCGTTGATAAAAATGGGCGGGTTGGAGTGTTTTCGTATGCTTTCCGGTTTATTTTCCTTGAAAAATCTTCATGCCATCTCTTGACTACTTGCTTTATGAACGATAATGCAAGCGATTTGTTTCCCATTAGAAAAGCTAAGTTTGATGCGTTGTGTGCATCCGGTCAAAATCCGTTTCAAGCTAACTGTAAACAAACGCATACGGCAAAATCTGTTCGAGCGTTATTTGAAAAGGCGGAACAGCCAACCGACCTCAGGGTAGCGGTTGCCGGCCGCATTGTTTTGTTTCGTTTGATGGGAAAGGCTTCTTTTATTAACCTGCTGGACCAAACGGGCATCATGCAGGTTTACGTATCTCGGGATGGGGTAGGGGAATCCGTATATCAGCAATTTAAAAAATTTGATATTGGCGATTTTGTGGGTGTTGACGGTAGCGTTTTTAGAACCAAAACGGGTGAAATTACGGTGCGCGCTTCTTCCATCGTTTTGGTTTCGAAATCGTTTCGTCCACTGCCGGAAAAATGGCATGGATTAACAGACCCAGACGCTGTTTATCGCCAACGTTACCTGGATTTAATTGTAAATCCGGAATCGAGAAAAAGATTTTTTAAACGTTCCGATATCATTAAAGGTATTCGACAATTTTTGTGGGACAAGGATTTTATTGAAGTCGAGACACCTATATTGCACGATGTGGCGGGTGGCGCGGTGGCGCGACCATTTGTAACGCACATGAATGCACTCAATAGAGATTTCTTTTTGCGTATTTCTCTAGAGTTATACCTGAAACGTATGCTGGTGGGTGGTTACGATCGTGTTTTCGAGATAGGTCGTAATTTTCGCAACGAAGGCATTTCGCGTCGGCATAATCCCGAATTTACGATGATTGAACTGTATCAAGCGTACAGCGATTATCGTGGCATGATGGAACTCGTATACGATTTGATGCAATATCTTTGTCGAAATGTCATCGGAAAAACTTCGCTGCGTAGTTATACGGGAGAAATGATTGAATTATCGGGATCATGGAGAGAAGTCACGTACCGCACATTAATTTTAGAGGAAGTAAACATGGAGCATTGGTTTGAATTGCCTCGCGAGGTAAAATTACAAAAATGTTCCGAGATGGGCATCGAGGTAGATTCCAATGCGGAAGATTTCGAACTGACGAATAGCATATTTGAAAAACGTATCGCACCTCGATTAATTCAGCCAACTTTCGTGACACATTTGCCGAAAGAACTGTGTCCTCTGGCAAAAATTAATAGGGAAGATAATTCCGTCATCGATGTGTTTGAATTGTATATGAATGGTCAGGAAATTGCTCCGGCTTACTCGGAACAAAATGATCCTTTTATCCAAAGACGCATGTTTGAGGCTCAGGCCGGTGAAGAAATTCAAAAGGTTGACAATGACTTTTTAACGGCACTCGAATACGGTATGCCACCGGCAGGTGGTATGGGCATTGGTATCGATCGATTGGTGATCATGTTAACGGAAGCGGACGGTATTCGCGATACGTTATTGTACCCTGCGCTGAAATAATGTTACCCGGTAAAACTTCTAAAAGTTCTCTGTAAAAACGTGATTGCATTGGAAGTAAATATTATTAAAACACGTGCTATATTTTTCAATGCAGCAACTTAGGAGGGTTGCACATGTGGATATTTTGCGTACCTGAGTATTTTGGGAATGGACATTTCTATCGGTAACATGTCTGTAAACCGGTGCATCTCTATTTGAATTCAACTCCGTACCTACAACAACTGTATTGCCTCTTTGGGGATGTCAATTTTAGTTGCATGGGGTGAAGGGCATCGTATTTTAAAGTTCTAATTTTTTGAGAATTTCACACACCGCATAGGGGTGGGAAACCGACGCATGGTGGTAGGTTTCAGAGGAGTCTGGAAGCGATACGATTTGATTTTGAGGGTAATTCAAGCGATTTGCTATGGATTGTGGAACGATGATTCTGTCTTTTTGCGTTACTGCTTGCGCCAGAGGTATTTGAGAGCAATGATGAGGTGTCTCTTTTTGAATTTGTAAGCAATGGTAGAGGCATTCGGCTATTGTATCGGGTAATTGCACAAGAAATATGTTACGTTTTGGCCCTATGACAGGGTGCGTAACTTGTTGTGGTGGCGTCCGAATAGAATCGTGGGTATTGGCGGGAATAAAGATGGTAAACGTCGTTCCCAAATTAAGCTGGCTATCCATTAAAATAGTACCGTTATGTTGTTTGACAATACCGTATACGCAGGGTAGTCCTAAGCCTGTGCCCTGACCAATAGGTTTCGTTGTAAAAAATGGTTCGAAAATTTTCTTCTGCATATCTTGATCGATGCCTATCCCCGTATCATTGACGGTAAGTTTAATGTAGTGCCCGTAGGATAAATTGTTGGGAGTCCCCGTAAAATTTTCAAAGTGGACACGCAAAGAACCTCCCTGTGGCATGGCATCTTTCGCGTTTACGCACAAGTTGACAAGAATTTGATCAATATGAGTTTCTTGGGAATAAATGGGCCATAGATTTTGGTCAATACGCACACTGAGCTGGATTTTTTCGCCCAGCCAATGTTGTAACATTTGTAAGGTATTGTGCGCCGTACGCTTTACGTCAATGAGGGTTTTTTCATTTTGCTTATTTTGACGACTGAATGTCATCAGTTGATTGACCAACAATGCTCCCTTGTATCCCGCGTCGTAAATATGTTTTACATGCGCATATACGTCCTGTTCTTGTGAAACCTTGTTGAGGACAAGTTCTGCATATCCGTTAATGACGGAAAGTAAGTTATTAAAGTCATGCGCGATACCACTTGCCAAACGACCTACCGCCTCAATCTTTTGCGTTTGTCGCAAGTTTTCTTCCAATTGGTGCAGGTGCGTTACATCATTGATTGTGATAATCGTGTAGTATTCGGGAACGTTTTTATCGGACGGAGGTGTTACTTCCCAATGGGTATGAATGAATTTCCCATCATGGCGTTGCATGATGATATCCGTAGTATAGGGGCATTTTTGCACAAGTGCATTGCATATGTCTTCTCCAAAGCCTTTACAAAATAGTTTAGAAACCGGTTGTCCTTTTAGCGCCTGTACGGGATGCCCTAACAATTGAATGAGGCCTTCGTTGCAATATTCAATGACAAATTCGTTGGCATGACTGTCCCACTCGGCAATGATGACCCCTTCATGAGAATTTGTAAGCGCTGAAGCGAGTTTTTGATTGTTTTGTTCGTAATGAAATTGCTCCGTAAAATCGTCGAGTGCAATGACATAACCTTCAACGTTTTGATAGAGATCGGACAATGTGTTCACCTGGATACGCACGTATCTTTGTTGACGATCTTTGTTCAAGGTAATAACTTCTGTAGCATCACGTTTGTCTTTAAACTCAAGAAATGATGCAATTTGCTTTTGTTTTGAGTTTATGGCGTAAAATGACAAGAAATGATCGAGGGGTTGACCCATAACGTGCGTTAAACCGAATCCCAAAAAATTTTGCGCAGCCGCGTTTAAGTAGGTAATGTTGCCGGCAGCATCGGTTGAAAAAACAGGGGTTTGCAAAGTGCCCAATGTAATTGCCAGGCGACGTTTTGTCTCCATCGACTCGCGTTCAATAGCTGCCTTGTGCAATGCCATTTCGATGGTAATGAGAACGGATTTTGGATCGTAAGGTTTGATGATAAAACCGAAGGGTGTCGTTTCTTTTACGCGTTGAATAATGGTGTCGGGAGAGTAACCTGTGAGGTAAATGATGGGAATGTCACATTTTTGTTTGATGCGCTTTGCCGCTTCAATGCCATCGAGTTTTCCCGATAGTGTAATATCCATTAAAATGAGAGCCGGATTGTCGCTTGTTGCGCATGCAATTGCTTCTTCGCCGGTTGAAATTGTTGGTAAAACTTCGTACCCAGATTTGGATAGAATAGTCTGCAAAACAAAGGCCGAATTGACGTCATCCTCGACGATGCAGATAGAATTTCGTACAATCATAGATGCGTCAATTGCCGACGTAGACGTGCGTTTTCTTCAACAAGTTGCTGATTAATTTGTAAAATTGCCCGATGTGCCTGGGGAAATGCAATATTGTATTCAAAATATTGATAGGCTTCTTTGATTGCAGCGAGCAAGATATTTCGCGTCCAAGGCTTGGGGAGGCATCTAAAAACTTCTACCGTATTGATGGCTTCCAGAAATATTTCGGTTGTCAATACGCCTGTGATGAGAATACGTGTACAAAGCTTTCCTTGTTCTTTGACCTGACGTAAAAATTGGAGTCCCGTCATTGGAGACATGCGTTGATCCGAGATGACAACGGCAAATGTT
Organism: Puniceicoccales bacterium; assembly: GCA_031258545.1. Classification (GTDB taxonomy): domain Bacteria; phylum Verrucomicrobiota; class Verrucomicrobiia; order Opitutales; family UBA9783; genus CABUVL01. The sequence continues at coordinate 34,511 of JAIRMU010000023.1, read as the reverse complement.
TTTTGTTCCAGTGCTTGCAGGGCTTCGGCAATTTGGGAGGTGGCAAAATAGGTATAGCCTTCGCCCTTTAAAGTTTCCTGAAGTGCCATCAAGATGGTGGCGTCATCATCTAAAATGAGAATAGGGTAAGGATTCACGTCGAAAGAGTGCTGAAAGAAAATCGAATGCACGTGCCAACATCGCACGGTTCAATTTGAATATGACCGCCTTGCATCGATAAATATTCTTGAATTGAAAAAAGTCCGAGGCCTAGGTGTTGTGGGTCGGAAAAGCTTGTATAAAATGGTTGAAATGACGGTTGCTCAAAATCTTTTGGAAATCCTTTGCCGTTATCGTATAGGGCACATTGGATGGCATTGTCTGTCGGATCGATGGATAAGGTAATACTTGGTTTTGGCGCTGCCTGCACAGCTTCGCCGGCATTACAAATGAGCTGCAAAAATATTTGTTGTACAATGTTGGGGGTTCCCCGTAGAAGCGGTAAGGGGGTATTGGATGCGTACTTGATTTCAAAATGCGCATTGGAGGGTAAAATAGCTTGAATAATGGGCTGTAGATTTTGCAGTAGGCATTGCAAATCGACATAGGTGGGCGTTATATCTTGGGGATGGTTGAGCTGGGCTAAGAGTGTTAGCAAGTCCCGACTTTTTAGTGCGTTTTTTTTAATGATATTCAGTCCTTCCGGGAGTGATTCGGAAGCGGGATGTTCGCAGTAAAGTTCACTCAACGTCAAAACACCCGTTAAGTGATTGCTTAAGTCGTGCAATAAATAGCGATTAATCTGATTTAACTTGTGTACCCAAGCCAATTGAATTAAATACTTTTTACTACATGCCAACATATTTTCTTAAATTTACAGCATAATGTTGTTACTGGCAAGGTATTTATGGATGTTATTGCTTTAGCGTTGACACGATTTTTTATTACTTTTAAGATGTACGAATGGATCTTGAATTGTTGTTAAAAACCTACTCACAGGATGTTTTAAAACATGATCAGGCATTACTGTACGATTCAACTTATGGCTCTGTACTTGATTTGAATGACGGAGAAATTAAGTGCCACATTGAACCAGCTGAGGCTCAAATCTATTTTTATGCACCCATTTTTGAGATTCCTGCTAAGTCTAGAGAAAAACTTTTCAAATCTTTGCTGACCAATCAATTGTTTGGCAAATTGACAGGTCAGTCCTATTTTGGCCTGGACGAAAAAAACAATCATGTCATTTTGTTCAGGGTACTTGAAGGTGAAAATATAACTCAAAATGCATTCAATGGCTATTTGAATTCATTTATTGAGGCCTGTTTGCTGTGGAAAGCTGCCTTGAGAGAAACGCATAGTTCGTAGTCTTTATGTCACCACCTATTCAGCATTTTTCTCAAGATACATCTCTTGTGTCAATCGATACGCAGGCAAAGCTTTTAGAGACAGAGCAGCAAGAAAAGCCTGCTTCCATTACAAGTACAGGAGCAAAGTATTTGTTGGCGCGCTTTTTTAACGTATGTACCTTTGAAAAGATTGGATTTTTTAGGAATTGGGAAAATGAATCTGCACGTAATCTGATTAATGCGACTAAAGCATGCCTTAATTCAATGATTGCCGAAAAACTTCAAGGCTTAAGGAGCAGTGTCCAAGGTTTGCCGGAACAATTGAGAAACGCGTATTGGGATCCAATGCATAGTACACTGGTGCGCATGACGCCTTTAGGCAATTTGGGAGAGTTGGGAGATGAGACTACACGTTTTGTCGTAGGGGCATTAGTAGATATTGCACACGCAAAAGGTACGGTTGCCGATAATTTAATGAATATGGCAGTACTGTTATTAAGCACTGCGTATCAAGAAAATGATGAAGATAGACATTTATTGGATGCATGTAAAAATTTGGCAATTAAGCGAATTTGTTCTCCGGATTTTGTACTGAGCAATGTGTTGTCCGTTGATAAGGGGGATGCGTCTGCTATGCAGCGATTTATTGGATGGCTCTGTTCAACAAAATTGGTTAGAAATATAGCCGATCATTTGGTAACGGAACACATTTTAAAAAATCCCGATAATAATTTGCTAAAAAGGGAACCCAAATTGTTTCACGAAAAAGTTGCTGCTGCATGTTGGGCAGACTATCAGGAGATGGGAGGAGATCAATTAAGTTTAAAGAATCTAAAAAAATTATTTTCGGTGTCTAATGAAGATTTACCACCCACCGTAAGACGACATGTTGAGGATTTTAACCGTTTACAAGAGGCTCTATCAAATAATTTGATTACGGCTACCATAGGAAAGCTGGTTCGCGCAAATTTGCCATCCGAAAAGCAATTGAGTGATTTTAGGCGTGCGTTTACCGATGTCCTTGAATGTCCTAATCCAACAAATTATCACAATTTGGCCACGGCTTGCATACGTTTGTGTCCTCAGGCTGAAAGACTTAGTGAGCCTGTGCAGAATAAGATTGCAACGCTTGCGGTACCGCGTATGCAAGCCGCAATTAAAAGCGGAAATATGGATAGTATGCGCGAATATTCATTGGACTTGGCTCGCGTGGTGAGCGATACGGATGACATTATGCAGGAAATAACTAGGGCGTGTACGGGTGGGGAAAGTGTGGATGATAAATTAGTACAAAGCCTAAAACCACGTTTTCAGTCATTCGCCAGAAATACGTGCATTTATTTGTCACAAGATGCGGACCTTCGTACGCCGCAAGACCGCAACAACATACTGGCTGAGGGCACTTATGTTGGAGGGGCTGTTGGATTTAGTCAATTGGATTTATTGGTTGATAACCCGGAACGAAGAGAAAAGTTATGTGGTCTTTTGGAAAACGGTGATGCGGAATCGATTGTCGGTGCCTGCCTGGGGTTAGCTCAAGTATGGACTACGACAACGGCACCCGTTCAGGCGATTAGAAATGCAACGCGTGCCGTTGCTGAGGCAGCCCAAACGGCAACCAATGCCGTTGTTGGTGCGGCTCAGGGTGTAACCAGTGTTGTTGTTGGGGCTGCCCAAGCGGTCGGACAGGCGGTTGTTAATACGATGCAGGTCGCAATCAATGCTGCCAGTAGTGGTGTCGGAAGACTATTGGGTAGAGATTCCGGCGAAGATGTATCTGCGATTGACGATGCTTTAGCACCCGAAGTTGCATCCGTGCAGCAGTCTTTTCATGAATTGGTGGATTCACCAGTGCAGCAAATTGCTCATCGACAGAAGTTGGAAGATGAGTTAAGATCAATACCCAGGAGTGCGGAAGCGGAGGTCGTCCAAAGACTCAATAATACGGCGGGTACAGAAACGTTATTTCAAGATAGAGGTTGGACGTGGACGGCAACTTATAATTTAAATCCAAATCTATCGAAGGCATTGAGTGGCAATGCGCTCGCTTTGATGCATCAAGGTAATGCAATTGCAGGTAAAAATGTACAGGAAAAACTGAGAAATTTGCAGGGGGTATTGGCCCAGGGAAGCAATAACGACGCAACGCAAGGGATTGCCTTATTGTCGAATATTGTCGATGGAGCATCCGCATTACTACCGTCGCATTTTCAAGATGAATTGGCTGCCCAAGGCTTATCTTTAGTAACACATTTTCAAGATGGATCGCACGCAAATCCGAGCTATTCACTGGATATAACCAATGTGGTTTACGGGTTTGAAGCCATGACATTCACCGATCATGAAAACAATGTGTCTTGCCATATCACCTGTGAATACCCCATACAGACACAAGATGGTCAGCTTACGGGAGAGAGGGTCAGCCTTTCTTTTGATGTCAATTTATACGATAGTCCGACACCTGGAGCCGTAGGCGTGACGCGGGTTCTTAACATCAATGACCTGCATAATCTTAGCGCTGCACTTGTGGAAAATTAATGCATGTTGTAGGTTGTTTTCATGGAAAGTGTGTTGCCGCTGCGTTGCAAAATTTGTTGGAAGTCATTAGGGTAACGATATGGCTGTGCCTCAATTGCATTCATACCTCAAAACTGGGTTGCTTATGAGAGGGTTCAACAACAATGGCTTAGAATGCGAACAATTTTTGCATCGAGGGGTTGTTGAAAATTTTGTTTCCACAGGATGCCCTTATTCAATGCTCCAGAATGTAAATAAATGATAATTTATTGCTAAAAAACAATTGACCTTCAAATTTCTTTTACAAATAATGACCAGTCTATGAAATTATTTAAAGGATTAACAAATGTTGGGGTATCCGTTTTAATAGGGGCAGGTTGTTTAATGGGTGTCGAAACGGATAAGAGCGTCAAAAGTGAAGTAAAGGCTGAAGAAAAAACACCGCGTGGTGCGACAGGTGCAGCCAATGAATCCAAGGATAATGAAAGTAAAGTGGGCAAAGAGGCTGCAGAAGTGAAAAAAACTTTTACAGAGGATCAACAGGCTAACTTTTTAAAAACATATGGTTGGGTTACTTTTATGCAAAGTGGGGTTAAAAATTTAGGGCTCAGTGCTAAAGAGGTAGAACACGTGATGAGTGGTGTTCAAATGGCAGCTCGCGGTGAAGAATTGCCATGTGCATTGGGAGAAGTAATGGAAGATTTGCAGACGTTTTTACAGGAAAAATCTGCCGCATACGCAAAAATCCACCAAGTTGAAATCAAAGCGATTGCCGAAAATAATAGAAAAGCGGGCAAAACTTACATGGAAAATTTACTTAAAACAAAACCGGCAATTAAGACGACGGCTACCGGATTAGCTTACGAGATTATTGCTACGGGTGATGAAGCACAAAAGCCAAGCGAAATGGATAATGTAGAGATTCGTTATACGGGGCGCCTTATTGACGGTAAAGTATTTGATGAATCGAAGGACAGAACGGTCACTTTCCCTTTAAATGGGGTAGTCCCAGGTATTAAGGAAGGGGTTCAGCTCGTCGGCAAAGGTGGAAAAATTGTCCTGTATGTCCCATCTGAGTTAGGATACGGAGAATTTGATATTCCAAGTATTCCTGCAGGCTCTCATTTGATTTTTGATATTGAGCTGGTAAATATCCTTAAGAATGAAGCCATAAAATCTGTTGAAAAACCAGAATCGTCTAAAACAAATTAGTCGTTGCCCAGTTTCGCATTTTGAAGAGAAGAAAAGTACAATTTCTTCTCTTTTTGTTTATATTAGAGTATTGTAGTCTCGTTATTGCTTTTAAAGGTGTAAAATCCGTTACACGATCTATGGAGACCATAAGTTCCTAGACTTCTCAGCGTTTTATACATTTTTATGTAAAGTCTATGAAAAAGCAGTTATGCAACGTTTTTTATACTCGCAATGACTGCTAAAATTCAAGGCCTGTGAAATAGATTTTCTGCTACCTATCTTAAAATACTTAGTCAACTTTGGGTTTTGCACCAACTTCGGCCGGAGGGAGACCTTCCGTGTTAACGGTACCTATGCCGCTCGTACCATCGGTACTACCAATGTCTCTTTTTAGATTTGTATCGGCTTCGACACGTTCACTTTGTTCACGCTTGCGAACCGTATTTTCTATAACAATTTGCCCTAAGGTTTTCTTTAGAGCTGATTCTGCGTCGCTACCAATGGCAATGTCGGTAGCCGTTTGAGCTGCTTTTACGACATCTTGTGCGGGTTTTGATAGTGGATCTTGTCGTTGCGCTGTTATTTGAGTCGATTGATTTTTTTGACTATCAAGTGCTTCGTTTTGTAGTGGGAAGTACCCTGTGGGTGAGTTGGCATTAATTGGGGTAGACATAATTTTAAAGGTTTAATGCATATATCGACTTACCTATAAAAAACTTTAGTTTTTTTTAAGATGGACAAGATGGGTAGAAAATAATCTGTGTAACATGCATACTAATGATGATAGACTTGTGTTTTAGAACAGAGGATCTTCGTAGCCTCAGAATCATTGTATAATTTTAGGTGATTCTTACAAGAAATCGGTTATTTGACTTGCAGGTATTATGGGAAACATTTTAAATGCAATCTGATTGTTTATGGGTACGGTGGATATGAAAGACTTGGTTGCGTTTTGTAAACGTAAGGGTTTTGTCTTTTTATCATCCGATATTTATGGTGGATTAAATGGTTTTTTTGACTATGGACCTTTGGGTGTGGAGTTGAAACGCAATATAAAAACTGCTTGGTGGAAAGCCATGGTTCACGAACGTGAGGACATTGTCGGCTTGGATAGTTCCATTATTTTGCATCCGAACGTCTGGAAATCATCGGGGCATGTGGATGGTTTTTCGGATCCTATGGTTGATTGTAGGGTTACTAAGGTGCGCTACAGGGCCGATCATGTCTTTTACAGTCCGGTGTCCATCCAACACGAAGTGCTGGGTTACGTCTGCGTTGTGGATTCGGGTGCGCGGGATGCGGAAGCCTTAAAAAAAGCGCAACATTTGCGGCAACAAGTCAATCGTTCGCATGAAACATTGGACCCATTACAATTGAGGCCTTTGACGGAGGCCACCATGGAAGAATACAATCTAATTCCGTCACCGGCAACGGATAAGCCGGGTGATTTAACACCCCCACGTGCATTTAATTTAATGTTCAGTACGCATGTTGGAGCCGTGGCAACCGACGCCAATATTGCTTATTTGCGGCCGGAGACGGCTCAAGGTATTTTTATCCATTTCAAAAATGTGGTGGATGCAACGCGGGTAAAATTACCTTTTGGTATCGCTCAGATCGGCAAGGCCTTTCGTAACGAAATAACCCCCCGCAATTTCATTTTTAGATCGAGAGAATTTGAACAAATGGAAATTGAGTATTTTTTCCGTAATGACGAAACTTTGTGGCCCGATTTGTATCAACAATGGATTAAAGTACGTTACGATTGGCATTGTTCCATAGGTATAAAGGAGGCATTGTTGGATTTCCAAGAACATGCTAAAGAAGATTTAGCGCATTATGCGAAAGCTTGTACGGACATTGTATTTAAGTATCCATTTGGTGTTCAGGAATTGGAAGGTATTGCCGTTCGTGGGGATTTTGACCTGAAACAGCATCAAATGCACAGCGGTGTTTCGATGGAATTTTTCGATGAAGCGCATCAAGCACGTTATGTACCGTACGTTATTGAGCCTTCTGTGGGCGTTGATAGGATTTTTTTGGCCTTACTGGTTTCGGCATACGACGAAGATGAAATTAACGGAGAAAAAAGGGTTGTCTTGCATTTCCAACCGGCGATTGCTCCCATTAAAATAGCCGTATTTCCATTGGTAAAAAATAAGGCAGCCATTGTGGATAAGGCACGTGCTTTGTTTAAATACTTGCAGAAGCGTTGGTATACGATTTACGACGAATCGGGGGCCATCGGTCGACGTTACCGTCGCATGGATGAAGTCGGTACCCCGTGGTGTGTAACGGTTGATTTTGATTCGTTGGAAAATGATACGTATACGTTGCGTGATCGAGATAGCACGGAACAAGTGCGTTTGAATCAAACTGAATTATTGGCATTTTTTGCCCAACACCTTGCATAATTTATGAAACATATTTCGTATTCACATCAATCCATTGATGAAAGTGACATCCAGGCAGTTGCAGAAACTTTAAAAGGTGATTTGCTCACACAAGGGTCGCAGATAACAACGTTCGAAGAGGCTTTAAAACGTTATTTGAACGTCCGGGATGTGGTTGTGGTTTCCAGTGGGACGGCCGCTTTGCATTTGAGTTACCTTGCTTTGGATCTGGAGGGTGCCACCGTTTTTACTTCTCCCGTTACGTTTGCAGCTACCGCGAATATGCTGCATGCGGTTGGGGCAAACATTCATTTTGTCGATGTGGATCCGCAGACGGGCTTAATGGATGTAAATAATTTGGAACAGATGTTGAAAGCGACTTCCGGCAATAAACCCACAAAGATGGCGATTGTTCCCGTTTCTCTGCAGGGTATTCCTATAAATTTGCCGGCCATTGATAATTTGGCCCAGTATTATGGAGCTTCCATCGTAGAAGATGCGGCCCATAGTTTGGGAGGCGAATACGTACATGATCAGCAGGTATACAAAAGTGCTTCGTGCAGTCACAGTGATTTAGCTGTATTGAGTTTCCATCCTTTAAAATCCATTTGTTGTGCTGAGGGAGGTGCAGTTGCTACGCGTGATCCCGATTTGGCTCATGCGATACGTTTGTTGAGAAATCATGGTTTGGTGCGCCAGGAAAATTCATATTTACGTACGCAACAGTTGTGGGGATACAATTATCGTATGACGGATTTGCAGGCCGCTTTGGGGGTGTCGCAACTGAAACGATTGCCCTTCTTTTTGAGTAAGCGGAAAGCGATTGCCAATCGTTATCATGAGCGTCTCCAGGGAGAACCCTATTGTAATTTTCTTACGCCAACGCCCAAGGTGTTGGGAAGCGCTTACCATTTATTTGTTGTCCATTTTAGCAATCAAGAAATGCGTGATGCTGCCTATATTTTTCTGCAATCTTACGGCATAGAAACGCATGTGCACTACGTGCCTCTCTATAAAATGGAATTATACAAGCAATGGTTGGGAGAATTTTCTTTGCCGGGGGCAGAAAAATATTATCAAGGCTGTTTGAGTATTCCGATATATCCAGATTTTTCGGAAGAAGATCAAGATTACGTCTTGGAAATTTTGGCCAAATTTTGTAATCAGCTGTGAATGATGACGCACGTAAGAGTTCGCTTTGCACCTAGTCCAACCGGTTATTTTCATATCGGAGGGGCACGTACAGCTTTATTTAATTGGCTTTATGCAAAACGTACGGGTGGAACCTTCGTTTTGCGTATCGAAGATTCGGATGCCGAACGCAATACGAAGGAATCTTTGGATTCGTTGTTAACAGACTTAAGATGGATGGGGCTTACTTGGGACGAAGGACCTGAAGTCGGGGGTACTTACGGTCCATATTATCAGAGTGAGCGCGGGGAAATTTATCAAGCCTACTTGGAAGCATTGCGTCGACGAGGCTGTGTTTACGAAAAAGAAGGCGCCATCTGGCTTAAAGTTTCCGGGCAGATGCAGGTCATTGATGATGTAATCCACGGACCTGTTCACCGTTTGGAGGAAAAAGATTTTGTTATTTATAGGTCCAACGGCACACCTGTTTTTCATTTTGTGAATGTGGTGGATGATATCGCCATGAAAATTACGCACGTCATTCGTGGCGAAGACCATTTATCAAATACAAGTAAACATTTGGAATTATACAAGGCTTGGGATGTACCTGCACCTAGATTTGCGCATATCCCACTCATTTTAAAGACGGAAGGTTCTGGGAAAATGAGTAAAAGAGATCAAGGTTCTTTGGTGGAAACGTATAGGGATAAATTTTTTTTACCCGATGCTTTGGTAAATTATCTTGCGCTTTTGGGATGGTCTCCAAAAAACGATAAGGATATTTTATCCGTGAAGGAAATTATCGATGCATTTGACCTGTCGGGTATCAACAAAACACATGCCCGATTTGACGAAAAGAAGTTAAATTTTACAAATGCAGAACATTTGAAGCACTTACCGAAAGAGGAATTTTATACGCGCAGTTTGCACGTGTTACAAGTGACGCGATGCGAGAAATTTTTTGAAGACGATGCTTACTTGCGGCAGGTTTTAAGCATTGTTCAAGAGAAGTTGAGGTCTTTTGAATCATTACCCCATTTTATTGCTTTCTTTTTTGATAATGATTTTGAGTACGATGTTCAGGAAATGAAAAAAGTTTGTAAATATTCTCCCAAAGAACGTCTTGTGGACATTACCGATCTTTTGTCCAATACACCCTTTGAACCGGCGGCCATTGAATCGGCACTGAAAGCCATGAGTGCACAAAAACAAATACCTCTGGGCCATTACGTTCACACGCTTCGTTTTGCCGTATCCGGCCGTGGCGTAGGGCCTGGGCTGTACGCAATGTTGGCGGTTCTCGGCAAGGCAAGCGTCCTGGAACGCATTCAAAGATTTTTAACGTTGGATCTCAATAGTTTGGCATTGTAACGAACAAACATAATGTAATGGATCCGCGGATGACTGTAAAAAGTTTTTATCTGTGGATGCGGAAAATATGAAAGTTTATGCGTATTACGGGAGGAAAGGCTTGCGGTATTCAATTGGATGTTCCTCAAGGTAAAGGTGTGCGGCCTGCAACCGATTTTACAAGAGAACAAGTTTTTAATCGTTTGGGGAATATGGTTTGGGAAGCTTGTGTTTTAGACTGTTTTGCTGGCACGGGTGCATACGGATTAGAATGTTTGAGTCGTGGATGTAAGTCTGTTCATTTTTTAGAAAAAGACGTAGGTGTTGCCAAGACGTTGCGTAAAAATTGCGCGCGAGTTTGTAAAAGCGCGTGCATAGATTATAATACCGTTACTACAATTTCCGCAATAGACGTATTTCGGGCACCCCTAAAACAATTTGCGGACGTGCAAATTATTTTTTTAGATCCCCCCTATGGTTATTGGCAGCAATATGTAGATGCTTTGAATGACCTTTTGCGATCGCTTGCTCAACGTTTCCGTTTGGCCGTATTGATTTTGGAAACGCCTTCGGAAATCACGTTACCTCAAGACACTTTGTGGACACCTGTGACGTCGTTAAGATCGACCTCGAGTAAGAAAAAAGGGACGCCATCGGTCAATTTTTACAAGGTGAATACGGCATTGCAGCACACATCCAACGATTGCCATTGTGTGGATACGAAAATTGGGCAGCGACCTAACGATGATTGCGACCTAAATTGTCATCAATAAAGCTTTAATAGATCCTCGGTGATTTTAGTTTTATTTAGCAGGTAAGAGAGCACATGGGGAGTAAAATCTGCGGTTAGGCTTTGCCCAAAAGACAAGCAATAGGGGCTAAGTCCTCTCTTGAGAACGTATTGCCACAGTTTATTACTCTGGGTGACCTCGTCCAAATGCGTAAAAATGCAGTGAGTTAATTTAAGATCCTTAATTTTTGAAAAGCATTGATCCAAAAAATCGGTATCGTAGAGTGCGTTGATCACTAACACCCGTGTATCGATTGACCACTGATCCAGTTTTGCATTGCAAGAACCGACCGCATCCTGATCAAAAAAATTTACACCTTCGTGATCAAACAACATCTTTTGTTGCGCATCATAAGACATATACTGGTCAACACCTTCTTGAAAAAGGGAAATACCCAGAATGTTACAAAATGTACCCAAAACATCCTGTCCGCCGGATTGTTCTCCATCGAGTTTGATAACCACCGGTTTTTGTCCCAACGTAAAGACTTCCCGAGCGATTAGTTTACACAATGTCAAAGTCTTTCCCACCCCCGAGGGCCCTACTAAGGCAATGCGTTGTCCCGGCTCTTTTACGTTAAGTTGCTCGTAGGATTTTTGCAAAAAATGGAAAAAATGGTTTAGTATTTCTTGTATATTGCATGGGTCCCCAAAAGGCTCGTCTTCAAAAAATGCATCCATAAGAGATTGAGAAAATCCCGAATGCCTCAATATGCGTTGAATTTGTTGTTTGAAAGGTATAGATGAGGACGGATTGGTAAAGGTTTTTGTTGTAATGAGAGGATCTTGGGGAATCGCTCCCTGTATGGGGACCTCACCGGCGGTGGCCGTGATTTCAAATTGCGGTTTTTTTAAAAAACGAGTTAATCCACGTCTTTTTATCTGGGAGATGGAAAGAACTCGAACATTTTCGCCAAAGTTTTTCTTTAGCGTGCGAATAATTTCTTCGGTAGATCTAGCTTTGAACGTTAGACTTTTCCTTTTATCCATGCTTACAATTAATAAAGCTAAACCCAAGAAGGCAATATTTTATTGCAAGTCGATAAAAATGTACTGGACAACTGGACATTTTACGCTACTCACATGTATTGTATATCGAATAATGATTGACAGGCGGTCATTAAATTTTTCAAATTGATTGCGCAGTTGGGTCCTATGCAATTGACTTTGGCAAACCCCGTCAGGACTGGAAAGTAGCAGCGGTAGTTAAAAGTTTTTGTGCCGTAGGGTGCCTGACTGTTTTGGTAAATGGGCTGCATTAGAATGACTTAAGAGTGTGATACGGTTGCAGCAATCTTGAAAATTTAGTTACCGTGAATTTTACAACCCGATGCATGTTACTTGCTTAGCCGAATAGCCTTACCGGCATTCTTTTTTGGGACGTAACTTTTAAAGACAATTATATGCACAATGATGTGTCTATTGCTTAAAAAATCTATTAACGCTTGGGCAATATCTATTTTTTATAGTTTTTTACGGGGACTACTTTGTAGCCATCTTGGGTGTCTAAAACCTGCCATCCTTCTTTCAATAGAATATGTCGAATATCATCCGCCTCCTGATAGTTACATGCCTGTTTCGCTTGCCAACGTTGTTCTGCCATACGTCTTACCGGTAGAGGAATAATAACATTATCCGTAGAAAAGCGTGCCGGTAGTCCCAAAACGAACATACATCTCCCCAACTCGTATAAAATTTGTTTTGCGTCCAACGATTGCATGTCAGCATCGTTAACAAATGTAAAGAGTTGACCTAATGCTTTGGGTACATTCAAATCGTCGCACAAGCTTTCAAAAAATCCCTGCAAATAGTCAACCTGATCCAATGTTGAAGGTAGCAAATATTCTTGTTCAAATGTCTCTACCGTTAATTGAGTTGTTGCCAATACGCGTGACAAGTATTGATAAAGTTTCTGCAGTGCACTTTGGGAAGCATTCAGTAAATCAAATGTAAAATTCAAAGGATGTCTGTAGTGTCCGGCCATTAGGGCGTACCTGATGGCTTCTCGAGAGTAATTTTTTTGCAACAAAGACGCAACCGTATGCAAATTGCCAAGACTTTTGGACATTTTTTCTCCATCTACCTTCAGATGAGCGATGTGCATCCAGTGGCGTGCAAAAGTTCCTCCGTAAGCCGCTTCAGATTGAGCAATTTCGTTTTCGTGATGCGGAAAACACAAATCCACGCCACCGACGTGTAAATCTACCGTGGCTCCCAAATATAAGCGTGACATCGCGCTGCATTCGATGTGCCAACCCGGACGTCCCTGCCCCCAAGGGCTTTCCCAAAAAACGTCTCCGTCATCCGGTTTTCTATTTTTCCACAGTACAAAATCGCCTACGCACTCCCGTTCATACTCGTCCGCATCGTTTAATGCGCCTGCACTATTCGTTCCCTGAGTCTGACAACACCGCGAGTCCAAACGTGATAACTTTCCGTAATCTTTAAAAGATGCAATACGAAAATAAACCGATCCCTTTGAGACATAGGCGTAACCTTTTTGCATGAGTTGACCAATCAAGTCCAATTGTGCTTGAATAGTCTCGGTTGCACGCGGTTCCACATCCGGTTGCAACAAATTTAGCTGGCGACAATCTTCCTCAAAAACATCCGTCCAGTGCGACGTAAATGCTTGCAATGATTGCTTCGCCTGTTGAGCACCGCGAATTGTTTTGTCGTCCACATCCGTTAAATTACGCACATAACGTGTCTGGATCCCTAAGGCTTGCAGCGTTCTCACCACGATGTCTTGAACAACGTATGTTCTGAAATTACCAATGTGTGCGGGCCCATACACGGTAGGACCACAGCAATATATCCCAACATGACGCGCAATCGGCTCCACAGGCCTGATTCCCCGAGTCAACGTATCGTATAAATGCAATTGCATAATTGACTTAAATGCGAAGCATATTGATGTCCGGAAAGGCGGCTAAGCCGCCTGCGGGCACGTCTTTCAAAAATTGTTCCCAATCTTGCTTTATTTTTCGCACTCTTTCTATGAAATTATTGAAAACGTTGATGAAAGTTTGGCAGTCCAAATAAGCAACTTCCATCGAATAATGCATAATAATTCGATTTGTATTTTCTTCCAGGCCTAACGTACAATACTGGGTCCGTGAGCCATATAAATTCCATTGCAATAGACGCTCCAGACAAGCCACCTTATTGCCCTCCGGTACGGTTGCAATAGGCGCACAAAAGTAGACCTGATCGGAGGCATCGGGGACTTCCACGACAAATTCTTGGCCGAATTTATCCGTAGAAGCAAAAATTCCTTTTTCGTTCAAACGAAATATTTTCCCATTTGTAGCACCCAAGGTCTTCAACCACAGATCCACCTGTTCTCGCTCTTGCATGTTTATGCTATTTAATCACATGTTTGCCGTGATGCGCAAGTTTTTTAACTTTTGTTGTTATAAAACCTAGACAATCTTTCTGGGCGTCAACGTCGAAAATCACTTTTTGACCTAACTTTACTTTATGTTCCAGCAATGCATCGGCCAACGCATCTTCAACATAACGCTCGATGGCCCTCTTTAAAGGACGTGCCCCATATTTATCGTCAAATCCTTTTTCTACCAAGAATTGTTTCGCATCCGTCGACAAAAACAACGTGATGCCTTTTTCTTGTAATCTACCTGCAATTTTTTTGACTTCTATTTCAACAATTTTTTGAATATGTTCTCGTTCCAATGGACGAAACACAACGATATCGCTTATCCGGTTTAAGAATTCAGGTTTAAAGGCGGATTTACTGGCTTCTTGTACCTTTTCTTTTAGTTGCTCAAAAGCGATGGCCTTGGAAGGAATATTGAATCCCAGTCCCATTGTCTTCTGCAACGCTTCCGCACCCACATTGGATGTCATGACTAAAATCGTATTGCGGAAATCAACGGTCCGACCCACACTGTCCGTTAACTTGCCTTCTTCCAATACTTGCAGTAAAATGTGCGTTACATCCGGATGTGCCTTTTCAATTTCGTCGAATAAAATAATCGAATAGGGTTTCCTACGAATAGCTTCCGTCAATTGTCCACCTTCTCCATAACCCACATAACCGGGTGGGGATCCAATGAGGCGTGCAACGGTGTGCTTTTCCATGTATTCCGACATATCAATTTGAACGACTGCATTTCTGTCGCCAAAAATTTGTTCGGCCAAAACTTTTACCAAATGCGTCTTTCCAACACCTGTGGGACCTAAAAATAAAAAAGAACCTGTAGGCTTTATGGGATCCCTCATGTCAACCCTTGAGCGTTTTAATGCACGACAAACAACATTGACGGCTTCATCTTGTCCGATGACTTGCTGATTTAAACTCTTATCCAAATTTAAACAATGTTTCGCCTCCTTTGCCCCCATCCAATCTAGTGGAATACCTGTCCAATCAAAAATGATTTTCTGCAACAAATCTTCTTTGACTTCCACAACGTGTGCACGACACGCTTGCCTCCACGCTTCCATTTTCGTTTCTTTCTCACGTTTTAAAGCCTGTTCTTCGTCTCTCCAATGTGCCGCTTCTTCAAATTTCTGTGACTTAATGGCCGCCGATTTCTTGAGGATCACATCTTTTAGAGTGTCCTCTATGCCTTTGGCAGAAAAAGTTTGCTTGACCGCCTGCATGCGTGCACGCGAGCCAGCTTCATCAATTAGGTCAATCGCCTTATCCGGGAAAAATCGATCCGCAACGTAACGGTCTGCCAGGCCTACGGCTTTTTTAATGACTTCATCCGACAAGCGTACGTTGTGAAATTTTTCGTAGTGCAATTTCAATCCCCTAAGAATTTCTACGGTGTCTTGAACGGACGAAGGTTCGATCAATACGGACTGAAATCGACGATTTAAAGCCGTATCCTTTTCAATATGTTGCCGGTATTCATCCAAAGTCGTCGCACCAATACATTGCACATCTCCACGTGCCAACGCCGGCTTTAAAATGTTGGAAGCATCCATGGAACCTTCCGAAGAGCCCGCCCCGACAATGGTATGCAATTCGTCTAAAAATAGAATGATATTTTTACTCTCCTTAACTTCATTCATAACATTTTTAAGACGCTCCTCAAATTGGCCGCGATATTTTGTGCCGGACAACATCAATGCCAAATCTAAAATAAATACCCGTTTGCCCAATAAAGTCTCCGGAACTTCTCCCTGCACAATGCGTTGCGATAATCCCTCCACAACCGCCGTTTTACCTACACCCGCCTCACCAATGAGTACCGGATTATGCTTTGTGCGGCGACACAAAACTTGAACAACGCTATCAATTTCTTTGTTACGGCCGATGACGGGATCCAATTGACCCTCTTTCGCTTTGGTTGTTAAATCTATTCCAAAATTGCGTAATATATGCGTCTTGGAAGAGAGTCGGGGACCGTAAAGATTATCCCCCCCCTTATCCTCTTCTTCATCATCGACGTCTTCTCCCTCGTCATTGTCTTCTACATTTTCCGGAGCCAATTCCGATAGAATTTCTTTTCGACATTCTTCGGGATCAACGTCCAAAGTCTTTAAAATTTTTGCCCCTAAGCCATCGCCTTCTTCCAAAATTCCCAACAGCAGATGTTCCGTCCCCACGTAGGGGTGATTTAATTCGTGGGCAACTTTTTCAGCCAACCCCAACACTTGGCGAACACGCGGTGTCAAGGGAATATCCGTTACGGGCATCGATCCGTCTTGATGCACAACTCCTTCTACCAAATGCTTACCTGCCACCATATGTTTCTGCAAAGCATCGTGGACCGTTTCCACATCCAAGCCCATGCGTTGCAGTACACGAACGGCAATACTTTGTTTAAGCTCTAGCAAACCTAACAAAAGATGTTCGGTTCCCAAATAGTTTTGTTGCAACTTCAAGGCCATACTTTTGGCCAACACAAAAACTTGCTGTGCGCGTGGCGTTAAATTATGAAACATGGTTTAATTCCTCTTTTTTTGCTTTAAAATCAGGTTCAGGGAATTTTAAAAAGTATCGATGCAGTAATTTTGCTCTCTCTTTGTTGAGTTCTTTGGCATTCAAAGGTTGCGATAACAACAATTGCAAATGCGCAGGCTGAACCTCTTGCTTTATCTTGTACAAAATGTGTCTTTTTTCTTCCGGGAAAAATCCAAAATCAACCGCCAAAATAATGAGCGACAGCAAATTGGCAGCTTCCTCGGCTCCCACTTCAAAACATGCACGTAAAACACCAAATGCCCGCCCAATGTTGTCAAACAACTCGTGGGGTGTTGTGCGAAGTAATTTTTTACGTGCCTCGGTTTCTTTTTCTACCAACAGATGAACCACATGTTCAACGCGATCCAATAATTCACTTTCACTAAATCCAAGGCTTGTCTGATTGGATACTTGAAAAATATGTCCAATGGCCTTCGATTGTTCTCCGTATACACCTCTTAAAATCATGCCCATTTCGGCCAGCGAGCGTCCTACCTGCACATGCTGATTCGTAAAAACTAATCCCGGCAAGTGCAGCATAGCGGAGGCACGCATACCTGTGCCAAGATTGGTGGGACACGCCGTCAAATATCCCAAACGAGGTTGAAACGCATAATCTAAATATTGCTCCAGACAAGAATCCAAACGATCCAATCGACGCCATAAAATTTTGAAATGTGGTTGAACGTCTAAAACTTGCAGTCGAAGGTGGTCCTCTTCGTTGATCATAAAAGCAAACTTATTTTTCTTATTGAGAATGACTCCAGCTCCTGTTTTGTTTTTAACTAAATCAACGCTTATCCGATGAGATTCCATAAGAGAAGCACATGTCAACGCATCCAGCGCATCTAATCGAAGGCAAACGGATTGCTTGCTACGATCCAATCGCATAATAACGTCGGAACACGCATTAAAGATTTCATTTCTTTGCTGTTCGGATGCTTGCTGTGGAAAAGGATAATGCATCAAATTTCTAGCCAAACGAACACGAGCACCCAGAAAGATAGGCTTTGCAGAGGTTGCCGTAACCGTCCATTCGCCCATGTTAAACTTTGTATGCATAAACTTACAAACTTGTGCACTTTATTTTTTTCTAAAAATACACAAGCTTCTGGTAAATATATATCGGCATTCCTACTGTTTTATTAAATCAAAAAATTTTATGACATTTTCCAACAAACACCCAAGCAATGCAAGAAAATATTTTCTTGCATTGCTGAATCCATTTTTAGTGCATAAAAATTGGCAATGCACGGGCCTTTTACATCATACCACCCATGCCACCACCCATATCAGGTGCGGGCGCTGGTTTTTCTTCAGGTAATTCGGCAATCATACATTCCGTCGTCAGCAACAAGCCAGCTACGGAGGCTGCATTTTGCAAAGCTGCACGTGTTACCTTGGTGGGATCCACAACCCCGGCTTTTACGAGATCTTCGTACGTGTTGGTTGCAACATTGTAACCGTAAGCTCCCGCATGTTTCAAAACTTCTTGAACCACCAGAGATCCATCGACACCGGCGTTTTGACATAATTGACGCAAAGGCGCTTCAATGGCACGGCGTACAATGGCAGCACCCACCGCTTCTTCATCTTTTAAACTTAAAGCTTCAATCGCTTTGGCTGTGCGCAAGAGGGCAACGCTACCACCCGCAGAAATGCCTTCTTCAACGGCTGCACGTGTTGCATGCAATGCATCTTCGACACGTGCCTTTTTTTCCTTCATTTCAGGTTCCGTGCTAGCACCCACGTGAATTACGGCAACACCACCCGCCAATTTTGCCAAACGTTCCTGCAATTTTTCACGATCGTAATCGGAAGAACTTTCTTCGATTTGACGACGAATTTGCTTTACCCGAGCTTGAATGTCCGACGATTTACCGGCACCTTCAACGATGGTTGTATTTTCTTTATCAACCGTGACACGCTTTGCACGACCCAAATCCGACAACTGGATACTTTCCAATTTAATACCCAAGTCTTCCGTAATACATCGTCCCCCCGTCAACGTGGCAATATCCTCCAACATTGCCTTACGACGATCGCCAAAACCTGGGGCTTTTACGGCGCACACGTTGAGCGTACCTCTTAATTTATTGACAACCAACGCGGCCAGTGCTTCACCTTCAACCTCTTCCGCAATGAGTAATAACGGTTTGCCGGTTTTGGCTGTATTCTGCAACAGGGGCAGCAAATCGTTCAAGCTGCTGATTTTCTTTTCGAAAATTAAGATGTAGGCGTCTTCCAAAACGCACTCCATGGATTCCGAATTGGTGACGAAGTACGGACTGATGTACCCTTTGTCAAATTGCATTCCTTCAACAACATCGAGTGTTGTTTCAATGCTCTTGTTTTCTTCGACCGTAATGGTACCATCTTTACCGACTTTATCCATGGCTTCCGCAATGATGTCTCCAATTTCTTTATCCCAATTGGCGGATACGGTTGCCACTTGACGGATTTCTTCGCGATTGCTTACACCACGACTATTTTTGGCCAATTCTGCAACGCCTGCTTCGACGGCTTTGTCAATGCCACGCTTCAAGAAGATGGGATTGGAACCTGCGGCTACATTTTTTAAGCCTTCGCGATAAATTGCTTCCGCCAAAACGGTGGCGGTCGTGGTTCCATCGCCCGCGTTATCGGCTGTTTTGGAAGCCACCTCGCGAACCATTTGGGCACCCATGTTTTCAAATGGATCCTTCAATTCAATTTCTTTGGCAACCGTTACACCATCTTTCGTGATGGTTGGAGCACCAAATTTCTTGTCGATGAGCACATTGCGACCCTTAGGGCCCAACGTTATTTTTACCGCTTTCGCCAAGGTTTCTACACCTGCTAACACCTTTTTACGTGCCGCTTCGTCAAATTTCAATTGTTTTGCTGACATACGCTTTATTTCCTTTCAAACATTAATTTAATACACCTAAAATATCATCTTCACGCAATAAAGTAAGCTTTTGGTCACCTATTTTGACTTCGGTGCCTCCATACTTACTAATGAGCACTTTGTCCCCCACTTTAACTTGGAAAGGAACAAGATTGCCTTCCTTATCTTTTTTACCCGTTCCCAAAGCAACCACCTCCGCTTCCTGAGGTTTTTCTTTGGCAGAATCGGGAATAATGATGCCACCTTTAATTTGTTCATTCTCTTCGATCATTTTTACCAATACACGATCTCCAAGTGGTTTAATATTTACTTTCATAATTTTTATCTTTGTTAAGGGTTAAATTATTCTTTTGTGCCATTATCGTCGACAACCTCAAAGTCTGCGTCTACGATGTTATCTTTCTCTTTTTTGTCACCTTCGTTGGCATTTGAAGGTTGCGGGTCTTTATTTTCTGTCGCAGTATTCTGTTGCGCATTCGCGTACAAAATGTGTCCAATTTCCTGCAAAGAATTCATGAGATCCGTTTCCGTTGATTTCAAAGTCTCTGCAGAAACCTCTTTATTTTCAAGCACCTTTTTTGCATCTTCCAATTTTTTTGCAATGGCCTCTTTCTTTTCGGCAGGTAACTTGTCACCAAATTCTTTCAATTGTTTTTCGGCTTGATAAGTTAAGCTATCCAAACGATTGAATGTTTCGATCCGTTCCCGTTCCGCCTTGTCCTGTTCGGCAAACTGCTCGGCTTCTTTACGAAGACGTTCAACCTCTTCTTCGGAAAAGCCGGAGGCTCCGGAAATGGTAATCTTTTGGTCTTTTCCGCTGGCAGTATCTTTGGCGGTTACGTGCAAAATGCCACTCGCATCGATATCGAAGGTAACCTCGATTTTGGGTTCACCGCGGGGGGACATCGGAATCCCTTCCAAACGAAATGTTCCCAAAGTCTTATTGTCTTTTGCCAAAGAACGTTCGCCCTGCAGCACTTTGATGTCCACGGCCGTTTGATTGTCGGCGTAGGTCGAAAATGTTTGGGTCTTCTTGGTTGGAATCGTCGTATTTCTGTCAATCATGGGCGTAGAAATACCGCCTGCCGTCTCAATGCCCAATGTCAGTGGCGTAACGTCCAACAGTAGTACGTCGTTCACTTCTCCACGTAGCACGCCCCCCTGAATCGCGGCTCCAATGGCCACCACTTCGTCCGGATTAACTCCCTTGTGCGCTGGTTTACCGGCTAAAGAGTCGGCCAATTCGATCACTTTGGGAGAACGTGTCATGCCTCCCACCAAAACCAATTCATCCACCGAATTACCGTCGACCTTGGCGTCCTTGAGGCACGCGTTAAAAGGTGATTTCATACGTTCGTACAACCCATCGCAAATTTGTTCCAACTTCGAACGTGTTAGTTTTACATTCAGATGTTTTGGCCCACTTGCGTCTGCCGTGATAAAGGGTAAATTGATGTCCGTTTCCTGTGCCGAAGACAATGTAATTTTGGCTTTTTCCGCTTCCTCTTTTAAACGTTGATGCGCCATGGGATCTTTTCGCAAATCAATGCCGTTTTCGGATTGAAATGTATCGGCCAACCAATTGATGATGGTTTTATCCCAATCATCACCGCCCAACTGCGTATCACCATTCGTTGCCTTGACTTCAAAAACGCTGTCACCGATCTCCAAGACGGATACATCGAATGTTCCACCGCCCAAATCAAAAACGGCGATGGTTTCTTCCTTCTTTTTATCCAACCCGTAGGCCAGTGAAGCGGCCGTTGGCTCGTTGATAATTCTCAAAACTTCTAAGCCGGCAATGGTTCCCGCATCCTTTGTTGCTTGGCGCTGAGAATCATTAAAGTAGGCCGGTACCGTAATGACGGCCTGTTTTATGGACTCTCCCAAATAGGCTTCCGCATCCGCCTTCAGCTTTGCCAGTACCATGGCGGAAATTTGCTCCGGAGCAAATCGTTCCATCTTTCCGCTGACCTCGCATGCAATCCAAGCATCTCCATTTTTGCCTTCCACAATTTTGTAGGGAACATTTTTTACTTCCGCCTGCACTTCACTAAATTTGCGACCAATGAGACGTTTTGCCGAAAAAACCGTATTTTGCGGATTCGTGATAGCTTGGCGCTTTGCGGCCTGCCCTACCAAACGTTCTCCTCCTTTGGTAAACGCCACAATCGATGGGGTTGTGCGCGCACCTTCCGCATTCGGAATCACAACCGGCTCGCCACCCTCCATCACTGCCATACACGAATTTGTTGTTCCCAAATCTATTCCTAAAATCTTTCCCGTTGTCCTTTGCATACCTCACAAGGACGCAATTTTTGTGCCAATTTTTGCAATTCGTTTATCGTGAGCAAAATACGAACAAAATTCTTCAAATGGAGGATGCGGGATAGCCCTATACGTTGTGCCAATGTGTCACATGGTATGTCTCACGCCATCACACACCCCTCATCTCCTAATATGTATTGACTCTCAGAAGTTTCACCATTGCCACAATGCACATTCTGTATAACGTGTGTTATACATCGCAAATGCTTAAATTGGTTGCAAAAAAGCGTATGACATTAACTGCTATTTCCATAAAATACCTTAACGACGTTACTTTTTCCTTGCTCTCGATAGCATTCTTTCCTAAAATTACTGTATGGATGTCTTATCAAGTTTTCTGGGCAGTAAAAAACAAAAATTTATTTATACCTCTGAAACCTCTTGTTTGTTAGCCACTGTTACAAAAGAAAAAAAATCTACGCTCTCTTTATCCGATCTGGAAGAATTAGCCAATAATCCTCTTAAAGAAAATGCTTACTTGGATGCTCCCATCCTAAAAAAAATAACTAAAAGTAAAAACGCTATTTGCATGGTCGCCCCATTATCTCGTTTTATCTATAAGGCAAAACTAGAAGCAAAAACCAAAAGCAAAGGTATCCAAGGATTAATTCCGCTATTAAAAGAACGCTTTAATGCCGATTTAAAAACGAATCAAATTGCGGCTATTGATGCTTACACGGGTATAGAAATTAAGGATTCGGCAAATACGGTCCTCCCTGACCACGTTTGTTTTATAGGGACCCAGAAACAAGAAATAAAAATGATTCAGAACGAATTCATGGACTGCCAGTGTATTCCAAAAAAATTACTGTTGACGACGCTCACAACGGCCAAAGGGATTATGGATTACACAAAGTTGGTTAAGATCACGCAACCTGTTTTATTTATAGATTTTTCCGTTAATCAATCTCTAGTATTCGTACTTTGTAACAATCATATTGAGGCTGCTTATCCCCCCGTCCATGGTTTAAAAAGCTTAATCAGCCTAACACGCAAAGCATGCAGTCTCCCCGATGACGTCAGCACTTACAAATATCTACTTCAGTCCATGACGGAAGATACGCAAGTCATGGAAACAATTACACAACGTATGTGTGCTGACATTAAATCTTATATCGATTTTTTTGAAGTACAAACGAGTTTGCCCATCGAATTTCTTTTCATCAACGGCCTGTCCCCTCAACTTGCCTGGTTAACGCAATGTATCGGTAAGGTACTCGAAATCAAACCCTTGCAAATTGACTTTAACACCTGGTTGCAAACTCACAAGGTAAATACGCAAGGCAACGAAAAAATGACACAAATATCCCAGCCTTCATGGATTGGTATGTTAAGTGCTGTCTTTAATTATTTCAGATGAACCTCCAGTTATTAAAATCGTACCTTAGCCCTAAACCACGCCCGTGGGAAATAGATTTTAGAGATAAATCTATTGTGATTAATTCTCAACTTTCATCCATAAAAATCTACGTCCTTGCGGCCATGGGCATTCTTACAGTTATTTTAATAGGTGTAAGTTTCTTCACAGAACTTGATCACAAGCGTCAAGCCACTCGCTTTAACGAAATAAAAACTTTTCTAGATAAAAATACAACTCTGCACCAGCAAATGATGCGGCACAACAAAGATTTTGTAGACACTAGGAATAGGGTACGTACGTTATTAAATGCGTATGCATTACCCATTGATTTATCTGAATTTTTGTTAGAATTATGCAAGAGTAAACCTCACGAGATAAGATTTAATACCATTGCTGCCAATTGTCAAAGTGATCCCAATACAAAAGTTGTCGATGTGGCTCATAAGTCGTTCAACATACAAATCTACGGCATTGTGAAAGGTGATATCGCAATCTTGGAATCTTATAAAACCCAACTGCTACAACTTAAAGCAATCGATGCATTTAAGAATAACTGTAAATGCTTTTACAATCTCGAAAAGAACACTGTCGACCAACAAGCAGACGAGACAAGATTCCAAATTAATTTACAATACAGCGCCTAAATTATCCATGAATGCTTTAGATCTCAGCAAAATCAAAAACTTTTTAAGGAAGAATATACCCTGCGTCGTCTTAGTTGTCATTAACTTTATTTTGTTCGTTTTTGTAAATTTCAGGCAAAATCAAACGGAGGAAGTAGAACGTAAAACAGATGCCATCAGCGTAAAGTCTAGCCTGATTGAAAAACAAATGGGCGAGTTAAGGAATGTAGCGAGTGATTTGAAAAATTACAAAGATCTAGAGGCGGCTCTACAAAAACAGTGTTTCGATTTTGGCAATCGGACAGCGATGTACAAATTTTTGGTAAAACTTGAAAAAATTCTTGGCAAGAATTCGTCTAACATTGCCATATCGAATACTTATGATCTCACAAAGAACAAAACGGTTGCATTGAATCAAGATACAAGTGAATACGTGGGAGATTTCCTACTGGTTGATTTTACGGTCAATCTTCAAGGGACTTTCTCAACGGCCATCACACTCTTAAAAACGCTTAGGGAACAAAAATATTTTATCAATGTTAAACAGTTAGATCTTAAAGAACATATTGCAAATACTTCCCGAGAAAAAACTGAGGACCTTTCAAAAACAGAACCCCAAATTAGTGCTACCATTGTTTTTAGCATGTTAGGCCAAATAGGACAGGGAGGGGATAATGCGTAAAGGATATCTTGGTTTAATTTTGCTGACTTTAGGCCATATAGGCTTTGGTGCTCCCAAAAAAACCGAAAAGCCAAAACCGGATGCCATCATGCCACCTAGTGAAAGATCCAAAGCTATTCAAGAAATTAGCCAACTGTTTGAAATAAATGACAAAACATTTGAGTGGGAAGCCGTGGTGACACCTTTTCTTTTTGACGCAAAAGCAGAACTAACGGTTGAAGAAGTACAGCCTACCCTCATCGAACCCACCGTTGAAGAGGAAGAACCTCAAATCAACGAAATTGTAATTTTAACACAAGTGGGTAATGCTTTGCAACCTTCGGGTTCCATTCAAAAAAATGGCGCATTTTATCTCTGCGTCCAAGGCAACCGAATTTTAAAGGAAGGTACTGTCTTGCAAGCAAATTACCAAGGACAAATGTTCGAAATAACCATCAAAGGTATACAAAAGAAATCCTTCATATTACAACTCAATAACTACGCTTTAACATTTAATTATTAACAAGATGCGACACGCCACCATAATATTACAGGACTCACGTAATTCAATCAGATGCACCTTATTTCTATTTGCTTTACTGATAAATTCAACGATTCGTTGTTGGGCAGACGGTGAAGGGATGATGGGAAGGCAACCTCCCGTCTTTGATCCCCAGGCGGCTCTGCCATCATTTTCTGATTTAAGCAAGACCATCTCATCCGGCAACCAAAGTACGCCGCCGTCCGTCACAACAAATTTCAATGACTCAAGTAAAGTGGATAGCAACATTGTGGTTACCTTTAAAGACAACCAAGTGGACAAAGTAGCCAATAGTAGTGAACATATTTCAGTCGACTTCATCAATGAAGATATTAAACAAGTTTTGCGCTACGTATCCGAATTGTATGACCTTAACATCATCATACCTGCTGCACTGCAGGGGAATGTAACGGTTCGTTTAAAAAATGCAACGTGGGAGTCTTTGCTGGAAGCCGTTTTGGGGCCTGTAGGATGCACGTATACACAGCATGACAATATTGTCCAAATTTGTACGCTCGAATCACTCAACAAAGAACCTCTGAAGACGGAAACTTTTCTTTTAAAATTTGCCGAAGCTAAGCAAATTGCCGAAGAGTTAAAGGATTTTATCGATTCCAATAGTGGTGGGAAAATTGCCTTCAATGAACGCTCCAATGTGCTCATCATTACGGAACGTTCCAAAAACATCCAAACGTTCGCATCCATCATTGAAATGTTGGACAAACCTGAGACCCAAGTGATGATTGAAGCAAAATTTGTCGAGGCAAGTACAAATAATTCAGATAATCGCGGTTTTACTTGGCCGACAGCCCTAACTGGCACGCTCAAAGATAAGGAAGAAGAGGCGGCAGCAGGTGCCGCAACGGGTGCCGCAACGGGTGCCGCAGCGAGTACCGCAACCAGTAGTGGATCCAGTTCAGAGGATGTAGCGGGGCAAATTACGCGCAGTCTGAACAGTAGCAAAGCATTGGGCCCCCAGTCAATTATGATTAAAACGCTTACTTCAACATTCAACTTTACACAAACGGAAACTTTAGGTAAAACCTTGTCCAATCCAACCATCATCACAATGAACAATGTGCCCGCCACCATGTCCGTAGTTACCAATTACCCTGTCCCAAATTATTCCTACAATTCGGATCAAGGGAATTACGAAATCAGTGGATTTGAGGAAAAACCTACCGGTATTGAACTTAAAGTAACGCCCAAAGTACAAGCAGAATTCATCACGTTAAAAATCGAACCCTCCTTATCTTCAAAGACAGCTGATGTTGCATTCTCAACTGATAAAGGGGCATCCATCAATTATCCTCAGATTAGTCAAAAGAAAACAGACAGCGTGGTAACCATCAAAAGTGGGTACACGATTGCCATCGGAGGACTTATGTCGCAAGAAAGTTCAAATGTTGTGACTAAAGTACCTATTTTGGGGAATATTCCCATTTTAGGAAAGTTATTTTCAAATAAAAATAAAAGTGACGGGCTCACAAATTTACTCATTTTCCTAACTGCCACACAAATTGCGTACGATGGAACCATTCTGTACCCCCATGTTAAAGAAGCTAAAAATATTTCTCAAAAAACAATGCACAGGATGGGTATCACGGAAAACGATTTACCGGGTGATGTGCTTACGGAGTCTGAACAGCAAATGTATCAGGAAATACAAAGCTTGAAGGCTCGTTTGGAAAATATGGTGGAAACTAAACGTTTACAGGAAACTATGGCCGATACCAACAAATCGATATCCACATTTATGCCCTACAAACCCGTTACAAAATCTAGATCCAAACATAAGTTTTTAAAAATGTTCAAAAAACAATCCAATCATACTTACGTTTCCAACCAAAAACAGGCCAAAAAATAATTCCTATTGCTCGCACAATTGCGATTTAAAACGAATAAGCGGGAACTTGCATTTTCCGCTTATTGAATTTGTGTCCACCGCATCTTTTATGTTGCCCCCTACGACTAAGCATTTGGGTACTTTTCAATTTTCGGTTACTTTTAAAACTTTAGCAGATGCCTCTGCGCGTATCCCCATAGCACATGTACACAACCGCCTCAGCTTTTTCTACGCCAGAACATTTCCATTGGCCTGAAAAACTTAATCGAACGAGTTACACCCTGTCCCGACGAACACCCTTTTACGCTTTATAATGGAGATAATATATATATTAGAAAAAAGGGGAAGCATTTATAGACCCCTTGCAAAAATCCAAATGCTTCCCTAGGACACTCTCTTATTGTTTAAACGAACATTTTGCATATTGTTATGCACCTTACAATGCACAATAACTAAATTCTATGGTGAATTAAATTTTTTAAAAATCAACTAAAAAATAATATTTTTTAAAAAAATTAAACATTTATTGCATAAGAATCGGTCAATCTTATAAAAAATGCTTTACTTTTTGTTACATTAGACAAAAATTGCCATGCAGTGACAGAGTTCAAAGCAGAATCGGTTGTGGACCCTACAGATTTTCCAATCGGAAAAATGATTCGCTTACTCATGAATGAAGCGCGCATAACGGAGGCCGACTTGTGCCGAGGTGTTAATCTACCGCAAACAACCATCAATCGTTTATTATCGTGTCAAACCAATGATCCCCGCATAAGTACCGTGGTGGCCATCGCCAAATTTTTTGATGTAACCATTGAACAACTTTTGGGGAGCGAACCTATTTTATCGCTTCAGACGAGTAAAATGCTCAAAGGTTCCATACTCCCCATACTTGCCTGGGAACAAATTGCTTCCAGACTTTCCAAGGATGGGAGTATGCCGGAAGATGTTTATGTGCGGTGGATTAAAACAGAAAAATCCTTGAATCCAGGCTCTTTTGCAACTCATAACCCAACATCCACCGATGCGTTTTTTGGTGGACATGGCTTATTGCTTATTAATTTATGTACCACCCGGGAAATCATGGACGGTCAAATTGTTTTGGTGGATTTAGGTGAAAATAATTTTGGATTACGCCAAGTCTTTAAAGAGGGCAATGATATTTTTCTAAAAAGGCTATTTGCTCCTTTCGAAATTAATCTATTATCTCAAGTTCAAATGATAAGAGGTTATGTCGTTGAAATGCGTAAATATTTAGATCTACCCAAAAGCGTTTCCTGACGCATGGAACGTTTTAAGCAATATTTACCCTCCATCCCCGCTTCCTGCTGGATACAATTGAAGGTGTACTGCCAATTGCTGCGGGAATGGAATGCTAAAATTAATCTCGTTGCCCGTACCGACATTGATTATTTGGAAGAAAAGCACATTCTTCCCATATTACCCATTGTCACGTGGGACTTATGGAACAATCCATCCACCGTGCTGGACGTAGGTACCGGTGGCGGCATTCCGGGCATTCCGCTTGCCATTTTGTTTCCGGGCACACAATTCACCTTGATTGATTCCATTCGCAAAAAGGTAAATGCAGTCCAGGATATTGTGCGGCGAATGAATTTAAACAATGTGCAAATTTGTCGTACTCGATTGGAAGTGTGGCATCAAACATACGACGCAATTGTGGGACGCGCCATCACCGCTTTCGACAAGTTTGTCCAGTGCACAAGAACGCACCTCAAAAAAAATAATCAAGGCATTTTCTACTGGACGGGGGGTTCTTTAACTGCGCTGTTAAGTACTTCGCCCCTCAAGAAAACTGGCTGTTTTGATTTGGAAAATTTCTTCAGTGCACATTATTGCGTACAAAAGAAAATTTTGAACGTCCACGGCCGTTTTTGATAACCTTAGAAAAAAGAAGACCTTTCAATCGTGTTACCAGGTCATGCGGTCAGCATAATCAATGAAAGGCTGCAAAACACATGATTTCCGTTAGTCTGCTCGTAATAGCATAAAAACGTTGACATCCCGCAGGACATTTTTAGCGTTTTTATAGGGGAGTCAAAGTCGGGACGTAACTCAGTCTGGCTAGAGTGCATGCTTTGGGAGCATGAGGTCGTAGGTTCAAATCCTATCGTCCCGACCAGGTGTATTTTTATGAGTAGGTTATAAGTCAATGCAGTTCAAAAACGTGATGATTGAATCGATGGGGTATGCACTGCCCGAAGAACGGTGGACTTCGGAACGTATCGAAGATGCCCTCAAGCCGCTTTATACAAGGCTTAATTTGCCCAAAGGACGTTTGGCCATGATGACGGGAATTCAAGAGCGTCGCCATTGGGATTGCAGTCTTCAACCTTCAGAAATTTCTATTTTAGCCGGTCAAAAAGTCCTGAAAAAAACAGGCATTCCCATCCATTGCATCGACGTCCTAATCCATGCGTCCGTTTGCAGAAACCGTTTGGAGCCACCAACGGCCGCCTACGTACATGCGGGATTAAAACTCACTCCCCACACCCAAATCTTTGATTTATCCAATGCCTGTTTAGGTGTGCTTAATGCAATCATCGTTGGCGCATCCATGATCGAAGCCGGTACGGCGCGTTCCGTGCTTATCGTGTCGGGAGAAAATGGTCGCCCTCTGCTGGATTGGACGCTGGCTCAGTTAAACGACAATGTACATCTAACCCGCAAGACCATAAAGCCATTTTTTGCCAATTTAACCATTGGATCTGGGGCGGTGAGCTTGCTCTTGTGCCATCAAAAATGGGTTTCCTCTTCCAAACCTATTTTATTGGGAGGCATTACCCAAACCCATTCATCGGCTTGCCAACTGTGCGAAGGAGGAACTGCCGATGTATCCCACAACCTAACCATGCAAACGGATTCGACAACGCTTCTCAGGGAAGGGATTCGACTTTCAAAGATGGCCTGGAATGCCTTTAGGGAAGAAATGTCCTGGAAAGAGGATACCGCCCAATGCATCATCACCCATCAAGTTGGACGTCAACATCAACTCCAGTTGTACGAAGCACTCCATTTAGATCCGCAAAAAGACTTTTCGACATTTCCCTATCTGGGGAATACCGGTTCCGTCGCATTACCTTTAACGCTTTGCCAAGCGGATGAAAGCAAATTGCTTAAAAACGCAATGCCAGTGTTGTTATTGGGCATAGGAAGTGGGCTCAGCACGCTTATGCTGGGTATTCAATGGCAAAATTAAGGAGTTTTATGGTATCCCTTGCATCCATTCGTTCCCTCTATCCATTTAAATCGCACTACGTTACGCTGCGGGCACCGCATGCAAACGTTACCCATAAGTTACATTACATCGATGAAGGCCACGGTGAACCCGTTGTCATGCTGCACGGGAATCCAACCTGGTCATTCTTTTATCGCAATCTCGTAAAAAATTTGAATGACTTTTGCCGGTGTTTGGTTCCCGATCATATGGGATGTGGATTATCCGATAAACCTCAACAGTATCCCTACAATCTTAAAACACACATCGAAAATACCATTCAATGGTTGCAAAGCCTTTCCATAGGGCGTTTCCATCTCGTCGTACACGATTGGGGAGGCGCCATCGGCATGGGCGTAGCCACACGCTGGCCGGCACGCGTTAAAACGCTTACCATTCTCAATTCGGCTGCTTTTCTATGCGACATCATTCCTTTTCGCATAGCCTTATGTCGGTTTCCCTTATTGGGCCCTTGGGGCATTAAACACGCAAATTTGTTTGCAAAATGTGCAACTTATATGGCTTCCAAAAAAGGACTCGATGCGATCACAAAAAAAGCTTATCTGCTTCCTTACCAAACATCCCGCGAACGCGTTGCCATCAACGCTTTTGTCCAAGACATACCGATGGATTCCCGGCATCCTTCCTATAAAACCCTGGAAGATATTCAAAATAATTTGTGGATTTTAGCCAATAAACCAAGTCTTTTGGCATGGGGCATGCAGGACTTTTGCTTCACACCTCACTTTTTAGAAAAGTGGAAACAATTCTTACCGAATGCAAAAACACATTGTTTCGACGATGCGGGACATTATGTTTTGGAAGATGCTTCCGAAGAAGCGAACGAAATTATACGTAAATTTATTGCATCGCACCAATCCGTTGACCACTGCGTACCTAAATTCTAACGGCAACCACGTCGATAAAGGCTTTCTACGCCGTACGCATGGGCCTGTTTTAAAATATTTATTCCAACAGACCATTGGCGGTGCCGCACACTTAAACGAGATACATCTCATTACGCGCCTAAACCCACATTGGCTAGCCATCACGATAGGGTTCATCGCTAGGCCGTTTTAGCCATTTAATTTGTTTCCATACGCAAGCAATGTGGCACCCGAACCTCAGGTTAAAAAATTTATGCCTAAGGATGGTAAAAAAACTCCACGAAAAATCTCGTGGAGCTTGTATCGTTATTGACGTGGATTTTTTAAGGCCGCCTGAGCGCATGCCAAACGCACAATTGGGATGCGGTTCGGAGAACAGCTGACGTAATTCAATCCAACCGTCTGAAAAAATTGCACCGAATGGGGATCGCCGCCGTGCTCTCCACAAACACCTAATTTAATACCCGGTTTTATGCTTTTAGCTTTTGAAACCGATAACTTAACCAATTCACCTACGCCATCCACATCGATTGAAGCAAATGGGTTTTGGGTAAAAATTTCCAAGTCCGTATAGGCTTTGAAAAACTTGCTCATGTCATCACGACTGATACCTAGCGTTAATTGTGTCAAGTCGTTGGTTCCAAAGCTGAAAAAATCGGCAATTTTCGCGATTTCGTCCGAGCGGACAGCCGCACGCGGATTTTCTATCATGGTACCCACATGATAAGGAATTTCTACCTGGTAACGTTCGCACACCTTTTGGGCCGTTGTTTGGATGCAGTGAATTTGATGTTCCAATTCTTTAACAAAACCTACCAATGGGACCATAACTTCTATTTTTACGGCCAATCCTTCTTTAAGTACTTCGGCCGCCGCTTCAAAGATGGCCGTGGCCTGCATTTCCGTGATTTCCGGATAGGTAATCCCCAAACGACAACCTCTGTGCCCCAACATTGGATTCTGTTCGGCCAATGCGTTGGACCTTACTTTGATTTGATCCACGGATAGTCCAATTACCTTGGATAAGGCTTCGATGGCATCATCTTCGTGGGGTAAGAATTCGTGCAACGGTGGATCCAGCAAACGAATGGTTACCGGATACCCTTTCATTGCCTTGAAAATACCTTTAAAGTCGTTCTTTTGCAGGGGTAACAATTTGGCCAAGGCCTTGCGGCGACTTTCTTCGGAGTCGGCCAAAATCATTTCACGCATGGAATCTATACGATGCCCTTCGAAGAACATGTGTTCGGTCCTGCAAAGGCCAATGCCTTCCGCTCCAAAGGATAACGCCAGAGCCGCTTGCTGCGGTGTATCCGCATTGGTACGAATGCCCAACTGGCGGAATGAATCGCTCCAGGACATGATGGTATGAAACATGCGGTACGTTGCACTTTCGTCCGCTTTTAAATGGCCATGGAGTACCTGCATCACCTCCGACGGCATTGTTGGAATCCCACCTTGGAAGACTTCGCCCGTCGTACCATCGATGGAGATGGGATCGCCTTCGTTGATGCAAATATTACCCGCAGTCATGCAACGTTTACGGTAATCGATGGTGAGGTCACCGGCGCCGCAAACGCATACTTTACCCATTTGACGTGCCACCAAAGCCGCATGCGAACTAACGCCTCCACGGCTCGTTAAAATTCCTTCGGAAACCAACATGCCTCTCAAATCTTCGGGCGATGTCTCGGCGCGGCATAAAACGACTTTATCTCCGCGAGCTGACCATTCTTCCGCCTTTACGGCACTAAAGACAACTTTGCCGGAAGCGGCGCCAGGTCCCGCCGGTAGTCCCGTTGCAATGCATTGGGATTGTTTTTTTGCGCGATTGTCAAAAATGGGAACCAATAGCGTGGCGATAGACTCTGCGGGAATACGTTTAACGGCGGCTTCTTTATCGATGAGGCCTTCGTCAACCATATCCAGAGCGATCCTAATGGCCGACAACCCTGTACGTTTACCATTGCGGGTTTGCAGCATGAATAAACGTTGATTTTCAACCGTAAATTCGAAGTCCTGCATGTCTTTGAAATGCTCCTCCAATCGGGCACGAATTTTCAACAATTCTTCGTAAGCCTTTGGCATTTCCTGCGACAGCTGAGCAATGGGGTGGGGGGTACGAATGCCGGCGACGACATCTTCACCTTGGGCATTGATCAAATACTCACCGTAGAACGTATTTTCTCCATTTGCAGGATTGCGCGTAAAGGCAACACCCGTTGCGCTCGTATCCCCTGCATTACCAAATACCATGGCCTGAACGTTGACAGCCGTTCCCCAATCGGAAGGAATATTGTATTTGCGACGGTAAATGGTAGCCCGTTCGTTGTGCCAAGAACCAAACACGGCCCCAATGGCGCCTTCGAGTTGTTCAAAGACGTCTTGGGGGAAATCTTTACCGGCCCTTTCGCGCACCAAAGCTTTAAAACGATTGACCAATTGCTTTAGGTCTTCCGCTTCCAAGTCTGTATCGTACTTGACACCTTTTGTTGCCTTTGTCTCGGCAATGAGACCATCAAATGGATCGTGCTCGTCTTCCGACTTGGGTCCTACGCCCATAACGACATCACCGTACATTTGGATGAAACGTCGGTAGCAATCGTAGGCAAAACGTGGATTATTGGTGATGCTTGCAAATCCTTCTACGGTTGCATCGTTGAGCCCTAAATTTAAGATGGTATCCATCATACCTGGCATGGATTCACGTGCTCCGGAACGTACGGAAAACAATAAAGGGTTGCGGGTATCGCCAAATTTTTTATTCAACTGCGACTCGACGGACCCGATGGCCTGTTTGATGGCGGCCTTGAGTTCCGGTCTCAATTGTCGATTCGTTTTGTAATAATCGATGCACATTGCGGTTGTAATGGTGAAACCTGGAGGTACGGGCAAACCAATACGTGACATTTCGGCCAAATTGGCTCCCTTGCCTCCCAAAAGCGCACGCATGGTAACGTCACCATCCGTTTTATTTCCAAATTCGTAGATCATTTTATCAGTCATACTTCATTCACTCCCTTATTAAAGATTGCCTTGCCCTTATCAAAACCTATTGTTCGACCGGTGTCAATGCAGATGTATAAAAAACATATTGCAGGTGCAATGCTACTGCTTAACCAAGAAGACTTTTAATGCATCCTCTTTTAACGTACAATTTTACAATGCTCTTTATCTGGCCCAATGAAAATCCTAAACACTTTGAAGCTAATGACTGTTATCGGAAGTGTGTAGGCAATTCACCAAGATCCGATGCCGTGTTGTTGAAAGTTTGTGCGCATAATAAAATGAAGGGATTTTTTTGATTCATAAATTAAAAAAATACGCATTTAATATTTGACGGAAGTAAAAATTGCATTATAATGATCATTTGAGTATGTTCTTCGCCGTTCTTCGCCGTTCTTCGCCGTTCTTCGCCGTTCTTCGCCGTTCTTCGCCGTTCTTCGCCGTTCTTCGCCGTTCTTCGCCGTTCTTCGCCGTTCTTCGCCGTTCTTCG
>JAIRMU010000001.1 GCA_031258545.1 Puniceicoccales bacterium | reverse complement strand
CTCGGTGTCTCGGTGTCTCGGTGTCTCGGTGTCTCGGTGTCTCGGTGTCTCGGTGTCTCGGTGTCTCGGTGTCTCGGTGTCTCGGTGTCTCGGTGTCTCGGTGTCTTCACGATTAAGTTATTGTAGTCGTTTTTTGTTCTTTGTCAACAAGATTGGATCTTTTTTCGAAAGATAGGAAAATTCAATCCTTGGGGGTAAGATTTTTTAACCCGTTTCGATAGTCTGGAGATTATTCCAAAGATATTAGAGCCAGGGATAAGAGGGCTTGGGGAAGGGGTACCCATTGCCAATTGCGGGCCCTGTGACTTTAAAAACAATTAAAGTTTTTTACCTATGGGTGATATGGGAATCAAACCTTTAGAAATATGTTTAACACAATTTGAAACAGACGCAACATTGGAACTTTGGGCTTATGATAAATCGGAAGAAAACCCTGTACTTTACGACGAACCAGATAGATTACTCCAAATCTTAGGCTGCGAGAGAAAATCTCGGAACTTCGGCGCTAATGCCAATCTATCCGCAGGGGGCTTAGGGTACAAAATGAAGCCCTTGCCGGTCAAAAAATCCATCGACTCAAATAACGACCCAATAATGAGCTCCATTATCTATGCAAACGTCGATGTTTGAAGGCCCCGATGAGTTTATTATAACTTTTTTGAAAAATATTTTAAATACCCTTGACAAAGAGTGGTCTTGTGGCGGCAGGTGTAATGAGTGCAGTCACCCTAAATGCCTGGTGGTGTCAGCATTGTAACGAGGATCATGATGAGCTTTGTCCTAGGACTGGATGTAATGAGTGGGGCGCCTATATGGGATTTCTGGAAGAAGCTCAACGTCAGCAAACACGTGTCCAAGAACGAAAGGAAGGTAGTATGTCTTATGGATGTAGACCTGGTGATGAACCTCATTCCTTTCACATTATAGGGCGAACCACCGACGGAAATTCTGTTCGTCAATATGACGGCAGTAAGTCGATGCATGCTGATTTAAATGGCCGCGAGATAGAGGTTCGAAACATTGGAGGACTTTTCTTATTTAGGACCAATGATTTTCGAGTGTTTAGCGATGGTAAGGATAAACTTTATGATTCTCAAGGGAATCTATTACCGGTTATAGGGCGAACCATCGACGGATATGATGTTTATCGTCATATATCAGATGATGACGAAGATCTTTATGGAGATTTCGCATTTCGTCAGGAGTATTTTGCACGCTTAGGGGCTGATTTTTTACAAAGAGAAGTTATTCAAAGAAAAAAAGATGGGCAGTTTCTACGCTTTGGTTTTTATCAGCTAGTAGAGGGTAAACAATTTTTTGGTACGCCTGATACGCCTACTGGTTGGGTAGATAAAGACGGTAACGATGTGGAATTTTAAAACGAAATATATAAAACCCTACTTTCGGAAAAAGTAGGGTTTTTTAGATTCCAATAACTTTTTCGAAATATTATTTTCATGCCAACCTTTCGCTTTTATGTCAGTTGTTTATTCGACCTTGATTTAGGACGAGGCACAGATATATTTTACCTCTGAGCTTTTCTATCCCAAGCCCTGCAGGCTTCCTTGCCTTGAAAACTCGACACTAGAACTTGCAATAGGATTTCCTGCAGACTTCTGCTTAACTAATTGGGACTATTTTTAGAATTAAGCAGGCAACGAACATAAGACTACACTTATGTTCAACACACCATTAAAAAAGTAAAAACAGTATCCCTTTTATGATCTCATAATTGAGAAAACATTATAAGACTTTCACTAAGTAACAATGAGCTCCTTCTTACCTTTTCCCAATAAAATACGTTCGTAAATTAATAAACATCACGGTTTTGGGAAATTGATTTTTCATTTTTTAATGGATGAAACAATCCTAAAGAAAACATGCTTACCGACGCGTACCACATAAGAGCTTGCATTTTCCAATTTTGCCGTTGGATCCAAAACTTTCTGCCCATTGACTTCGACACCACCCTGCGCCATCAGACGCTTTAAATCTTTCTTACTTCCCTGATACACTTGAGTCGCCACGATGAGATCCATCAAATGGTTGTGCGGTAAAGCATCTCTTGAAAATTCGGGGATCTGATGGGGTATACCCTTTTGGGAGAAAACAGTTTCGAAATCATGTTTAACTGCGGTTATCTCTGCCTCGGTAAAAAATTGTTTCAGCAACTTCACGGCCAACGCTTTTTTCGCTTCCATGGGATGCTCCAACTTTAACATGGCGATGGATTCTTCCGGCTCCAAAGCCAGCAATCGAAAGTACATCCACATGGCTTCGTCGGGTAGGGACATAATTTTTCCAAACATATTTTTTGCGGATTCGTTCAATGCAATGTAATTGTCGTAACTTTTGGACATTTTACGTACCCCATCCAATCCAACCAACAATGGCATGCACATGACAGCCTGCTCACTTTGTCCATACAGACGCTGAAATTGACGCCCCAGGCACATATTAAACAATTGGTCTGTTCCTCCCAATTCAACATCCGCCTGCAACATAACCGAATCGTACGCCTGCAATAGCGGATACAAGAATTCAACGAGGGCTATGGGGGTATTTTGGGCGTAACGTTTTGTAAAGTCGTCACGTTCCAAGAGCTGAGCTACCGTCACCTGTCGCGATAAACTTAGCAAATCTCCAAAATCCATTTTGCAGAACCATTCGCTGTTGTAACGTACTTCCGTTTTTTCTACATCCAATACTTTAAATGCCTGGTCCAGATAAGTTTTTGCGTTTTGAGCAATCTGCTCCGGAGTCAACACAGGTCTTGTGCACGAACGTCCACTGGGATCTCCAATACGCGTTGTGTAGTCTCCAATTAAGAAAATAACCTTATGGCCCAAATTTTGGAATTGTTTTAACTTATTAAAGACCACCCAATGTCCGAACGTTAAGTCGGGACGTGTGGGATCCACACCCAACTTTACGCGTAAGCACTGAGCTCGAGTGAGCTTTTCTTTCAGGATAGTTTCACCGACACAGTGCTCCAGATTTTGAGATAACGAGACCCATTGCGATATCAAATCAATATTCATTTTTTAAATTGTAATTTTTATTGCGCATACACCATGCAATAACCGTGCCTCCAATGACAACATTTAATAGTACACCCAAAGCGAATTCGTAATCCCGAGCCTGGTAAATTCTTAAGCCCTGCGTATTCGTAACTCCAGACCAATGTTTATCCAAAGAAAACGCAACCAATCCTTGCAGACAAGATAATCCCAACATATTAATCGTATTGACCCAACCTACGATGCATGCCGAAGTTTTTGGTGTTGACAACTGGGCTGTCAACGAAAAACACAGAATATCGGCGCAAGCTACAATGCCGGCCACAAATAATGCGGTTTGCAATAAGAAAGGAGGTATGGACGCTGAGCCGTAGATTAACCCCATAAAAATGCCCACCAGGACAAGATAACACATGCGGATACCCTGCAAAATTTTTTTACCTTCGTTGAACACGGTGGGCAATAAAAAACTGCCCACCATCAATCCTGCAAAAATACTTTGATTGTAATGTACCGCCTGTAGCGGAGACAGATGGTATTTTGCGCTTAAAAAAGCAGGTCCCCACAGGTCTGATACCGTATTCACAACGGCGCATGTTCCAATGGTTAACAGCGCGTACAAAAAAACCTTATGATTCAGCAATACGGACCAAAAAGATGACCAAAAACAAGCGTATTTCCCAGAAGCATCTGCAGGTCGATCTTCGTTCACGGTCGTCAAAGAAAGTAACAATATGACCAGCAGTATGCATCCTACCCATGATAAGCCATCAATGGCTTGCTGCCAGCTCAAGCCGGCCGCATCCAATTGCCGCAACCAATGGCTGCTCACCATGGTGATTATCATGCCCAAAACACAGGTCATGCCCATAAAAATACCGTAAAGCCTATTGGGGAAAGAATCCGAAATTACTTTTACGGCACCTATAAATGCGGGTGCGGATCCTATTCCAATGAGAATGCGCCCCCATTGGGCAACCCATTGTACGTGCGTATGCGTGAACAAGTATTGGCCTATCAAGCATAGGCTCAAGGAGGCAATGGTAATCCATCGTACCCCCATTCTATCCAACAGGATACCAAACGGAATTTGCAAACAACTGTATACGCCGATGCAATAAGTACTCAAGGTTGAAAATTCGTGGGCGGAAAATTGGAACGTTGCCCTAATTTCATCCGTAAAAATGCTCGGATAAATACGTAATAAATATTGGTAGGCAAAAAAGGCAGATAAGAGCAACCAATTCCAGTAAGCTTGTTTACGTGAATGTTGCATGGCAATTTAATATCAACAAAAAAACGATTGCAACTTCAATCTTAAAATAGGGGGTTTTAAAATCGTACTTACCGGGAACGTTTTTTATCTTTTATGTCACGCGTGATAAAACATTTCAAAAGTCACATGCATCATTTGCTTTTTCTTGGGCATCCTCTTTGAGTGCCAAAGCATTCTTGATGGGAACCAGCAGAACGGGTTCCTTCGTTTTTAACCAAAGTTTATGTTCCTTAAAAATTTTAGCCGAAACATTCTCACAGGTTTCTCCAACGGTTGCAACGGGAAATTTTCTGCCCTTTTTGCTTAAATTGAAAGCCTTTGCCACCTGCGTTAATTTTTCGCCCACCGATTGCATGGGCTCATCCTCCGGTATTTGTAAAATCCACCCTACGCATTCCTTCTCAGACAAGATGCCATCATTATCCGCCACCAAAATAACAAATTGCCTCTTCGGGGGTACCAAGTTTTTTAATTCATTTTTCCCTTCCTCTTGGACTGCCAATTGCAATTCGCTAATGATTTCATCCAAGAGGTAATTATCCAGAGAAGCATTTAAGAGTACTTGTTTTACGAGATTAAGGTCCACTTTTGTCATAAATTGAATAGAAAATAGGCAGGCTTACAAGGTCTTGTAAATGTTTTTCATATACATTTTGCTTAAATCTTGACATTGGATTGAAAACACACGATAATGGTGAACATGAAATGTGATGTGCAAAAGATGCTTAAGGTGGGTGGAATTATGGCTGTAATTATGGGCGCGATTAGCTTGAACGCTTGGTGGTGCCCGGATTGCCAAGAAAAGCATGATGATCTATTTTGCCCTCAGACACACAAAGATAAAAATGGCTTTGCGCCAAGTGAATGCCAACAGGTAGGGGCGCTTCCAGATGGTGTTTTTGTCCATGATACACCTTATGGGCTTAGGACTCCAAATGGGCAAGTCGTTCATCAGGTTGGGGAAGGCCATTTTTTATACAAGCTTTCCACAAGTTTTGAGACCCCCATTTATTATGATGGCATCAATAATGCCTACAATGAAAATGGTGAAGCATATGCTGTTGTAGGGACCACCGTTGATAGCAATCTAGTTTTCCTGTACGAAAATAAACCCATAAAACCATTGTTATTTACTGTATGTGCGAACAAGTGTAGGACAATCATCCAAACTAAAGATAATCATTTTGCGTATGCAGAACCTCGCTATCAAACTGTAGAAAATCCAACGGATGTTTACTTTACCGGTTTTGAATATGTAGATCTTGAAGGTAATGCTTACGAAAGACACGATCTCAAAACATGTGAAGATCCCCGTCACTAACTTCAATTTTCGCAGGTACAGCTTTCGAAAGCGTTTATTTATATAAAAATAGCCCCTTAATGCCCATTTGAACATTGGCCTATTTCCGCTGCATTTTTTGAGGGAGGGTACGCTCTTTAATTTCCAATTGCAATAGCTGCAGCACGCTTTCCAAAGTATGTGTTCCCGTATGTTGAGGTTGGCATCGGGAACGTACGGCAACCGAAGATGCTTCCTTCTCCTTTTCTCCGACGACGAAGACGTAGGGCACCTTTTCCATTTCCGCCTTTCTAATTTTTGCTCCCAGTGTTTCGGACTTATCATCCACGGAGCCGCGAATGTTAAGGGTTTTCAGCCGAGCATGGACCTCGTCGGCATAGGAGATCAAGCTATCATTGATGGGCAAAATACGTACCTGTTCGGGCGAAAGCCACAGGGGAAAATCACCTGCAAAATGCTCGATGAGCAGGCCGCAAAACCGTTCCATGGACCCAAAAGGTGCCCTATGAATCATAATGGGAACATGCGCTTGATTATCCTTGCCGACATAGGTAATTTTGAATCTCTGAGGCAAATTGTAATCGATCTGAATGGTCCCCAATTGCCATTCACGTCCAATGACATCGCGTACAATAAAATCTAGTTTTGGGCCATAGAAAGCCGCTTCTCCAACGACTTCGGTGGCCGGCCTAGACAATTGTTGTGCCGCTTTTCTTAAACCATCTTCTGCTTTTGCCCACAGAAGATCATCACCGATATACTTATCTGAATTGGGATCGCGCAATGAAATACGCACGCGATAATCGCTCATGCCAAGCGTATTAAAGATAATATTAATTAACTTTAAACATCCGGCAAGTTCATCTGCCAACTGCGCTTCCGTACAAAAGATATGCGCATCGTCCTGCGTAAACCCACGTACACGCGTTAGACCCCCCAATTCTCCCGATTGTTCCCAACGATAGACCGTGCCAAATTCGGCCATACGTACGGGCAAATCACGATAAGAGTGCGGCTGTGACGCAAATAAACGCACGTGCATAGGGCAATTCATGGGTTTTAACAAAAAGCCTTCTATGTTTTCCGTATTGTCCAACTGTTGCCTAAGTATTTCGCAGGACTGCGTCTCACACAGCAGATGATTCCAATCATCCCTGTTCCAAATGGGGGCAAATTGCGAGTCTTTATAGTAGGGATAGTGGCCGGAAGTTTTAAATAAATCCAATTTGCCTATGTGGGGTGTTATGACTTGAACGTATCCCTGACGATCCAACTCTTCCGTTAAAAATGCCTGCAACCTTTGCCGAAGGATGGTACCTTTGGGGGTCCACAAAATGAATCCCTGCCCCACCAGGTCATCGATGTAAAATAGGTTGAGTTGCACACCCAACGTTCTATGATCGTGTTTTTTGGCTAATTCCAATTGATTGAGGTAACTGCGAAGCGCTTCTTCCGATTCAAAGGCGGTTCCATAAATCCGCTGCAGCTGCTTATTTTTTTCATCACCACGATAATAACACCCTGCGACGCTCAACAACTTTACGGCTTTAATGCAGCTTGTGGACTCAACGTGAGGCCCACGGCACAAATCCAGAAAATTTCCATTACGGTACAGAGAAACGGTTTCGCCTTTTGGAATATCGGCTAGCCGTTCTAATTTGTAGGGCTGTTCCAACCGTCGAAATTGTCCTTCGGCTTCTTCACGAGAAACTTCTATGCGCTCAAAGGGTTCGTTTGCCGCAACAATGCGTTTCATCTCGGCTTCGATGGCTTCCAAATCACCTGTCGTCAACGTATGCGTTAAGTCAAAATCGTAATAAAACCCGTTATCAATAGCGGGCCCAATGTCGTATTTTGCCGTTGGGAACAATCGTACGACGGCAGTAGCAAGCACATGCGCCGCCGAGTGTCGCAATTGTTGTAAATTATCCGACTTTTCATCTGCTGACTTCATGCCAATTAACCTAAGGAAAAACCAAACAATCTTCAAGGATTTTTTACGAGAACAACGATTCGCATTGACTATTCTGTGGGACAAATTTTAAGGTGAACTGTGATGGAGCAAAAGTGATACGTTTGCTCCGAACCCAAGTGTGCCTCACGTATACCCAAACACCATTAGAGGTATTTGGGGAAATGCCCCAGATGTATTTGCCCGAAGACATCAGAATATGTTTTCTTGAATACTTATCGTATCGAAATCACGTTTACTAAAAAAATTAACTTGACTTTATCGGCGGATTATGCTGCCATTTTTATGATAAGCGGTATGGACAATATGAGAGTTGCTAGCTTAGTGAAGGTTGGGTTGCAAAAATGCCATGGGGGTATTTTTTCTCATATTGTTGCCTTTTTTCATGATCTGCGAACTAGCATGGCATTCATCATTGCCGGATTGCAGTTTGTTTTTGTTTGCTAGTTTTTCCCAAAAATACCTGCGAAAATCCAGAATGCGGATGCTTTAATCGGGTCACTACTCATTTCCAACAACTACGCTAACTCATATTTTTAAAATGAAAAAGTTTATTATGCCCATTATCTTCCTGTTTATGTTGGTTTTACCAGCGTTATACGGCCACTTATTACCCGATACCACGATATCTTTTTTCTACGCCCTCAGCCTTACCATCAAAGAATGCATCATTTTTGTTTTACCGTTGGTTATTTTTTCTTTGCTTTACACATCTCTGGGACGCATCGGCGTGGGTTCATTAAAATTTTTAATCTTTATTGCTCCACTGATATGCTTTTCAAATTTTATAAACACGCTTCTATCCTATTTACTCAGCGGTTGCTGCATAAAAATTGGCATATTATCCGTTGTTCCCTTTGTTCAACAGAATAATTTTAGCGTTATACCTCTTTTCTCATTTTCGTTACCGCCCATTATTTCCAACGATCTGGCTTTGCTGGCGGGCATTTTGGGAGGGATTGCATCCAGTTTAATGAAGTGCAATAAGCTCAATGCGAGGATATCGATGATGGCCGAAAAATTCATGCAATGTTTTTTTAAGCTTTTAATGCCCCTGATGCCCTTGTTTATATTTGGAACGGCACTGAAACTTAACCACGACAAAATGATATCGGTAATTTTATCCCAATACTTTGTGGTCATGGAGATTTTTGTGGTTTCCGCTTACGGCTACGTGCTGTTGCAATTATTTGTCTTATCCGGTTTTCGTTTTGGCCAATGGATCGATTACATTAAAAACTTATTGCCGGCCGTTGTCACCGGATTTGGTTCCATGTCGAGCGCAGCTGCCCTTCCACTTTCAATTAAGGCAGCAGAGGCCAATTTGAAAAACAAGGATAATACGGCAATCATCGTTCCTCTTTCGGTTAACGTACATCTGGTGGGCGATTGTTTTTTCATTCCCTTTGTGGCCGTGGCAATTCTGACTTCTTTTGGTCAATCACTCCCAAATATTGCAACGTATCTCGCATTTGCCATTCACTTCGTTGCGGCTAAATTTGCAGTGGCAGCCGTACCCGGAGGAGGTATTTTGGTCATGCTACCGATTCTGCAAAACTGTCTTGGTTTTAATGCAGATATGCTTGGCCTAATCACGGCCCTGTACGTTCTGTTTGATCCTTTCATCACCGCTTGTAACGTTACGGGCAACGGTTCTCTGGCAATTGCTTTTGACAAAATGACAAAAATAGGGCAATCCGTACAAAAAAGAAATTAAGGCTCTGCACCTCAACACTGAAATGAAGTACGGAATGCAAATATACAAAAGCTCTCGGAGGATATTTGGCAATTTACTCTTTCGGGGAAACGACAAGCTAACGTATCTTTAATCTTTGTTTTTTTGAGAGACGCAGCCATCTTGCCGACACGAAAATCTACAAAGCCATTAAAAATGAACAGCTCGTTGCGCAGCCACATCGGATTCTGGCGTCAGAAACCGTATAACGTATTCCTGTTTTTTTATAAAACCCAAATGTTCCCGAATTAATTTTTCTCTGAAACTGGATTGGGTTTCCACTCTGTGTACAAAATGCTGTTTCTGAGATAAATTCAAACGGGATGCCTCCATGCGCTGCACTAAAAGTGCGTTCTTATCGTGCAGTGCACGGTATAGATGATAGGATTTAAAAAATTGTTTTCCCCAGATGTTGAAAAAAATTAACGCAATCACCAATGCAAAAATAGGCCATTTGTAGCGACACAGGCATCGGTACAGCGTGACGGAGATTGTATAAATTTTCACTAAAGACCTATATTTTCATTGCCAAAACGAAAAGTCAAAATTAAAGTAGATAAAGGAAGATTTCGTTATGTATCAGCAATTTTTTGGTTTTAGTGAACATCCATTTAACATAACGCCGGATCCAAAATTTCTTTACTTAAGTCCAGCACATAAGGAAGCACTATCGCATTTGCGCTACGGTATTGAGCAAAGGAAAGGTTTCTTGGTTATTACGGGCGAAGTGGGTTGTGGCAAAACGCTTCTGTGCAGAACGCTATTACAATCTTTGGATAATTCTATTTTTGAAAGCGCATGGCTGTATTCGTGTCAAATGTCGACCGAACAACTCATCCGCAGCGTTTTCAAAGAATTGGAGATGCCGATAACAAAACTACCCGAACACGATCACTTGGATGCCCTAAACGATTTTTTGCTTTCTAAAATTAAGAAAGGCAAAGAAATTTT
Source organism: Puniceicoccales bacterium (assembly GCA_031258545.1). GTDB lineage: Bacteria > Verrucomicrobiota > Verrucomicrobiia > Opitutales > UBA9783 > CABUVL01. The sequence continues at coordinate 71,347 of JAIRMU010000001.1, read as the reverse complement.
ACTCATCATCGATGAAGCACAAAATTTATCTTACGAATTGTTGGAATCCATTCGACTTCTATCCAACCTGGAAACCGAGCAACGAAAATTATTGCAGATTTTATTGCTAGGGCAACCCGAATTCAAATTTAAACTCAATCAATCCCAATTACGTCAATTAAAACAACGCATCCTAGTCTATTACGAACTTACGACACTTTCATTGGAAGAAACAAAAAATTACATCAATCATCGATTGAGCCTCGTATCCAAACAAGCGGGTTTCCCAAAGTTTACCTACGGCGCTTTTAAACGCATTTACAAATACACGCGGGGTATTCCGAGAGTTATCAATCATTTGTGCGATAAAGCGCTCATATCCGCGTACGCACGCCTGGCCAACAAAATTGAAAAAAAAGACATACGCAATGCCATTGAAGACATAGAACGTTTGTCCACATAATTCCATGAGTAGGTTATTTAAAAATTTGCAGGATACACAATACGAACAATCCTCATTCGACAGGTATCATCCCTATATTTATCGGACAATACCTCTTAAATATTCGTCTCGAAAACGCCTTGGCATTTTCTGTGGCTTCGTTTTTTTCATGCTATGTGTTGTCTTAAGTGGCTACTTCCTGCGCAGTTATTACCTTTCAAAAACAGCTCCATCCACAAACGAAAAAAATGCCAAACGCACGATTTCTATTACAACGCAGCCCATCGAATTAAACGCCACACATTTACAAATTCAACCGCTACCCGAGACAACTTCCGACGTTCCCCGCAAAACACGCCCCCAGATCCATACAAATCCCATACACAAGTCTTCAATTCCAAACGTTCGTAGATTTTCTAAATCCCTTGAAATAGCCCTATCGCCTCCAACGCCTCCATCGTCCAAAACCTCATCCACCCACACCACAAGAACATCACCGCATTCAATAAAAATATCCAATGACCCATCTCCATGGAATTTGTATAAAATAGAACAAATTCAAACAAAGCTTTCGCAGTTTTTTACCTATTGTCAATCCATACAACCCTTTGTGACGCAAAGATTGTCAACCGCATTGCATACATTAAAAACTTTCACGCAGTATGTGGCCTATCGGCATTCGTTAGAAAAATTTTACCGCCAAGGTTCTTGGGTCTCATTGAATGTGCATGCATTGGAAACATTAACATCCATGTGGCATGGCTTTTTAAATTATACAACATCTCTATTTGAAGGGACATCAAAAGTTATCGCATTGGCCCAACAACAGATCCTTAATGGATACCTCAATACACGTTTGCCACCAAGCCAAGGGGGCCAATCCAATGTTAGCATTACTTTGACTTCGACTCCAGTAAGGACAAGTCCACATGCCAACGAGAAAGTGGGCAGCCAAGATCATCTGGATTCCATTTACGAATTATTGCATCAGATTAAAATTTACAGTGTACGCATCGATGGGGATGCATCCAAAGTTAACCTCAATGGACACGTATATTATCCGCACACCTTTGTCTCCCAGGCACCCAAGCTAAAATTTGTAGGTATACAACAAAACGAACTTATTTTCTGCGATGAATACGATCAAGAATTCCGTAAAAAAATCTCAAACAACTAAGGCGCCTAAAAAAGCCTCTAAAGTTTCTGTTAGCCCAGAAGTTTTACCGCAACTGGAATCGATGGATAATTTCCATGATTCCAGCACAACGTCTTTTGTGGAACACAGCATACTAAATCGAAAAAATGTTTCATGGATGTTTTTAGGCATGCTTTTAATAACGTGCCTTGGCCTAACTTTTTTCTACGTCCAAAAAAAATGTAGTATGAGGGTTTCTAACAATCCATATGTTGCAAATGCTTCCGATCATGAAGTATTCCTGGCGGATACCGCATCGAACGAAATTCTAGAAACCATATTCGAAGATCGTGAAGTCGGTGCTTATGTGGCAACTAAAGCCTCCAATGTCCAAAATACGCCTGGAGAAATGTTAAATACACCGACTGAAAAAACGATCGCAGCCAATGAAGGTCACGAACATGCACTGTCCACGGATCTATCCGAAAAACAATCTCAAGAACCAAAACTCAACCTCAATAATCTTCCTCTTGATTCCAATAATCTGTTTGCTCATTTGAATGAAGAATGGTTACGGGACGGCTTTGATACGCAGGAAGAAAATTTTGTGGAATCGCAAACGGGGCAAGAATTTTCAAAGCGCATGGATGCCTTATTCAAAAATCAAGAAAAACAAGCTTCACATGCCATCGCAGGCAATGACGTTTCCATACGTGATTGGCTCTACCAACAACACGTTCAAGGGATTGCCTACAAAGGTTTTGACAGTTGTTTGATCATTAATTCAAAAGTTTTTCACATAGGCGATGTTGTTAATGCGCACTTAAATGTGGTTTGGAGTGATATAGATCCCGTGGAAAAAAAGCTATATTTCGAAGATGCCTCGGGCAATTCCTATGTATCCAACTATTGATGTTATGTACGCTGAAAAACACGAAATTTTTGATGTCCTCAAGTATCAACTTTGCCATGCAAGCATTGTTTGACCCCTTAGTCATCATTTAATTTATGCTATGAAATATAACAAAATATCTTAAAACCTATTTGCTACTCTATGAACGTACTACGCACATCGGTTAGCCTTATTAAGCCATTAAATTTTGCTTTCGTTTAACCTTTAACAAACGCGAACGACGTCTAATCTTGCGTTGTAATTTTTCAACTAAGGCATCGATTGCTTTGTACAAATTTTCTGAGTGAACGGCAACAACAAGATCGGGTCCCTGGATTTGAATATGCCCTTTGGCCATAAATTCTCCCTGGTCTTTTTTGCTCGTATCCTGAACCAATTCAACGCGTACACGAACGATGGATGGCTCGTGTTTAAATAATTTAGAAACTTTTTCGGTGACAATATTTTTCATTGCATCCGTGAGCGTCAAGTGTACTCCCGTAATGATAATGGCTGACTCATTCATGGAAAAAATTGTACGTTTCGGGCGGCAACAGGCAATGTTTTATTAGGGTAATTTTACAACACTTCTCGCATGGATTACCGAAATACGGATACGTGTAAGTTATTGCGATATTTATGAGTTATCGGCATCCATTAATCACATCTGTTTTATATTTCCTGCAATTCATAGGATGTTGACCATGCAATTTATGATGAAAAAATATATCTATATTTTTATGATGTTTAAAGATTGATTTAGAAAGATGTATCTGATTAGGTAACTCAATGATCGTCCGATGTTGTCAGTATGATTTTCAAGCCATAGAACATTATTGGCAGGATTTTTGGTTGAAACAAAAGACTTTCAAGGCACAAGATGGAGGGATAGCTCCCAAGTACTATGTTCTAGATATGTTTCCTTATCCTTCGGGCGCAGGTTTGCACATTGGACATCCGGAAGGCTATACGGCTTCAGACATTCTCGGAAGATATAAAAAAGCAAAAGGATTTAATGTACTCCATCCAATGGGATGGGATGCCTTTGGGTTGCCTGCGGAGCAGCACGCCATTACGACGGGTGTACATCCGGCCGTAAATACGGAAAAAAATATCGAAAATTTTCGAAATCAAATACAAAGGTTAGGGTTTGCCATTGACTGGGGTCGTGAAATTAACACCACATGGCCCGGTTATTATCGTTGGACTCAGTGGATTTTTTTACAATTATTCAAGCATGGGTTGGCCTATGTGGATGAAAAACCCGTTTGGTGGTGTCCTATGTTGGAAACCGTATTGGCCAACGAAGAGGTAATAGGTGGCAAGTCGGAACGCGGCAATTTCCCCGTAGAACGTCGACAATTGCGCCAATGGGTACTTCGCATTACACGTTACGGTGACAAGCTTTTGGATGGACTCCAAGATTTGGATTGGCCGGAGGCTACGAAGCGACAGCAAAGCTTATGGATTGGGCGTTCCGAAGGTGGCCTCATTGAATTTCCCATAGAGGGTGGTGACCGCAGCATAGCCGTATTTACAACGCGGCCTGATACGATTTGCGGCGTTTCATTTATTGCTTTGGCACCGGAACATCCGGATGTAGATCTTTTAACCGCAGACGATTGCCGAGCTGAAATTCAAGCCTACCGTACGTCGGTAACTGCTAAAAGCGATTTGGAGCGCACCGACTTATCGGAAGGCAAATCGGGAATCTTTACGGGCGGATATGCCTTAAATCCGCTGACAGGTACTCGCATTCCCATTTGGATTGCAGATTACGTACTGCCTTATCACGGGACAGGGTCCATCATGGGTGTACCGGCTCACGACAAAAGGGATTTCGAATTTGCACAGACGTATCTTTTGGAAATTAAACCCGTATTAGGTTCGGGGCAAGGGATGGATGCGTTGCCTTTTTGCGATGAAGGCATACTAATTCATTCGGGTGACTTTAGTGGTTTGACTTCGCAGGAGGCCCAGAAAAAAATTTTAGAATACCTGGAACGTATGGGTCGAGGCAAAAAAATGGTGCAATACAAGCTGCACGATTGGTTGTTCTCGAGGCAGCGTTATTGGGGTGAACCTTTCCCCATTGTATGGGTCAAGCAGGTGGATTATGATCGCATCGTTGATTGTCCAAATAGTCCGTTTAAAGAGTTTTTACCTCAAGAACCGGTAAGTTACCGGGAGCAAGGAGAAACGTGGTGTGCACTACCTCTCACCTCTGCCCATTTGCCGGTACACTTGCCGGATGTATCTTCTTTTAAACCCACTAAAGAATCTCCAATACCTTTACAAAATGCGCATAAATCTTGGTTAAATGTGAAGATTAACATTCAAACGGGCGAGGTAATTGCCGCCGATGGTCAATTGAATGATACCTGGATTGAAGGTACGCGAGAAACCAACACGATGCCCCAGTGGGCGGGATCTTGCTGGTATTATTTACGCTATTTATCGCCGCATGAGGAAAATGCCCTCGTCGATAAGCAAGCAGAATCTTATTGGGGGACGCCCGATTTTTATATAGGTGGATCCGAACACGCGGTGCTGCACTTATTGTACGCACGTTTTTGGCATCGATTTTTATTTGATATAGGGGTTGTGCATACACAAGAGCCTTTCCCAAAATTGTTTCATCCGGGCGTGATTCTTGGAACGGACGGCAGTAAAATGTCCAAAAGTAGAGGTAATGTCGTAAACCCAGATACCATTGTTGCCCAATATGGCGCGGATACTTTACGCTTGTACGAAATGTTTTTAGGGCCCCTGGAAGCCTCAAAACCGTGGAGCGTACAAAACATCGAAGGGGTCCACCGGTTTCTAAAAAAAATTTGGCGCCTGTACGTGGATGCGGAAGGTCAAATTTCCGAGAAAATCTGTGACAAGGAAAACCATCAGGAAATACAACGTTCGTTGGATGAAACCATTGAAAAAACGAGCGAAGATATCGAGCATTTACGCTTTAACACGGCTATTTCACAACTCATGATCTTCATCAATGGCATGCAAAAGGTAGCATTTATTTCTCGGCAAGCGGCCAAAACCTTTTTGCAATTACTGGCACCTTTTGCGCCGCACATAGCCGAGGAACTTTGGGCACGGTTGGGAGAAGGTAAAAGTATTTCGGAAGCTCCATGGCCATCGTCATCGGCCAATAAATGGGTTCAATCGCAGATAAAGATGGTTGTGCAGGTCAATGGTAAAGTGCGTGATGAAATTTTGGTTCATATGGACAATACCCAAGATCAAGTAATCCAAATGGCAAAAGCGGCACCGAAAGTTCTTCCCTATTTAAAGCGAGGAACTTGCGTCAGAGAAATTTATGTGCCTCGTAAATTAATCAACCTAGTTGTGCGTTAAATGCGTTTATCAAAATTTTTACCCGAAGATTTTGACCCCACCGATAAGGTGGTCTTGCTGGTTGGAAAAGGAGATTATCCAAAACTTGTTTGGCACCGTTTCCTTAATCATCATTTAAACGCCTACATCGTTGCGTTCGAAGGAGATGCCGAGAGCTGGGTAAATGAGATTCCGGAACCCCAAAAGATATCGCTCAACGTAGGCCAAATCGGTAAATTGTTAAAAACACTTAAACAGGTGGGGGCGCGTTACGTTTTTTTGGCGGGACAGATTAATCCAAGTAAACTGTTTCATGGATTGAAATTGGATTTGATGGCCGTTTGGTTGTTGGCCAGACTGAAAGAAAAAAATGCATCCACTATTTTTGGTAGCATTGTGTGTGAAATTGAAAAATTAGGTATTACCGTATTGGATGCAAGAAGTTTTCTCGATGACCAACTAATGGACAAAGGGATCGTATTGGGGGATGGGGCAGTTGAAATTTCTGAACACGATTTACGACAGGGCATCTTTGTGGCAAAAACTTTATCTTCCATAGATGTCGGTCAGGGGCTGGTTATATGCCAAGGAACCGTTGTTGCGGTGGAAGCCTTTGAAGGGACGGACGCCATGTTGGAACGTGCGGGTACGCTTTGCCAAAAACCTATGGGATTTATTAAATTGGCAAAAAATAAACAAGATTTTCGCTTTGATGTACCCGTATTTGGATTAAGAACTTTGGAAAAAATGAAGCAGGCAGGCATCGTTTGGGCAGCTTTAGAGGGTGAGAAAACACTTATTTTAAATCAAATGCAAGTTTTGGAACAGGCAAAATCTTTAGGCATAAAATTAATAGGATTTTAAATGAAGTATACGATGATTCGGACAGCTTATTGGTCTACGATTCGAAAATTAAGTGAAAATTTCGATGCACAAACTTTATTTGTTTGGGACGTGGACGGAACTTTAATATATCCCAACGATGTTGTTTTTTATCCGCAGTATCTCGTGCTCGATGTGCAGGATTTTTGCGTGACATGCGTGGAATCCGCAAAGAAAAATGGTGTCGAGGATAGACAATGGGCGCAAAATCGCTGGTATCACGTGTGGCGTTCTTTACCGTTTACTTGGATGGATCCCAACGTACCCGAGACGATTCACGATTTGCAGGCTCGCAACATTTGTAACATGGCTTTAACCTTTTTAATTGTACGTAGTCTGGAAGGTGAGGATTTTGTCCAATGGCGCATAGATCAATTAAAAAAGTTAGGCATTGATTTTAGTTCGGCTTTCGGAAATTATGCGGAAGTCCACCTGGAAGAGATTTTACGAGAAGATGGATTGGAAGTATCTAAAGAAAAATGGATGTATGCGCCCGCTTACAAAAATGGTGTCCTGCTGACGCATAATTTTAGTAAAGGTCGATGCCTAGGTGCCCTGCTTAAACGTTTAAATTATGTACCCGAAAGAATCTTTTTTGTGGACGATCTGGAAGACAATGTATCGTCGGTGGGCCAGCTGTGCAAAGAGTTAGGCATAGACTTTGTGGGCATTCATTACACTGGGTTTGAAAATTTACCTCGTGCGGATACTTGGTCAGAAAAAATAGTCAGAGACAAATGGGAAGCATTTTTTAAAACCGGCAAATGGCCTCTACCGGCGAATATTGAGGGCGTTATTGTCGCATAGAATACTTCAATCTTTTCAAAGTTTGTACACGTCAAAAAACAAAGATATATCCAAAAAATAAAGGTATTTTATGAAATATTGTACATTCATTTATGCATGTGAACACAAGGATTTTAAAACAGATTGAATGCGTTCCTGCACGTTCTGAATGTCTTGCATATTCGTATTTTTTAAAATGTAAGCGAGAGAGACGTTATGGGTGCCATCCGCATTGTCCGTGATGTAAAGGTGCGCATTTTCAATTTTTTTGTATTCGGACAAAAGTTGACGTGCCTTAAGTAAAAAGTCATTGGATTGGTCGACCGACATGGATACGTTGAGTCGAAAAGTCTGCTGAACGTGTAAATTTGAGAAATCGGACCAATTGTCAATCCATTCGTTAACGAGTACATTATTAGGGATGGAAAGGCAGGTATCGGCTTTCGTTAACAGGCGTGTGGAACGTAATCCAATACTTTGAACCTGTCCTGAAACTTTAGTGCCGATGACAATCCAATCCCCCACTTTAAAGGGTTGATCGAATAAAATGGAAATGGTTCCCCAAAGGTTGGCAAACGTATCTCGCGAAGCGAGGGCAATGGCAGCTCCACCTACACCCAAGGTGGTCAAAAGGCCGCCCAAGGCGTAACCCAAATTGTTTGCCGCTACAATAAGTCCAACTGCCATGCAGCACGTCCACAGTAATTTTTGAGCTGTTGCGAAAAAATTTCCCCAAATTGAAAGATTTTTTAAAGAAAACTGCTTTAAAAACAGCAGCATGACCAATCCTCCACACTCGCCTAAAAATAAAAAGAAACAAAAACTTGAGCCGCCACGCAGTAATTTTGAAAAACAATCCAGGCCTACGTGTTCACTCCATTGCAGTAAAGAAAAAAATAACCACAGCAAAAAACATCTGGATTTTATAAAATATATGCGTTCTAAACGATCATTGGATGGAATGATGTGAAAAAATTTAATTTTTTCCAGACGCCTAAGCATGTAAGCGATTAGACAAAAGCCCACGAGAAAAATGAATGCCCATGCAATTATACTTTGTTGCATTTGCCATCCGGGTAATATTGAATGGAAGTAGTCTTGTACAAATTGCCACGTCTGCATGTGTTAAATAAAGGTTTTCGGCTTATTGTTGGCAACGTTTATCTGCGTTTTTATGACCGCACAAAACTAAGTTATGGAACATTCTACTAAAGATATATGTAAAAGTTCTGATAAATGAAGCAAGGCGAATTACAAGGGTGTAATTCGCCTCATTGTGCTTTTTAATTATTCTTCAATTTCTTCATCATCACTTTCGTAACCGGCTGTATCCGGGAATAGGGTTTCGATATCCATGGGGTCCTCCAAATTAACTGGTTCAAATCCGGGAGTCATGAATGTAAATACTTGGCTTGGATCAGTATAAGGACGTATACCTAAACTCAAGGCCCTATGGGCTTCTCCTCTTTCCAGGCATACGTTCAAGCAACATTCGGGTAAACGCGGGTCAAAAGAGTAGGAGTGTCTATCGGCATCATTGATATTTTCTGCTGCAGTTTCTCTGGCATTGGTTTCAGTAGGATCGACATGAGACCCAGAGTAACTTCCATAGTGATTGATTGCAATGAAATGCTGCATCCCTTTCATGGCGTGGCCTCCTCGCAGGAAGCAGTAAGTTGAAAGCCCCTTATAACAGAAACTTAAAAACGTTCCATGGTGGTAAGTTAGCATAGCCTTATGGTATCCGCTAAAGCAGAATCTTGCTATGGTTGCAAGGTCACGTAGGTTGTTTTCTTGACCGTTTAAGGTAAAGCCTTTCCGCAAGAGATTTGCAAGATCATCAATGGCTAAGTGCCCAACAGGTGTATATCCAGCTTGTACACCTAGAGTTGCTCCCAAGATTTTGTTATAAAGCCAGCGATCGTAATGTTTACCAAGACAAAGGTAAGTTACAATATCGAGAATGCTGGAATGTCGTATTACGTTATCGCGACCCACAATGTCATTGAACAATCTCTTTGTACTACCCGTTCCAACAGAATTTGGTCCAGATAGAGCGTAAACAAAGAATCTAGGGGTTTCTAGATTGCTGAAATAATCACCAAAGATTTGCGGACCAAACGCGTGAACTATGTCGAGAGCTGCGGGATAACAAATACCTGCTCCCTGACTGTGCCCTGTGATGACAAAACGGATATCCTGTCTTTGATCATGAGGAATTAGACGAATACACTCGTTGAGATCTCCAAAAATACTTTGCCTGGCAGCCAAATACTTTTCTAAAAATCCTTGGTGAAAGCTTGCTCTGAGACCTAGAAGTATTGGGAAATCCATCTTGCTCGCGGAGAAATTGGTTAACCAACTGGGGCCCAATATCCCACCGAGAGTTTGAAAATGTCTCGATTGAGATCCACGGAAAACGATCACTATTACGGGCGGCGTTGTGTCGGTAGCTTGTCTAACGGCAATAAATCCTGGATAGTCTACTTCAACATGATGAGCATTTGGGAAAAGCCCTACAAGCCCTCTTAAGCGATTTGTGCCGTGTGTACCCACAAATGGACGATGGCAAAACCAATCAGAAGTTGAACCTGAAAGGTGAGTAAACTTGTTTAGTCTACTGGAATTAAGTTTGTGAGGGGTTGTGTAATCGTAGGCATGTTCCCCTCGATGAGTAATTCGATAACTGCGCTTGATAAAAAAGTGCAATTCTTGTACGAATTCTGGTGTAAATAATGGATGTACTTGTTTGTCTCTACCAATCATTTGTACCAGAGAGCCATTGGAATCTGCGGCAAATACAACCGCTTGCGAAGCAATCAATCCCAATAAGCCGAGTTTAATGTGTTTGAGTTGCATGCCTTATAAAACGACACACAGATCAAAACCTTTAGGAAAAATTTTCCACGCGCGGAAAATTTTTCTAAATTCTAATTTTATTTAGCGTCTTGGAGAAAAGATATTCGCTACCGAATGCTCAAGAGGGAAGAACGATGTCCGGATGTTGATTTTTTATGTACAGGATGTACTGTTGCTCCACATAGTGCCACGTTTGAATAAGTTTTTGGATGTGCTTTTTATTAACTGGTTTGCCGGTGGTATCTTGGTAAGCTTTGATGATAGCCTCCGTAAAAGAATCATTGGTACGACCTATGATACGAGCGATGTCGACATGATTGTTGGATATACCCGCGAAAGCAAAATCGATAATACCTACCATTTTATCATTTGCGTCGACCAGTATGTTACCGGGATTAAGGTCTCCATGAACCACGTGAGCTTCCTTTTCATAGGACCGTAACGCATCGTGTTGATGCAGATCGTACGCATTATCATCGACCTTGGATAGCTCGTCCAAAAATGTGGACAGGTACACATTACACACTTTGGGAAGTGACTGAGGATTGATGGCATTGAGTTCTTGTATAAATTTTGCAACGTCGTACGCTAAGTTGGTTGCCGCTTGCCTGGACAAATGCTTAAATCGTTCCGTTAATGACCAGCCCTTAATCTTTTTATGCATGCTGAAAGGTCGCTCCTTATCTTTAAAAACCTTGAGATCGGGAAACTGAAAAGTTACTTTGTCGCGCATAAAAGAGCAAAAGGCAAAATCCTTCAACATCATGCGGGCAAAAAACTGGTTTCGAGGAAATCGAAAAAAATAAGTATCCTTGTTATCCCTTGCTTCAATCACAATATTTGTCCAACCCGTTTTGATATGCTTTATGGTGTTAACATCTAGGTTGGGCAAATGTTGCTTTATGATGTCTACGAAATTATCTTGCTGTGTAAAAAATGCTTTGTGCTCCATAGGTTTAATTTTAAATTAGAAATAACATCCACATTGAAATTGAAGGGCATTGTCAATGCTAAAGAGTTGCAAAACAATCACGTATGAATTTAAACGAAGCTGGGATGCTGTTGTTAGATAATTATTGGAGACAAGCGACCGAATCAGTATGCAATGTACGCATGATTATCACCGACATACGGCTCAGGAACATTTGTCCGTCGATGCATGCACATGCTGTTTTTTATCGCATGTATTGTTCAACGTACAGAGATATTGAGTACCATTGGGGTGAACATTCAGGAGAAATTTTTGCTGGTTGTAGGCAACGACCAGCAAGTATTGCCGATTGCCCAAAGCGCATGTCTCCAGTACAGATAATTGGGAAGATTTATTTTTTACCTTGAGTGAGAAGTTGGCTTGTTTAAACTTGGCGAAAGCGTAAGTTCCAACAATCACAAAGACCATGAACATGCCTATTTGCAATATCATCGATATCGATGTGGTTGAGAAATGCGTTAATTCGGGAAGCGATGAAACGGGTTGTGCGTGTGCTAACATACGTTAAATATTCCAAGGTTGGGAAAACGTGTGCTACTTGTATCCCTGCTTACATATTTGTTCTTCCGGCAACATCAAACTGCAAGCACGGATTAACATAACATTGAGCATATTCCAAAGGCGATCGTTTGCGGTAGCCGTCCTGCGTGTTAATTTTGCAATGCCCCTTGCAAGCGCCAAAGACGTTTGATTCAAAATCGTTTTCACAAAATAAGATAATGAGTGTAATGTAAAGATAGCTCCGTAGGCAATGGTATTTTACAATCAATTAAGCAGAAAGATCAACATGCAACATTTATTTTGTTGTTCCAAATCTGCAAATAGGAACAAAAATCCTACGAATGCTACCGAAAAATATCTGGTGAATGCACTTAACGTTTTGATTTAGATGGAGAGGCGCATCAATTCCTTGAATCCATCCGTTAATTTATGACGCATTTCATGCAGTAACGTGAACGCCAAACCGATCTCTTGCCCAGCCGGCACAGTCCCACATGCATTCAGGGTCGTGTCTTGTACAACGGCTTGGCTCCTAACAGCTTGATCAGCACATTGCTTCGCGTTCTCCGCTTGTGGGTTCGCATTACAATGGGCAACGGGTTCCGTGAATTGAAACTGAGAACTTGTCGTACCTAATACGTTTTCTGCAGTTCCCTTTGCTTCTTTGGTGACGCATGGTGCCACTGAAATTGGAACAGAATGTATAAATTGGCTTAACTTTGGTTCTAGGCAAGCAACTTTCATAAAAATAACTTACTTGCATTTATAGTAGCATATTTCTTGCCACTTTTTGCATTTAAGTCCCATAAAAAAAGTTATGTGGAAGTAAGTTATGTCCTAGAGAAAAATTTTTATTAAAAAAACTTCCGATGATCGTTTTTTTGAATAAAGATGTTTTTTGTGATTGTTGACAAAATTGAAAACTTTGGAACGTATCTTGATTTGCACAAAACTTTTATGCGTGTGTTTGATTTTTTAAAAAGTAATGACCTAAATAAACTTGCGTGTGGCCACCACATAATCGATGGGGATAATCTATTTGTAAACATCGATGCATATACGACCCAAAGCGTGCAAAGATTGGAAGCCCATCGTCGTTACATTGACATTCAAATGGTCCTTCAAGGTGTCGAAAAAATGGGATATGCGCACATAGGTTATACAAACCCTAAATCGACGTACGATGAAGCAAAGGATATTGTGTTTTTAGACGGCAACACGGATACTTTGACGGTTGACGCAACCATGTTTCTTATTTTTTACCCGCAGGATGCGCATATGCCTGCTTTAAATGTTGGTAATCACCCGCAACAGGTTAAAAAGGCTGTATTTAAGGTAAAAATTACTTAAACGTCCGACAATAAACGGCACAAATGTACACGTCTAGAGGTCAGATCTAGGAAGTGTTGTTTGTAGGAATTAGCTTTTCGGTGCATTCAAGTTGTTTTAATCCCAGCAGGGCAGCTTGTTCTTCGGCCACTTTTTTACTTTTCCCTTCCGCCTCAGCGATCAACTTTCCACCCAGATATAACCCAATTTTAAATAAACCTTGATGTGGAGGGCCTTGTGTTTGCAGGAGTTCATAGGTTAATTGTTTCGATTGGTTGCCCAATTTTTCCTGCAGTTGCCCCTTGGGATTATGGGATTTTAACTGGCGGTAAACGTATTGTTTTATATTTCCCAACCAAGCAAGCACACATGCGTTGACTTGATCGAATCCTCCGTCCAAAAAAATGCTCCCCATGAGCGCTTCCACCGTATCTGCTAAAACCGTATCGGACACTTTCTCTACGGGTGCCATTTGAAGATGTTGAACAACATTTAATTTTTTGGCCATGCGCACCAAAAATGTTCCGCGAGCCAAAATACTGTGCGCTTTTGACAAAAATCCTTCCCGACTCCTGGGAAACAAATGAAACAGTTGCTGCGATAAAATAACGTTAAAAATGGAATCGCCCAGAAATTCAAGTCGCTGAAAGTGAAATTGAAAAGGAAATGGACAAGGTGCCTCGCGAAAGCAAGAAGGATGCGTAAGGGCTGACTGCAGCAGGACTAAGTTTTTAAATTTGTACCCCGACGAAGATTCAAAATCGGATAAATTGGCTCCTTGGGAAGTGAACATGCCTTCTCTTAAGATTCAAATTGTTCTCCCAGATAAAATTTTCGACTCTGGGGATCGTTCACCAAATTTTCTCGAGTTCCGCTGCATAAAATTTTCCCGTCGTACAGTAGATAAGCGCGATCGACAACACGCAACGTTTCGCGAACATTGTGATCCGTAATGAGAATTCCCATTTTTTTCGATTTCAAATCGCGAATAATTTGCTGCACTTCTTGAACGCTAATGGGATCCACCCCACTAAAAGGCTCATCCATAAGCAGGCATTGCGGATTTGTGACGAGTGCTCTTGTAATTTCCAAGCGACGACGTTCTCCGCCGCTCAACGTAAATGCTTTTTGCTTGGCAACCTTGGTTAGATCAAGTTCCTCTAGGGCTTCTTGCAAACGACTTTTAATGACACTTTTAGACAAAGGAAGCGTCTCTAAAATCGCTCTGATATTTTCTTCAACGGTCAACTTGCGAAAGACGGAGGCTTCTTGAGGTAAATAGCCGATCCCCAAACGGGCTCTTTTGTACATGGGAAGTTGGGTAATGTCTTGTCCATGAAACCAAACTTTACCGCTTGTGGCCGCAACGAGTCCGACGATCATGTAAAAACAAGTTGTTTTCCCTGCCCCATTGGGACCCAACAAGCCAACGATTTCACCCGCTTTGACGTGCATGTTAACGCCACGTACAACTTCGCGGTCGGCGTAAACTTTAACTAGATTTTCCGTATAAATCAAATGTACCGCCGAACTCATAGGTCAAAATTTTCCTCTGACAAAATAACCGTGGCACGCTGTTGCGGTTGATTATTTTCAACAATAACACGCTCAGAGTATTTGAAAAATGTGATTTTTTCTCCCATAAATGTACCCTGTTGGGAACAATGGACAACGGGATTTTCCGTTAGAATCATTTTGCCTTCATTGGGATAAATAACCGCCTTATTGGATCGCGCCCGTTTTATTTCTTTCGTATCGGGATCTTCCGTTTCCAGGAAAACATTTCGGTGGGCAATAATTTTTTGAATTTGGCCAATGGTCGGTATGGACCTATGCGAAGATGCATCTCCAACAGACGTAGGGATTGGGCAAAAGGTATCTCCGTTGACATATGTCCATGGTAGAGTATTTCGATTTAGCGGCTTGTGAAGACCACACATGCCCATGAGATATCTCCAGTAGTGGGGTGGTAAACTTATTTGTGGTGGGCTTAACAAAGAGTAGACAAATAATTCGTCACATTCGCCGTAAAAATTTTTACTTTCCATTTTTACTTGGCCTAGAAAATGAAATTCATTGTGAGACGTTTTTTTCAACATCTCCATTTGATCGCTTGTGATAATCGTGGAAGAAGTGCGTTCAAGCCCGTAAATATAGGGTAAGAAAAGTAGATTAATAGAAATAAACGAACGTAAAAAATGCATTTTCATGGCTTAAAATCATCGTAAAATGTGACGTGTGCATTTTTTCTTATGAGAACTTTGGCAAAGCTTTTATTCTGCTGCTTTTCTTCCCATGTCCAATCGTTACCCAAAACGGTATATCCTGGATTTGTAATGGTCAACAGTGAACGACCATCGGCTCGATGTTGCGTCAAGGATACGGTGGCTTTAGGGCTACGAATGACCATATCTACCGTGTTTACATTCTCGGGGAGGTACCATTCTATACACATCTGCTCAATCTTTATTTTCGCTTCCGATATATACTGAACACGTTCGCCCAAGCATTGCCAGATTTTTTCTCCACGTTTATTAAACATGGGCATATTAAACCCGTAAATCGGTGCATCCGCTTGCAGTCGAAATAATTCGCAATGCGCGCAATAGGGTAGAAAAAATACAATAATTACAACCGCTCTGAACAAGAAAGCCTCTCCTCGTCGTTTACATCATCGTTAACCCAAATCATTGAAAAGATATTTTGCAGATAGGACACTTGGTATGTTTACGGATGCGCGGAAGCCGCTTTTTTGCTTAAACGTACCTTACCGCGTTCGTCAATCCCTAAGCAAACAACAACCATGGTGTCGCCAACACTGCAAACATCGCTTGGATGACGTACTTTGCAATCCGCAAGTTCTGAAACGTGGACCATACCTTCTTGTCCGGGTAAACATTCAACAAATACACCAAAATCTTTAATGGTACGTACAATACCCTGATAGGTCTTACCCACTTCAATCTTTTTGTCCAAACCGCTGATTTCATCAACCACCTGTTTGAGCGATGTTTCACTTTTGGCGTAAATACGGACCGCTCCGGAATTATCCTCGCAAATATCGATTTGACAGCCCATCGTCTCGGTCAGACGTTTAATGTTTTTACCTCCAGGTCCAATGAGTGCACCAATCTTTTCTGGATTGATGCGAATATCCTGGAAATGGGGAGCGTACTGACTAATTTTGCTGCGTGATTGGGGAAGCGTTGCGCGCATGATGGCTAAAATTTGTAGACGCGTCCTGCGATTTTGGTGAATGGCCTCTGCCATAATGTTGAGTGGCAAACCGGCAATTTTTAGATCCAACTGAAAACCTGTAATACCCGTTTCCGTACCGCAGATTTTAAAATCCATGTCACCAAAATGATCCTCTTCGCCTAAAATATCGGTGATCAGGCGGTAACGTTCAATTTTATGATTCTCATTGTATTGCGTAACAAGACCTACGGAAATTCCCGCCACCGGGGCCAGAATAGGCACACCCGCATCCATGAGTGCCAATGTCCCTCCGCAGACGGATGCCATGGAGGTTGAACCATTGGATCCCATAATATCGGAAACTAAACGGATGGAGTATGGAAATGCCGATTCCGAGGGGATAATCGGCAGCAGAGAACGTTCCGCCAGCGCTCCATGGCCAATTTCTCGACGATTGGTAAAGCCAAAACGACCCACTTCGCCCACGGAATAAGGAGGGAAATTGTAGTGCAAAATGAATGACTTCGATTGCGCACCTCCCGTTAATCCGTCCAGATCCTGAGCATCGCGGCCGGACCCTAGGGTAGCACTGACGAGTGCTTGGGTTTCCCCACGTTCAAAAATAGCGGAACCGTGGACAATTTTTGGTAAAACATCCACCTCACAAGAAATTCCTCTCAATTCTTCTGCCTGCCGATGATCTAAACGTAACGATTCATCGAGGATAGTAGCCCGACAGAGCTTTTCCTGTAACTTTTCAAAGGCCGTATCAATTGCATCTTTTGCCGAAATTTTATCCGTGAATAGTTGCGACGCGATGGCACTTTCAACAAGTTCTTTTTTAAGTTTTTTTATTTCCGTCTGCACGTGTTGCCTGGATGTCTTGTACCAAATGTTTTTAAGGCGTTCTCCGAGTGTTTTTTCACAGAAATCGACCACATGATCTGCAGCGAAGTGAGGTTCGTAGGATAATTTTGAAGGATTGCATTGGCGGGCCAATGCTTCCTGCGCCGCTAGGATAGGTTGGATGGCCGCATGTGCAAAGTGAAGCGCTTCTATAAAACGCTCTTCCGGCAACTGATCCGCGCAACCTTCTATCATGAGCGCATCTTCCTTATTTCCCACATAAATAAGATCGAGATCGGACTCAAACTGTTGATCATTCGTTGGATTAACAACAAATTGACCATTTATTTGCCCAACGCGTACGCAAGCAATGGGCCCATTCCAAGGAATATTGGAACACATGAGGGCGGCCGAGGCGCCGTTGACCATGAGTATGTCGGGCTCATTGTTAAGATCGGCTGCCAATAAAAGACCTATAATTTGCACTTCATTGAAAAAATCTTTTGGGAATAAAGGACGCAGGGGACGATCGCACAAACGTGAGGTCAAAATTTCTTTTTCGGTCGGCTTTCCTTCGCGTTTAACGTATCCTCCGGGGAAACGGCCGGCGGCAGAAAATTTTTCCCGATAATCCACCATGAGAGGGAAAAAAGTTTGAGTTTCATTGACTTCGGGAGCCATGGTTGTGCTCACGAAAACGACCGTTTGTCCCGATTGAACGGTTACCGCCCCATTCGTTAACTTCGCGATGGACCCCGTTGAAAAAGTCAAATCAAGCCCATTTACTTTAGATAAATACTTTTGTTTCAGCATAAAATTACTACTCGTAAGATTAAGATAATAAGGTTACTAGTGACGTAGTCCTAAACGATTGATGACGTCTTGGTATTTTTCAAAATCATTCGATTTTAAGTATTCGAGCAACTTGCGTCTCCGATTCGCCAAAGCAATAAGACCACGACGCGAATGAGCGTCTTTGGTATGTAATTTTAAATGCGCCGTCAAATCTGTAATGCGTTGAGTTAATAAAGCAATCTGAACTTCGGAAGACCCGGTATCACCCTCATGTTTTTGAAAAGACTTTAAAATCGATTGTTTAGTTTCTACTGTAATCACCATATCTTTTGTTTTATATCTAATAAATTCATCCTTTAGCTGAAACGTTTTACACCTACTTTTCAAGTAAAAAGTGAATATTTATTGAGCGACAGCCCCAAAAAAAACATCCAGAGGAACGTGCAAAAAATAAATTGACCTCACGATGGGCTTTAAACTTATACAATTTTCATGTTGAAACGCGTACATTCTTTCTCCAGATTGACTTTTTATGACAGGAAATTTATTGATCATGCAATCGGGAATTGCAAGCGTTGTTGGTAATGCAACGCTGTATGGCATTCTTTCGGAAGCTTTAAATTATGAATCCATCGAAGAGATTTACGGTGTGTACGGTGGATTTACAGGATTGCAAAAAGGTCACTTTCTAGATTTGGCAGCCCTATCGCAGCAAACGGCCAAAATGCTTTTATCAACGGCAGGATTTTCCATGCAAAGCGAATCCATGACATTTGATTTTACACATTGCGACGTAGATCAGATGGTTCAGCATTTGCAATCCAAAGAAATCCGTTACATAGCTTGCATTTGCGATCAAAGCGCCCTCAATTATATTCATTGTTTGACGGAAGCGGCCCAAAATGCTCATCATGATCTCCAGGTAGTTGTAATTCCCCAATCCAATGTCAATGAATTACCGCTGGCCGATCACAGCCTGGGATATGGGAGTTATTTGAAATGTTTGAATGCCCACGTATCGGAGTTTAATCATTGGTTGTATACTTTGGGAGCGCGTGTAGGCATCTACGAAGTCTCTGGAGGTACGCACGGTTGGGTAGCCGCCGGCGTTGCCCTGAATACCGTTTTGCTCAAATGGAAGCAAGGTGCCCATGCAGATAATCCTTTTTTAGTTTGCCTACCAGAGCAGCCGCTAAACGAATCGCTGTGTATTGAATTAATCAAAGAAAAAATAGGTGCGTGCGGCTACGTCTGTATGGTCGCCAATCATCAATTGGTGAATGACCAAGGCGAATTTCTCGATTTGAGCATGTACTCCGGAAGTACAGCTCACTACCTAAGTACGCTTATTCAAGATAAATTAGGGTTACCGGCACAAATAAATTCCTGTCAATTGCAGATGCAAACTCTGTCACACTTTATTTCTAAACAAGATCAGGCGGAAGCCATCGCGTGCGGACGTTCTGCCGTACAACAATTGATACACGCGGATGCCAATGGAAAGGCTGCCGTTGTTGTACGTCAAGACTGCGATCACTACGATTTTGAAGTCGATTTCGTGGATTGGAATAAATTAACCACGGGACTGAAATTTTTCCCAACCGATTGGACAGATAACGTAATGTGGGTTCATTATCCCTTTGTAAAATATGCACTTCCATTAATCCAGGGAGAGGTAGAAGTTGCGTATGAAAAAGGTTTGGTACGATTGGTGCATTTATAGTCGTGGGATGAGCTACCAATGGTTGCCGTGGAGAATATTATTTTAGAAAAACTTGGCCAAGTGATGCACGTGTCCAGGAAGTAAGTTTTGTATGCCACAAGTGTTGTTATTCCCAGGCCAAGGTTCACAAGTCATCGGAATGGGAAGAAGTTTCTATGAGCAGAGTCCATTGGCACGTCAATACTTTGATTTGGCGGATCAATGCTTGCCATTTTCGTTAACTAAAATTTGCTTTGGGGGGCCGGAAGATCTGTTGAAGGAAACACGCGTATGTCAGCCTGCATTATACGTATTGGGGTACATTATTTTCGCTTGTTTGAAAGAAAAAAACTACTTAGCAAAAGGCATTGCTTGCGCCTGCGGATTAAGTTTGGGAGAATTGACTGCCTTGGCGGTGGCGGAAGTGTTCGATTTCAAAACGGGATTGTATTTGGTAGCTGAACGCGGACGACTCATGCAAGAAGCGTGCGATTTGATCCCCACAGGGATGTTGAGTTTAATTGGGGGTAATGTTGGGGCTGCCGAGCAGTTATGTCGGTCCTTGGATTTGGATATCGCGAATTTAAATTGTCCGGGACAAATTGTTGTTTCCGGAACATTGGATGCACTCAATAAAGCTCAAGTACGCGCAAAAGACTTAGGGTTCAAGTTGGCAATACCATTGAAAGTTGCCGGCGCCTACCATTCTCGGTGGATGCAACCCGCAAGGGAAAGTTTTGAAAAAATATTAGCCCCCATTCCATTTAATCCACCCGTGATAACGGTGCTCACAAACACAACGGGGGCTGCCATAGAAGATCCCGAACAAATTAAGCAAGCGTTGGGAAAACAAATTACTTCCACGGTTCAATGGGAGTCATGTTTGCGTTGGTTGGCAAACAAACATTTCGTACATTGCTTGGAATGTGGGCCCGGAAGTGTTTTGGCCGGATTGGCTAAACGGACGGACGGCATGTTACAGGTAACGCCGCTGAACGAATGGGAGCATGTTGCGTCCCTAATCCGTTGAAATTATATGAAACGGATACGTAATTTTTGCATCATAGCGCACGTGGATCACGGGAAAACAACACTGTCGGATCGTTTACTGGAGCAAACCCAAACGATTGAAAAGCGTAAAATGCAGGAGCAATTGTTAGATTCAATGGAGTTGGAGAAGGAAAAGGGTATCACCATCAAATGTCATCCCGTAACCATGCATTATCATTTGAATGGCAACGACTACACACTGAATCTCATTGATACACCTGGACACGTTGATTTTTCCTACGAAGTATCGAGAAGTTTGGCTGCCTGCGAGGGAGCCCTCCTGTTGGTAGACGCATCCCAAGGCATCGAGGCACAAACGGTTGCCAATGCGCAGTTGGCATTACAAAACGGATTGACGATTATCCCCGTACTCAACAAGATTGACCTGCCCAATGCCGATGTTAAAAAGGTAAAGCAGCAGCTGGAAGACATTTTGGCAACGCCTGCCGATGAAGCTTTATTGGTCAGTGGAAAAACGGGGGAAGGTGTCGGCGAGCTTTTGCAGGCTATTACTAAAAAAATCCCTGCGCCCCAAGGCGACATGACAGCATTTTTGCAGGCGTTGATGTTTGATGCAATTTACGATGCTTACAAAGGCTTAATCTGTTATGTTCGGGTGTTCAATGGTAGTTTAAAGGCGGGCCAAAACATCGTAATGATGCGCAAAGGTACGGAGACGCAAATTAAAGAAGTGGGCATTTTTACGCCGGAAATGCACAAAAAAGACGAATTAAATGCCGGAGACGTCGGATACGTTATTACGAACATAAAAACGCTGACAGAAATCAAAATGGGGGATACCTTAACCCACGTTCAAAGGCCCGCCAAAGAACCGCTGCCGGGGTACAGAGAGGTAAAACCTATGGTTTTCAGCGGCCTGTATCCCTTGGATACGAAGGACTACGAACGACTGAAAGCAGGATTGAGTCGCCTGCAGTTGAATGATGCCGCTTTGACTTTTCAATCTGAAAATTCAACCGCTTTGGGATTTGGGTTTCGTTGTGGATTTCTGGGGTTGTTGCACATGGAAGTGGTACAAGAACGATTGCGTCGGGAATACGATCTGGATATCATCGCAACCTATCCGAGCGTTGTATACAGGGTCTGTTTGACGGATGGCGCATGGATTGAGGTTGATAATCCACTGCGGTTACCCGATCCTTCCCGCATTCAATGCATCGAAGAGCCAACGATTCGGGCATTTTTGCATATTCCAAGCGATCGTATTGGAGATGTTTTGAGTTTGGTAATGGAAAAACGGGGTGAATGTTTGGCCACGGAGACGTTGGATGAACGGAAAATTTTGCTGACATGTTCGTTACCGCTGAATGAAATTTTACTGGATTTTAACGATCGTTTAAAAAGCATTACGCGTGGATACGGGTCCATGGATTACGAATTGGGCAAATACGTACGTTCGGATTTGGTGAAAATGGATATTCTTGTTCATGGCGAATCGGTGGATGCATTTTCCAGTATTGTACACCGCTCCAAAGCCGAACAACAGGGACGTGTATTGTGCGAACGATTGAAAGACTTGTTACCGAAACAGTTGTTTAGGGTTCCCATTCAGGCGGCCATATTTGGGAAAGTGATCGCGAGAGAAACATTAAGTGCTTTGCGTAAGGACGTAACGGCAAAATGTTACGGCGGTGATATCACCCGCAAAAGAAAGTTATTGGAAAAGCAAAAAGAAGGGAAGAAACGTATGAAACAAATTGGTAAGGTTGCCATCCCCCAAGATGCCTTTGTTAAAATTCTAAAATCGGACACAATGCATTAGCGCTTATAAAACAAATGATGGTAAAAGCCGATACGTGTCCGGCTTGGACGCTTGTTTTGTTGGCGGCAGGCCATGGAAGCCGTTTTGGAGGCCTAAAACAGTTGCATACATTTGGAGAACAAAAAGCAACCTTGGCCGAATTTGCAATATTCGATGCGCTGCGTAACGGCTGCAGTCGTTTTGTGGCCGTAGTTAATGCGGAGACAAAAGTAGGATTTGAACGCATATTTCACCGAATGGGTTTAACAGAGGCTTCTTGTATTGAGCAATGCACGCACGCTATTCCCCGCAACGCATCTATAAATGTCCGTAAACGTCAACAACCTTGGGGAACCGGGCATGCCTTATGGACGGTACGAGATATTGTTTCAACACCTTTTATGGTAGTCAACGCGGATGACTTCTACGGCCCGTCGGCCTATCGTTTGGGGACAGATTACCTCGCTCGGGAATCGAAGCATTATGGGTTGGTGACGTACCCATTGGCGAAGACTTTATCTGCCAATGGATACGTTTCCAGAGGTTTATGCGCGGTGGATGAAAATGCTTGGGTTACCCACATTCGGGAGTGTAAACACATTGCACTGAATCATCGGCAAATTACGGTTAACGCAGGGGAAGAAATTTTATCTCCAGACACGCCGGTTTCAATGAATTTCTGGATTTTAAGACCTAACATTTTTAGCGTACTGGAAGAACTGTTTGCCCAATTTTTGCAGAAAACAACCGATATTTTGGCGGCAGAATTTTACCTGCCAGAGGCAATTTGCAGCGCGTCAAAACTCTTAAATGTCAACATTGCGAGTATTCCCAATAAACATGATGCGTGGTTGGGCGTCACTTATGCGGAGGATGTTTCGAAAGTCAATGAGGTGTTACGCGATTCTACACTTTCTAAAGGGTATCCTAAAAACCTATGGGAATAGCGTTGTCATAAAAACGACTGTTGCCCTGATGGCTCGACAACAATGTAGGTATGACGTTAAGATGTAGCCATGCATAACTTTGGATCTTCATGCAGTTAACTTTGGAGGGCAAATTTCAATCTTCGTTGTTAGATTGGTATTCGAAGAATGCTCGAATTTTACCCTGGAGGACAAATCCTTCCTTATACAAGACGGTAGTATCGGAGTTCATGTTACAACAAACGCAGGTTAAGGCGGTGCTGCCTTACTTTGACCGCTGGATGCGCCTGTTCCCGAATTTTAAGGTATTATCGGAGGCAAACGAATCAACTGTTTTGATGGCTTGGTCGGGACTTGGATACTACGCGCGTGCAAAATGTTTGCACGAATGCGCCCGCGTCTTTGTAAAAACTCCGATTGACAGTTACCAAGGGTGGTTAAATTGCAAAGGTATAGGAGATTATACGGCTGCTGCCATCGCAAGTATTGCTTTTAACGAGGCGGTTGCAGTGGTCGACGGCAATGTAATACGCGTTTTGTGTCGACTTTTGAATATCACGGAACCATTTAAAACAAAAGATGCAGCGTTGAAGATTATTCGGCCGATTGCGAATCAATTTTTATCGAAAACAGATCCCGGCAAGTACAACGAGGCCCTCATGGAGCTGGGGGCGATTGTTTGCACAAAACAGAAGCCTTGCTGCGAAGACTGTCCCGTTAAAAGTTGTTGCAAATCCTGCCAAAATGATACGGTACACCTATGTCCGTGTTTTGTTCAAGTAAAACGAACACGTTGTAAAATGCAGCGCTATTGGATACGCGATACCGATACGTTTCTATTGGAACCGTCAACGGTGGGTAAGGTATTTCGAAATACACCGCAAGGATTATTGGAATTGCCCGCGATGACATTTCGACGCATGTCCGTGTTGGGGTTGGGAGAACTTATTTTCATAGGCAAAAGAAGTATTGGGACCAAAGACTTCATTGAACAAATTTACATACCTCGTAAAAAAATTAATCTACAATCGCTCATATTACTCCCCGAATTTTCAAACTGTGTACGTGTTACATTCGATCAACGGCAACATCTAGCTTTTACAGGTCCTCACAAACGCTGGATTGCAAAACTTTTACAATGAATGAGCTTAAGTTCCTTGTGAGTTTATTTAAAAATAAAGGACCAACCACACCAAAGAGCCCGCGAGTATTTGCTAGGTGGCTGACGCTCAGGTGGGAGTAGGGACTGGTAAAACATTACTTCAGCTCTGGTAATTTGACCGTATTGACCGTATCTTATAATATCCCCAATAGGCCTATCGAGATCCTGATCCGGATGATTAAACCAATTCGTACTAAAAGGAGCATCCGTGTAACGACAACCATAAACCCTTGAAAGATAATGCCGAAAAGCTTCACAAACGTGAGGCGGTGCGTCTCCACACTGCACGGCCGCCTTGGAAATTTTTTGCTCATGCATCTCTATTAAAGCCGACTTATGTTCATCCGGTAAATTCGTAAGTAAAATGCTCACGAGCTCACTTTTGGACAATCCATCATCCAAACACTCATTTGCACGAATACCTATCCTCGGTGGAATTAAGTGCATACTTTTATATTGATCAATTAACGCTATGATTTGATCTAGTGGTAAATTACGACTTCCAGGGCTCAAAGTGTAATAAAATCTGTCGGCCACAACCTCATGCACTTGTTGAATGACACACTGTTTTAGTTCTGGAGTGTCATAAAAATCTATAGCCTCGCCTACTATGGATGGCTGTAACCCAAACTGGTTTAGAAGATGACATCCTCCGAATATGTATCTGGAAGGAGGCACATTCGGAGGATTGATCCTTACACCCGCTAGATCGCCAATGGTCACCACACCTGATTCAAGATTCACCCTATTCTTGTGTGGATTCAATGGTTCCGGCAAACATATGCCGTTTTGATATAGAAATGTGCCTGCTTGTGCAATGCTCCGTAAACACAGCATTACTTTTTCCCTGTCAACTTTTTCTAATCGCAAATTACCAATAAAATCTCCCGATGCTTTGGGCATCCACAACAATAACTGTCCTGCTACCTCCGGTGGGAGTTCATCTTCGAGGCTGTAAAAATAATCTTCCCTACCCACAACTTGACAAAAACGCACAAGGGCAAATTGCAGATTTGGTGGTATTGCCTTACCTTGTAAGTGTTGATGTATCAATTGGCTACTCCGAAAATCATCCACCTTGTTCGGTGAAACGTTTACCAACTCAATTTTGTCCAGTGCCAAGTCATCCAACTCCATTGCGTCAGGTGCAAGGTCGTCCAAAGGTTGGGGCGGAAAAAATGGTACCAATTCAAATTCGTCCGGAGAACACCGCTCAATAACTTTGATGTCGTAGCTCCGACCTTGGGCCGTAGTCACAGAAAAAATCCCCAGATGTTTGTCGCGTATCGCGGGGACTTCTAGTTGTATACCTACAACTTGATTCGTAGAATCTTCCAATGCCAAACATCGCTGGGCGAAATTTTGTATATCGTCGTAAGTATAAGCTTGTAGGTGTAAAGCCCAAGAGCTTACCAACCCAAACATTAAAATACACTTACCCTTCCCCCAAAAAAGACTTTCCATGATTACCAATGATAATTTGGGCCACGTTAAACGTCAACATTGTTTTTGAGCTTTATTTAGATACTGCCAAAGATTAAGGCAGCAGTCTACGAGAGCATGAAAATTTTTTAGTGGAATTTGTGTAGCTTGATCCGACAAAGCCTTAGCCGGATTTGGGTGCGTTTCCACAAATATGCCTTGGGCCCCCGCCGCCAAAGCGGCCTTGGCCAAAGGTTCCGCATAGCGTCGATCTCCGCTTGTATAGCCGACACCAAGTCCCGGCATTTGCAAACTGTGCGTTGCGTCAAAAATAACCGGACATGCATTCTCTTTTAAGATGGGGAATGTACGCATATCGACGACTAAATTTCCATAGCCAAAAGAGGTTCCGCGTTCCGTTTGCCAGATCTCAACGGCATTCAGTGTTTTTAATTTTCCAACAACAAATTGCATGTCGGTGGGAGATAAAAACTGTCCCTTTTTGACATTGACAGTCCGATTGGATTGTGCGGCCGCAATGAGCAAATCGGTTTGCCTACACAAAAAAGCGGGAATTTGAATTACATCGCAGATGGGGGCTACTTTAGCGGCCTGTTCGGGCAAATGGATGTCCGTAAGTATGGGGAATTGGTACGTCGATTTGATGTCGGCTAAAATTTCAAGACCTTGCTCGATGCCAATCCCACGAGGATTATTGATGTGGGTCCGATTGGCTTTGTCAAAGGATGCTTTAAAAATTACTTGAAGGGTTTTTTTATTTTGATTTTGGATTCGATGCAATGTTGAAGCGACTTTATGTGCTATGTCGGACGATTCTAGAGCACATGGACCTGCAATAAGCAGCAATTTAGAAGGATTGAATAGAGGTGAATGCATGATTTATAAAACTTGAAAAATCTGTTGCAGGGTATTTTCAAATTTTGTTTTTGGAGATGAACGCGGCGGTTCTGCTCTTTTGGTCTTTAACAACTTCAACAAATCACCGCAATTGGGCGATTGGAGTGTTCCATCCAAATAAAATTTGGGGCCCATAAAATATCCCCAAGGATCTGTATTCTGCGTATCAAATGAAAAATACCGCATTCCGGGACCTTCCTTTCCATTGAGCTGAAAGTCAAAATGAATATCTTGGTCTTGAAGTTTTTTTTGCGAATCCATGCCGATGGTCCCTTGTGCATAGAGGGCAAAGTCATCATTTCGGATGTATGCCTGTTGGATCGTGATGGCTTCCTGAAAACTTTTTTGAAACGCGATCGTCATTTTGTGAAATGGGATGGACTGACAGTAGGCAGTTAAAAATCCCAATGTGCCCATTTCCGTAACCTTACCTCCCGCCAAAAGTCCCAGCGTATTCGTTAATCCACTGATTGCTTTTGCGGTTGCACTATTTTGTTGGAAAAGTTTTAAATCGCCATCGACACATTCAAAAACGCCTTTTATCTCCATATCACTCAAGGGGAAAATTTTAAGGTCCGTCTGCGTGTGTAAACTTGAACTTAAATTGCAAATTCCTCGGATAGCGGGAAAATTTTTAGGATACACACCTGCATTTCGAAAAAAGTTTATGCTCTGGGCAATATCGATTCGTTCTCCACAAAGATTGTAGGCAATGTCGTAATTTTTTGCGCCGCGTTGCATCGTAAGATCGGTTGCCCAATGTCCCGAAAACGATTCGCACGTGGCTTTTATTGCAAGTTGCCGTGCATCTAAATTGCATGTCGTATTTAGGTTTTGTATGGATGTTTTATCGCATACAAGATTTTTACACACAAAATTGAGGTTGCCGTGCCACGGATGCCAAAAAGGCTTTGGGGAAACCTGATGACCAACAAGATGATTTGCGGCTGGGTGATTAGATGGATCAGATGGTGTCTTTTCGGCAACATCTAAATGGATCGGAGTCATTTTTTGACGCACCGCATCAAACCAAGTTTTGCAGAAATCATACATTTCTTTGACGTCATCGACGTGAATAGATTGGCTATCCACATTGCCCTTTAAGACCGGTGTATTCCCCCAGTCGTAATGCAAATCGAGATTTAAGTCGGTTAAATGCTGCGGATGTCTCAGTTCAATAGGCCCTTGAAGGTGGAACGCCGTCACGCTTTTTTCTTTTTCTTTTTCTTGAGACGTAAGGATACCTTGGCCATCAAAAGTACAATGGCCAGTCAAAGGTGTTAAATTAAGATGATAATTGGCCGTTACTTTTTTATCGGCATTCCAATGAATGGAACAATCTCCCAAAACACCTGAGAAATCGCTCAAAACGGGTTGGAAGTTTAAATCATCCAAGGTTGAATGCAGTTGCCCTTGGCTTTGTTCGACCTTACAACCGCTATTGAGATTTATGGTAGCCTGTACATTGCCTTCCAATAAAGGCTTCGATGCAGGTTCACCCTGGAGGTAAACGTTGTCCAAGTGGCACGCAAGCTTTTTGCCTTCATCGTATTCGAAAGCGGGAAGCATTTTACATGTTTCGAAATGAAGGCAAGGTTTTGACATTTCCAAAGGTTGTGGGCAACTCAGGCGAGCGCTTTCCAGAAGAAAATCCTTGTTGGAATAAAGCAACCAACGTTGATCCTGGGTTTTAAGTCTCCCAGACCACGATAAAAGACCAGAGAGTTGTGCGCGCTTTTGAAACAGATTTACGAAATCTAATGGCATCTTGTGGCATTCAACCGATAGCACATCGCCCTTAAGGTCCGGTAAATGGCCTTGCTTGATTGTCTTTAGAGATAATGGGACCGGTTGATTGAGTTGTACATTTAGCCGCGTGTGGTCGGTATCAGTCTCCTGAACTTGCACATCTAACTTGTTGAACAGAATCATCTTTTTGCCCTTATCCCATGCGAAATTGTATTCCATAGATGCATCTAGGTTATTGTAGGGAGCACACAACCATTTTAGCGCGACAGGTTGTTGCAAAAGTATTTTGGAAGAAACGTATAATTGTCCTTCCAGTTTTACTTGACGCAATTTTTTGTCGGCACGTTTAAATTGTCCGCGTTGCGTACTTTGAAAAAGCTTTTGG
Source organism: Puniceicoccales bacterium (assembly GCA_031258545.1). GTDB lineage: Bacteria > Verrucomicrobiota > Verrucomicrobiia > Opitutales > UBA9783 > CABUVL01. The sequence continues at coordinate 42,294 of JAIRMU010000001.1, read as the reverse complement.
TAGGTATGGTCGGCGGCCTGTAAATCCATTTCGTACATTAATTGATCCAATTGCGGACTAAAGGTCACGTTGGGCTGAACGCTGACCTGCAAGTTTTTCATTGCCACTTGATCGTGTTTTTGAAGATTGAATTGCGAGATGCGTACGGGCTGTACGGATTGCATACGCCACTCTCGTTTAGTCGCATCCCATAAAAATTCGAACATGCTATTGTTCCATTGTCCTTGCAATTTATATCCGTATTTTTCGAGTAATGGGGTCAATATTTCGCAGGGCACGTTTTTTAAATTTAGGTCAAATATCTTTTTATTTTGATTGAAAGTTTTAAAATTTTTGGATTTGGTGTTAAAAGTTAAAGCTTGTACCAAGTTGCCTGTTAAAAAAACGTGCGGTGTGTTTTTTTGTTTTAGCAAGCAGTTAAATTGTTTAAATTCTACGTTATTTTTACGTACGGATGCCTCCAGTTCTGTCTTGAGACTTAATACAGGGCAATTACTCAAACTTGCATGCAATGTTTCGAGTTGCTTCATCCACGCACTAACGTAAGTACGCGTATCCACATCCAAATGAGCTCGATTAACGTTTATCTCTCCGTTGGCCATAATGGATAGCGTGGGAACATTATTTGAGAAATTTTTAAAGAGCGTATGATCAAATACCCCTTGCCATTTTAGTATCAAATTTTGTGGGCCTTTATCCAAAAAATCGCACGTAATTTGCAGATCATTTGAAGGACCATAATGACAATCAACGTGTGAATACTCTTTTTGTCTACCCTGAATGTATTCTGAAAAAATGTTAAGCGAAAACAAGGGATAAAGTCTGCTTTGATTCCTGATGCGTGCTTGATTTGTAAGGCGCAACTTGGTGAAATGCCCCTTCGTGTTGGCTGCCAATTGTAGATGACCACTTAGATTTACCTGAGACACCTGCGCATTATCTGCAATTTTAATTTGTACCGTATAACTTCCTTCCGCAGTTTTATCGGGGCAAACGTTTTTTAGGGTTGCTTGGCAGTGTGTAAAGGTAAGATTTTTATAGGTCCCCTGTCCTTGTAAATTTAAGTTCTCCAGGTACACCCTAAAGGGGAGTCGTAAATGTTTCAGGGGCCCTTGCATATGTTTGTCTTTTTTTCGGGAAAAAATAAATCCAGCCTGCTGGGGCGAGCAAACGGATTGGTTTTTGGCTTTTGGCTTCCCTATATTGCAATGCACGTACCCTTCCAATGTTTGAATATGTAAACCGTGCCCTAAGAAAAATTGCCAAGGTTGCCATTGGAGGTTGAAGTCGGTAATTTTAATATCAAAGTCCTTTCGTTGGCAGTGGAGGGCATCTATTTTTATGGCATTCCAGTTCCCTTGATAATTTACAATTTGCGTACGGTCGCACAAGCAACTCAAGACACCGTACAAAAGAATTTTTTGCCCAAAAGAAAAGCTAAATAGTAGGATGAAAAAGGTAAATGAAGTTAAAAATATAAGTCCAATAATCGTAAAAAGTCGCCTGCGAATTCTTTTAACCATGGCTGAAGTAAAGGTAGAGAATTTTTCTCCACCCGCCAACGCATTTTTACAACTTTCTTGGATTAAAGAATAGAATACAAAACGTTGCTTTGGCAATGTACGGACGGATCAAAGAAGCCCCAAACGGCCACTGACACTTCCGTCGTCCAATAAAATATACGCCTACACTTGCCTTTTTACGCGCGTAATGTATTCGTAAAAAATATGCGTTGTAATGAATCCAACACCCTGTCGCGAGAAGACGCTTTTATGGTTTTAAATGCCTTATCTAGAATAGGTTGGGTAACAATGAAGAAGTTACTGAAACATTACAACAATGACGCGGTTGCCATATTTTCGGGCACGTACGAAGATCATAGGGCCATTGGATTTTCGGAAACCGTAAGTCAAAACTTGGCTACTTGGTCACGATTATTTTCTCTTGAGAAAGAAAAAGAAAAGCTGCGTAAACTGCAGGCAGAGTTTATAACGTTTGAGAGCGATCATTACCCACCTTTACTAAAAACGATTTATGATCCCCCCATTGGATTGTATTGTTATGGGCCCATGAGACCATCCAGCAACACCATTGCCATTGTGGGAACGCGTTATGCCTCACTTTACGGCTTACAGATGGCAGAACGTTTGGGATGCGAATTGGCAGAACGTGGATGGTGCGTTGTCAGTGGCTTTGCAAAAGGCGTTGACACGGCAGCGCACCAGGGTGCCTTGAAGGGTAAAGGATCTACGGTAGGTATTTTGGGTTGTTCCATTGACCGCATTTATCCTCCCGAAAATGCATCGCTGTACGCACAATTACGGCAACAGGGATGCCTGATGTCAGAATTCAAATTGGGGTCAAGGGCTGATCGCATGAGTTTCCCAAGGCGAAATCGCATTTTGTCCGGCATGAGCCAGGCAATCGTTGTGATTGAATCGGACACGCAGGGTGGTAGCATGCTAACCGCATCCTTTGCGGTGGAGCAAAACCGACAGGTATTTGCAATTCCCGGACGTATCGATGCCGACATGAGTCGTGGATGCCATCAATTAATTCGCAATGGGGCCACTTTAGTCACCTGTGTGGATGAGATTTTGGAAGATTTACATTCCGCTCCGCCATGGACGTTAAAGTTGGATTTGGAATCACAAATTCAAGATTTACGGTCCGAAAATGTAGAACCTCTATCTCCAGAAGAAAATAACATCTATGAAATTATAAAATCTAAAGGCCCTTTGGGAAGTTCTCAATTGATCGAGATGACACAACTTTCGGTGGATACTTTGCAAACCATTCTATTTACTTTGGAATTACAGCGTATCATTGTGCGTCGCAACGACGGCTTATTTGAAGCTTAACAATAAATAATTTTTATGCAACTTAAACAGTTCCTTGCCGAGAGGGTATCGTTTTTATGAAAAAATGGAGTGTGTATTTGGTTTTTGCTTTATTAAGCATACTCTTTTTTTGGCAGATTGCATTTCGACCTTTGGCAAATCCCGATGAAGGGCGTTACGCTGAAATAGCCAGAGAAATGTTGATATCGGGCGACTGGATAACGCCTCGATTAAATGGCATACTGTACTTCGAAAAACCTCCCTTTGTTTATTGGTGTACGGCAATAGGTCAACGTATCTTTGGTGAAAATTTATGGGGGGGCCGTTTTTTTAACACGTTGTTTACGCTGTTAACGTGCCTGAGTGTTTATCGTTTTTGCGCTCATTTTTTTAACTATAAGGTAGGTACGATTGCTGCAGGATTATTGGGAACCAGCGCACTCATGTTTGGTATGAGTCAAATGTTGACATTAGATGGGACTCTGGGGTTTTTCGTAACGGCGACACTTCTGTCCTTTGCATGGGGATTTTTAGAGACGGACAGCCGCAGTGCGCAAAGACATTTTTGGTTGGCGTACATTTTTATGGCATTTGCCATTTTAACGAAAGGGCTCATTGGAATCGTCTTCCCGGCCCTTATTGGAATTCCTTGGCTTGTTTACACGGGATATTGGCGAAAAATGCGACAGGCGCACGTCGTATGGGGTTTTCTACTCGTCCTACTCATCAATTTTCCTTGGCACTATGCCATTGCGGTTAAGCATGCTTCATTCTGTAAGTTTTATTTCTGGCACGAACACTTTGAACGTTACTTCCTGCCAACGCACAATCGAATGAAACCATTTTATTTTTTACCGGTCAGCTTTCTGGTGGGTCTAATTCCGTGGACATTTTTTTTTCCACGAGCCATTGTGGTCAGTTTTAGATCAGTCAGAGAAAAGACCCGTCGTAACATTTTGGGGTTTGGCTGTTTATGGAGCGTTTTATTGATAGCCTTCTTCTCGCGTTCGCAGTCACAACTGATTCCGTATATTTTGCCCGCCATTCCCGGCATTATCTTGCCACTCGCCTACGCATTTTCAACACCTCATTTTTTACGGCGATGTCGCATAGAATATATCATTTGGGCTGCAGCGTTTTTGATCGTGAGTTACCTGCTCCCCAGCATCGTTGCCAAAAGGGCTTTGGAACCTCTTCCGCAGTTCGCCTTGGTGAGCACAGAGCTTGTCTTGATTGCAGGCTCCTTGGGCGCACTTGTTTGTTTGAAAAAAAGTCCAAAACTTTCCTTCAGCTTTCTCACCACAACCACGTGTGGCATCTATTTTATGCTTCCTTTATTCTTCCCTTATTTTCAGCGACTGAATGCCTCGTGGGTCAGCCAAGTCATTTTGCAATCTTCCGAAAAGCCAAATATGGTCTACTGCGCCTACGAGTATTGTCAAGATTTACCATTTTATCTAAAGCAAGTCGTGGGCATTGTGGATCACGTGCCGGATGAACAGTTGTTGGGACATCAACTGGAAGGATGCGACCGTTACATTTCTCAAGAACAATTGGTCCGCTCGTGGGCCTCAAAAGAGAAAATCTATGTGGTCGTTAGGCGTCGCAACAAGGAGGTTTTTGAAAAGAAAATAACCCATGTTCCGTTTTACATCTTGACGCAGGACTTGCATTTCATTTTATACTCTAACCGCCTATGAGCGAATTAAGTACGCCGGACATTTCAGTTGTTATTCCCGTTTACAACGAAGAACCCAACATAGATGAACTTTGTTCGCGTCTGGTCAAAGTATTGGAAACTACAAAACACTCATTTGAAATTATTATCGTCAACGATGGCAGCAAAGATCATTCCATGCAAAAACTTTTGGAATGGTACCATCGACATCCCAACTATTTCCGAATCCTAGACTTCAATTGCAACTTCGGCCACCACAATGCGATATTGGCCGGATTCGAACACGTGCGTGGCGATATTACGATTACGCTCGATGCGGATTTACAAAATCCTCCGGAAGAAATTCCAAAGCTTTTGGAAAAAATGGATGAAGGCTACGATTATGTGGGCAGCTACCGTTTGGGTAAACGACAGGACGTTTGTTGGCGTTGTTGGGCCTCAAAATTTAACAATAAAATTCGTGCAAAAATTACGGACATACAAATGTCCGACCAGGGTTGTATGTTTAGGGCCTACAAACGTTCCATTATTGATGCCATCGTTCGCTGTGGCGATTATACCGCATTTATTCCCGCTTTGGCCTATAAATTTTCTTCAAGGTATACGGAGGTAGGTATGCGCCATGCTCCTCGCTTTAGGGGTGAATCCAAGTATGGATTGTACTATTTGCTGCGAACGCACTTTGATTGGATGACGGGATTTTCTCTCGTACCTTTGCAATTGTTCACTTTGTTTGGGTTTGCACTATCGGGGTTTAGTTTTTTGCTCGTTTTGTACATATTGGGTAGACGTTTATGCATAGGTCCCGAGGCTGAAGGTCTTTTTACCTTATTTGCCATTTTATTTTTCATGTTGAGCGTGGTTATCGTAGGGATTGGCCTTATCGGTGAGTATGTGGGGAGGACGTATCAAATTATTCAGAAACGACCCCGCTACATCCTAAAAAATATTTATCAACAGTCCGATAACAATACCGACTCCAGAAGATAGTTTGTTCACGCAAGAGATATGGAGGTATGTCTCATTAAAAAGCTAGATACGTATTCAAAAAATTTGACTTTGTTACGCGAAGCGCTTTGAAAATGTGTAAATATATCCTTTTGCACAGCATCCAAGCGTATGGGGTAAGCCTTCGAAATGCTTTGTGTTGGGTTAGGATTTTAGTTAATTGGCAAGCGCGTACTGTTTAAGTTTATTGCTGAGTGTGCGTGTACTAATTTTTAAAAGAGAGGCCGCTTTTGTCCGATTGCCATGTGTCGTATTTAAAACGTGTAAGATATGTTTTTTTTCAATGGCCTCTAAATCCAAGGTTGGATCTTCCAGTAATGTTGTGCTTACGTGTGCATTGGGTAATATATTTAAGGCTCTCTCATTAATTTCCTGTTGGTCATTGGATAAAATAACAGCACGCTCTATCGTATTTTGTAATTCACGAACGTTGCCAGGCCACTTATGAACTAAAAGCGCATTTTTTGCTTCGTCTGAAAATCCATTTAACGTTATACCATGCTTGCGAGCATAGCGTTTTAAAAAGTAGTCTGCCAACAAAAGAACATCATTGCCGCGTTCACGTAGAGGTGGAATTTCAATAGGAAATACATTGAGGCGGTAAAACAAATCTTCCCGAAAGTCACCCCGCTCCACCGATTTGCTTAAATCTCGATTGGTGGAAGCAATAACACGCGTATTTACCTTTAGGGTTTTTGTACCTCCAACACGCTCAAATTCTTTTTCTTGCAATACCCGAAGGAGCTTCGCCTGCAGGTGTGGCGATATTTCAGCAATTTCATCCAATAAAATAGTCCCATTGTTTGCCAGCTCAAATCGACCGATCCTTTTCTGCAAAGCGTGCGTAAACGCACCTTTTTCATGACCAAAAAATTCACTCTCGATTAGATTTTCCGCAATCGCTGCACAATTAACGGTGATATAGGGTCTGCTTGCCAAATGACTCCGTCGGTGAATTTCCCTGGCTACCAATTCTTTTCCCGTTCCATTTTCTCCGGTAATCAAGACGGTTGCTTCGGTCGAAGCCACTTTTTTGATGAGTGTCTTAATGTGTTGAACGGCAGGTCCTTCTCCCAATAATTCCTGCTGTAGATCTCCTTCGGCACTGTTACACGAAAAAAATTGATTTACTTTGATCAAATGACTGTAGGATTCCGCTTTCTTTAAAACAACTTCTATCTCCTGCAGGGAAAAAGGTTTTATGATATAGTCGAAAGCTCCCAACTTCATGCATTCGACCGCAGATTCAATGGATCCATAACCTGTGATCACGACCGTAATGGGTTTTTCTATATTTTCGGGTAACGTATTAAAATGCTTCAATAATCGGGTCCCATCTCCATCCGGCAAACGAACGTCCAGAAATACCAACTCAAAGTTGTCTCTCCCGATAACATTTTCTGCATCGGCTAAACTTGAAACGGAGGCGACCGTATATCTAAGATTACGTAATTGCTCTTCCAGCGCCTTACGGATTACCAATTCATCATCTATGATAAGTACTTTGTCGAATTGCATAACTAGATCGTTTATTACAAGAAGATTTAATGTTTTTAGCGAAACACAAAATCAAACCCTTTTCTTGATAATAAATCAAACAACATGAAATGGCAATGAAAAAAAACTTTTAGATTTGATTGAAAATAACCTCGCCCACCTACATGTGTGAGGAGCTTTACTTATACAGTGGCTAACGTACCAAACGACGTCCAAATTTGCGTTGGAATTTTTCAACACGGCCCGTTGAATCGACGAAACGTTTTTCTCCCGTATACACGGGATGCGAGTCGGCCGTAACATCACGAATCACGATATAGTGTTCAACCCCGTTAATCATTTCTTTACCTTTTGAAACCATGGTCGAGTAGGTTAAAAAACGTTTACCCGAAGAAACATCCACAAAACAAACAGGATGATAATCGGGATGTATATTTTTTTTCATTTTACTTCTCAAATGTATAAAATTAATATCCTTGTCGTGCCTTGTACCGTGGATTTGCTTTGCAAATAACGTAGATACGGCCCTTGCGCTTTACCACCTGACATTTTGCGTGTCGAGTTTTCAGAGATTTAATCGACGAAACCACTTTCATAAGTATTTGTCTATTAAGTAAAATGCTGCAATCCATAGTGTGTCAATGCATTTTTTATAAAATTACACCACGATGCGTGTGTCAAAAACAGTTTGATGAGGTGAGCAATGTGCGTACCGTTTAAAGAGAGTTCATTTTTGACACGTCCAAATGCTTTTTACATCAAGATTTTATGCCGTGCATGACGGATAGCAAATGCGTATCCTTCAAGCATGATATTTTCCCAACGCTGTGGAAAAAATAAATTCTTCTGCGATAACATCGGGTGAACGGCTTAGGATAAGTTTTATAAATCTTAAATGTTTGTAGGTTTTTTGTTCCTCCAACGGAGTCCAGCATTTACGATGCTTGTGCCAACGCTGCCATTGTATGCGGTAATGCGGTGGAATGCCTAGAAACAAAACTTTAGCCTGTGATTGCTGGGGGAGTTTTTGCGATTGGAGGACGACGTGAACCCAACCACCGGCGAGTTCAATCTGCAACGTACCCTGTCCCCATATAATTTGTTTTCCGATTTTTATAATGGGCGCAATGGCCGCATGAATCGCGGCAAACTGATCAGGACGAGTCGCCAATGCGGGTGACCGTTTCAATAAGCGCGCAGTGCAATCTATTAAAACCCCTAAAATGAGCAAACACAAGGTTACTTCTAAAAAAGTAAGCCCCAAGTTTGATTTTTTGTACATTTTATCGTTTTTCTTGCAAAAATAGCATTGACTTCGATTTTTTCAATGCTTCTATTAATTGAAAACTAAAGGTTCAATTAACTCAATTTTATGAATAAAGCAGAATTAATCGTTGAAATTCAAAACAAATTAGGCAAAGATGCCACAAAAGCTTGCGCAGAGCGTGCTTTAAATGCTGTACTTGAAGCATTTAAATCAGGCGTTGCCAAAGATGGGGTGGTCCAACTTGTTGGTTTTGGTACTTTTTCGGTATCTGAACGCAAAGCCCGCAAAGGGATCAATCCTCAAACAGGTAAGTCGATTCACATTGCAGCTTCAAAAACTGTTAAGTTTAAACCAAGTGCCCAATTTAAAAGTATTTGCTAGTCTCCTCTAAATGTAAAAGAAAATGCTTGTGCGGCATTGGATAAGGGGGGTGTCTAGTTTTATTTTTAAAGGAATGAAATTATGAAGTATGCTCTAGTAGATGAAGCTAAAAGGGTGATACCGAATCCAAATATTTTGATTAACTTGGTTTCCAAACGTGTCAAGCAGCTGAAAAATGGCGCCGAACCATGGGTACATTCGTTAGAAAAACTAAGCCTAGAAGACATTGCCCTGCGTGAAATTATTGAGAAAAAAATTACCTTTGAGTTATAGTTTTTTGTGCCCATGTCTGGAACAAAAAAGGAATCTCAGAAAGTTATTTTTAATCGAAAATTGAGCCATGATTATTTCATTGGTAAAAAATTTGAGGCAGGTTTAGTTTTAACAGGTACGGAAGTAAAGTCTTTGCGTTTGGGGAATTCCTCCATTGAGGAGGCATTTGTGAGATTGGATCGTAAAAGTTGTCCGGTATTGATGAATGCGCATATTCATGATTATCGTTTTGGAAGTATTTACAATCACGATCCATTAAGATCTCGCTTTTTATTGCTCCATACGAATGAAATCAATGAAATACGTGGTGCATTAGAACGAAAAGGCGAAAGTATTCTGGTGACGAAAATATTTTTTAAGTCAGGTTTGGCAAAGGTTGAAATTGCAATTTGTACGGCTAAAAAGTTATTTGATAAACGTCGAAGTCTCAAAGAAAAAACCGAAAACCGAGAGCTTGCAAGAGCTTTGCGGCACCCTAAAACGTGATACACGTTATCTTATTTAGGCCCGAAATTCCTCCAAATACGGGTAACATTGGACGTTTATGTGCCTGTACACAAACGACATTACATTTAATTCATCCGCTGGGCTTTTCTTTGGAAAATAAATATTTAAAGCGCAGTGGCATGGACTATTGGCGTTTTTTAGATGTTCACGAACACGAAACGTGGGATGCATTTTTGGCCCAAAGCGAATGTCCAAGACGTCTATGGCTGTTGACAACACATGCGGATCGACCCTACTGGGATGTACAATTTGAAGAAGAAGACGGCATCTTATTTGGGAACGAGAGTGGCGGGTGCCCCGATTGGTTACATCAACAATTGTGGGATAGACGCTTAACGATTCCCATGACGCATACGGCCGTAAGATCCCTCAACCTTGCTTCCAGCGTAGCGATTGTTCGGTATGAAATACTTCGTCAGTTACAAAAAGTCGAATAAGGTGGACGATTATTACGGTATTCTACACGGCTTCCTCTCTTTTAGTTGATCTCTACATTTAAACACAGGCGATTTCGATGCAAGTACCGCAACGAGATTTGCAATTGGGACCTCTGGGGAAATGAATAATAATGCTTACGTGGGCGTTAGTAATCACGTGGCTTTGTTTGTATACCTAAGTAGCGTCCGACAACTTGCGCAGGAAAACGTTTAACCACGGTGCTACTTCCCAAGCTTGACGGCTGTTTATTTGAAGTTATCCCAAAGCGTAACAAAATATGGGTGGAACAATGGACATTTAGGTAGGCGTGAGTAAAGGACCCCTTGGCAAAGCAGCGAAATATTATGTAAAGAGTACGAGCTGTTTATTGTTACAACGTGCCTTGGGTTTTTATATAATTTACTTGCTCATTGCCATGTTGGCTTACCGTATTTACGAAATATCCATTCGTCCAAAAAGCATTACCCACAGTTGTTTCTTTATCCAAGGAAAGCGTCTAAAATTTCTTTCGCCATCATACTTTTGATAATCGTACCCCATTTCGTCGCGCGGTAAACTGGACTACTTTGCACCATTGGATGCACATGACCCTTATCATCACCCATTTCCAAAAAATGTACTCCGTAACGCGTTTCAAGCCCTCTGCATATGTTCACGACCTCTGTTTCAACTTCTTTGCTACACACCGCTTTCGGTATTCGGCAGTCAAAACAATAAAATATATGGATTGTGGTTCTTATACAAATACTCGCTCCCCCTGTTATTCCAGCGCACGCCGCAAACGGCTAGGTATTTACCCTCATTGAATAATAAAGTTATGCAAATTACTTCACGCCTCTGGGAAAGGTATTTTCCCCTATTTCACATCAGAATTTTTTAAATAGTAGGGCTGCATTTTGTCCACCGAAGCCCAAATTATTGGTGATGGCAACGTGTACAGGTTTAGTAACCGCTTTATTGGGAGTATAGTTCAAATCGCATTCAGGGTCTTGCGTTTTGTAATTTATGGTAGGTGGAATGATATGGGTGCTCAAAGTTTTTACGGTCGCGATAGCCTCTACGGCTCCTGCAGCTCCCAGTAAATGTCCCAACATAGACTTGATGGAACTAATGTTGAGTTTGTAGGCGTGTGGGCCAAAAACGTGCTTAATGGCCTCCGTTTCCACCAAGTCGTTGTAATAAGTAGATGTTCCGTGCACGTTGATGTAATCCACTTCATGCGGATTAAGACGTGCTTTTTGAAGTAAGGTTTTGTAGCATTGAATCAGTGCTTTGCCGGATGGATCCGGACGTGTTATGTGAAATGCATCGCATGTGGCCGCGTACCCAATCAACTCGCAGTAGATTTTTGCACCCCGTTTTTGTGCGTGTTCCAATGTTTCTAATACCAAAATACCCGCACCCTCTCCCATAATAAATCCATCACGATGAGCATCAAAAGGTCGACTCGCTAATTCCGGCGTGTTGTTAAAGTGAGTGCTCATGGCTTTCATGGCACAAAATCCAGAAAATGCTAGGGCTTGGATAGCTGCCTCACTGCCTCCCGTAATCATAACTTCTGCATCGCCAAAGCGCAGCAGGTTAAAAGCCTCCCCTATGGCATGTGCTCCCGATGTACAAGCGCTTACGACACCGAAATTGGGTCCACGTGCGCCGACTTCGATGGCCACGGTTCCGGCGGCTATATTGCAAATAGTGGATGGTATCGTGAACGGGGAAACTTTACGCGGTCCTTTAGAAAATAAAGTAAACGCCTGCTCTTGAATATTGGCCATCCCGCCAATGCCTGTGCCTATGAGCACCCCACATTGGTCCGCCTCTTCTGGCGTGATGGAAAATTTTGCGTCCTGCAATGCCATGCGCGAGGCGGCAACGGCGAAATGTACGTAAGGATCCGTCCGTTTTGCCTCTTTTGCATCCATGTAACGCGATGGGTCAAAATTGACAACTTCCGAGGCAATTTGGGTAGGTAACTCGGAAGCATCAAATTTTGTCAAAGGTCGAATGCCCGAACGACCTTCCACCAATGCTGCCCAAAAGTCTTCGACGTTGTGTCCTAAGGCATTAACGGTCCCCAGTCCCGTGACTACCACCCGCTTTGGTTGCATTCCTTCCATGCGCCTTTATTCTACTTATTATTGGCTTTGTCCACAATGTATTGGATAACTTCACCCACGGTTTTTAATTTTTCGGCATCCGCTTCCGGAATTTCGCCTTCTATTAAATCCTTAAATTCCTCTTCCAAGTCCATAATTAATTGAACTTGATCTAGAGAATCGGCGCTCAAATCGTTTGTAAAGGAAGCTTCCGGCGTCACTTGTTCTTCTTTGACACTGAAAGTATTTGCTATAACACGTTTCACTCTTTGTTCGATTGTTTCTGTCATAATAAAAAGAATTAATTTTTACACGGTAAGGGTTTTTTAAAGGAAATCAAGATCAAAGATTTTACATTACCATACCACCATCCACACGCATCACCTGTCCCGTTATATAATTGGCTTCATCGGAAGCCAAGAACACGGCCATGGCGGCTACCTCATCGGGAAGGCCGAAACGCCTGAGCGGAATACATGTTTTTGCCTGTTCTAGGATGGTTTCATTCAAGCCTTGTGTCATGTCGGTGGTAACAAATCCAGGAGCAATGGCATTTACTGTAATATTGCGTCCCGCCAATTCTTTTGCCAAAGATTTCGTAAAACCCAATAAACCTGCTTTGGCGGCCGCATAGTTCACCTGCCCCGCATTACCGGTAATACCCGCAACGGAAGATATGTTAATGACGCGTCCCCAACGTTTTTGTACCATGGGTTGAATAAAGGATTTGCACACATAAAATGTGCTGAATAAATTGGTTAGGAGGACTTGTTCCCAGTCTTCATCCTTCATTCTAACAAATAATTTATCACACGTAATACCCGCGTTATTTACCAAAATATCGATCGCCTCGTATCGACTTAAAATTTGATTGGCAATGTCATAGACGGAATTTTTAGATGAAACATCCACCGCAAAAGCTTCGGCCTTGTTTCCCTGCTGTCGAATACCTTCGGCGACCTGTTGGCAATTAACCGCCGTTCGACTGATGCAAATGACGTAGGCACCTTCTTTGGCAAAGCGTTCCGCAATAGCCTTTCCAATGCCGCGCCCCGCCCCCGTCACCAAAGCAACTTTATCCGTCAATTTTTTCATGGATGCCTACTATGTTTGAATAAATTTTTCAAAAAACAAGACGGAAATTCAAAAAAGAGATAATGCGTGCGTACAATGACGACTATTTTTAAGTGGTTTTTGTGAGGGAATGACAAAATTTATTCAGCATTGGTAATCCAAGTACGATGCGTATTATACCGTAGACAAATTATTTTAATACGTAAATGCGACTAGGCATTGACAAACGTATTTATGAAACCTAGAGTGAACTTCATGATTGAAAGAACTTTGGTCATTCTTAAGCCGGATTGTATGCAAAAAAATTTGGCCGGCACGGTGATGGAAAAATTCGCCAAGGCAGGATTATCTTTAGTGGCCTGCAAAATGATACGTTTACAGGAATCTTTGCTGCGAGAACATTACGACTTTTTGACGGATAAACCTTTTTTCCCGAGCATTGTGAGTTACATGATGGAATGTCCGGTACTGGTACTGATTCTTGGTGGAGAAAATGCGATTGCGGTCACACGCGATTTACTAGGTCCCACGGATTCGTCCATAGCTCCCAAAGGAACGATTCGGGGAGATTTTGGTCAAGATAAGTCAAGAAATATAGCGCATGCATCCGACAGTCCAGAAACTGCCGTCAAAGAAATTGCAAGGTTTTTTACAAAGAGTGAAGTTTTTGAATAATTTACATTATGTTGGCCGAATGTCTACCGTGTTGCTGTTATCCAACCGAAGTTGTTTTTCTGGACGATAGTCAATCCTATCTCCAGATGCTGGAATTATTTTTTCAGCAATCCCATTTGCCCGTTTTTTTTAAACTATTTTCCAATGCAAGTGAAGCTTTAAATTACATCCATGCAAGCGATCAAATGACCCATCGGCAGGAACTATTTGCGCACCTGCTAAAGCGTTTAGACACATTTCAAATCAATAATTATGCCCTGACGGTCAACGTGTTCGATTTGCATCGTGTAGCGTACAATCCTAATCGTTTATCTCAAATTTCTGTGATTGTTGCCGATTACGATTTGGGGGATCAAGGTACGGGCATTGATTTTTGCAAGGCCATTGGAGATAAAAATATTCAAAAAATTCTTCTTACGGGGCAATTGGAACATGATTTTGTAATCAAGGCTTTCAACGAAGGTTTCATCCAGCGATTTGTGCGTAAGCAAGAAATAAGTGATTTTGAAAATATTGTGCAGATACTCACGAAAGCGCAAAGAGCCTATTTTCAGCAGATTACAAAAACAATTATTGAAGCCGTAGGCAGTCGACCTCAGTTTCCTCTTGCGGTTTATTATTTGCAATTTCAAACGTTTTTTGAAAATTTATTAAAAAATTATGACATTGTAGAATATTATTTGCTGGACCCCGTAGGCAGTTACCTATTGTTGGATAAAGAGGGTATTTCGAGGATTTTGTTCGTCCAAAATCAAGATCAACATCGGGCAAATTTATTGGATTTAAAGGACGAAATTGGGCAGTCAATCCCTCAGGAAATGGAAGCTCCATTGCGTCGAGGCGAATATATCGTATGCAATCCCACTTATTTGGATGGTGTAAAAAGAACATGGGATGTGAGACATTCCATATTCCCTGCCGTCACAATTAAAGACGATGTCAAAGATGTTTCCTTCTATTGTGCACTCACGCAGGATAACTGGCTGTTGGATACCCAAACATACAAAGTCCCGCAATTATTTAGGCAATGAACTTAATTAAACCTTTATTTGTATGCACCGGCAACACGTGCCGCAGCCCTTTCGCTGCAGTGGCTTTGGAAGACTTTATAAAAAAGAATTATCCGCAGCAGGAAGATTATTTTTTAGTGAGATCGGCGGGGATTTACGCCCGTGAAGGCCGACCGGCATCCATTTTAGCGCTCGAGGTTGCGCGCGAATACCATTTGGATTTGTCCATGCATAGGTCTACCGCACTAACGTCGTCGTCCGTACACGCATCCCATGTAATTTTAACGATGACACAGGAGCATTTAGATTGTTTAAAAGATCAATTTTCTGCACCTTCGGGTAAAACATTTCTCATGAGTCAATGGCTGGACGGCAAAGAAATTCTTGATCCGTTTTCCGGCGATGAAAATACGTATATGCAGGTTTTTGAACATATATTGCTTTGTATCCCTTCCATCGCTGCATATTTGCTGCAGTTGGCGAAGACATGAATAGTTTAAAAGAAAGTTGCTTAACCCAGTAAGTTTTCGTATATCCTTACGGTTTGATATTTGACAACATTCATAAGAGAATAAGGAGAGACGGTTGATATGAATCAAGTAAATGATGCAGGTAAATCGAAAGCAAATTTTGAAGCTTTAGGCAAGTATGCCAAAGATATCACACAACTTGCCAATGAAGGTAAATTGGATCCCGTTATCGGCAGAGATGAGGAGATTCGAAGAACCATTCAGGTATTGTCGAGGCGTACAAAAAATAATCCCATTTTAATCGGTGAGCCTGGTGTAGGTAAGACGGCCATTGCGGAAGGATTGGCCTGCCGGATTATCAATCGTGATGTTCCGGATTCCATTAAAGATAAAAAAGTCATGGCATTGGACATGGGGTTATTAATTGCCGGAGCCAAGTATCGCGGAGAATTCGAAGAGCGGTTAAAAGCGGTTTTGAAGGAAGTTTCTGAACATAACGACGTTATCTTATTCATCGACGAAATTCATGCACTTATGGGAGTCGGGCAAATGGATGGTGCCATGGATGCCTCCAATATGCTAAAACCTGCTTTGGCAAGGGGAGAACTGCGTTGCATAGGTTCAACGACTTTGAACGAATATCGTCAATACATTGAAAAAGATTTTGCGTTTGCGAGGCGATTTCAACCCGTATTTGTGAGCGAACCGAGCGTACTGGATTCGATTTCAATTTTGAGGGGTCTCAAGGAAAAATACGAGTTGCATCATGGTGTCAGAATTAGTGATGCGGCTGTCATTGCCGCCTGCACTTACTCGCATCGGTACATAAGCGATCGGTTTTTGCCGGATAAGGCCATTGATCTCATGGATGAAGCGGCAAGTCGTCTGAAGATGACCATGGATTCAAAACCGGAAGAAATCGATGAGCTAGACCGTAAAATCATACAGTTGAAGATTGAACAGGAAGTTTTGAAAAAAGAGTCGGACAACGCGTCTAAAGAGAGGCTTGCAAAGATTCAGGCCGAGCTTGAGACTTTGGGTAAACAGTCCGCCGAGCTTAACGCGCGATGGAATTTAGAGAAAAAGAGTATCGAGGAAATAAAGCGCATCAAGGGTCAAATTGAAGCAACCAAAAATAATGCCGAAATTGCCCAACGTAATGCCGATTTTGCCAGAGCGGGCGAAATGCTATACAGCAAACTTCCCGCATTGCAGAAGCGATTACAAGCACTCCAAAAGGACGAACACCTAACTCACAAGCACCATGAGGTAACGGAAGATGATATTGCAACCGTGGTGTCTCGTTGGACAGGTATTCCCGTTGAAAAAATGCTTGTGGGGGAAAAAGAACGCCTGTTGACGATGGAATCAAAACTCAAGGAGTGCGTTGTTGGACAAGATCAAGCTGTAAATACCGTGGCCGATTGTATTCGAAGATCAAGAGCCGGCATTGCGGATCCGCGTAAGCCCATAGGCTCGTTTTTATTTTTAGGTCCAACGGGTGTTGGCAAAACGGAATTGTCGAAGGCACTGGCTCAATTTTTATTCGACGATAAAAATAACATGATTCGAATCGATATGTCGGAATACATGGAAAAGCATGCCGTATCTCGACTCATTGGAGCACCTCCGGGATATGTTGGATACGAACAGGGAGGTGAATTGACGGAAGCGGTCAAAAGACGTCCCTATTCCGTTGTGTTGTTGGATGAAGTTGAGAAAGCTCACAACGATGTTTTCAACATTTTACTGCAGGTATTGGATGAAGGCCATTTAACGGATGGCTTGGGCCGCAACGTCAATTTTAAGAACACTATCATCATCTTAACCTCCAATCTAGGTTCGGAATTTTTCCTTAACGCATCTCTATCTAAAGCATCGGTACACGCGGAGGTGATGAAAATTGTAAGGGCAAGTTTTAGGCCCGAGCTGCTCAATCGACTGGACGAGATACTGGTTTTCAACAACTTGTCTACGCAGGAGATGCGAGGCATTGTAGACATTCAGCTGCAAGACCTTGCCAAGAGACTAGAAGAAAAAAAGATTTCCATCATCTTTGGCGATCCGCTCAAGGCATGGTTGTGCGAAATAGGTTATGATCCCGTTTACGGTGCGCGTCCCTTAAAAAGGGCCATTCAAAAACATGTCTGCGATGTGATGGCGCGTAAGATCATCGCAGGAGAATTGTCCGAGGGCGCCCATGTAAAGATCGACCATCAAGATGAGCAAGTCATTGTGTCACATACGCCTTAGTCAGCTTTAGTAGGAAACTGCTGGGGCCAACATATGTGATATTAAGCAGGTTGCTCTTGTTTGACAGGTCTATCCTCTTTAGCCAATGCCATGATGTCTTGATAGGGAGGTATCGTAACTTTTTCGAGCTGATTATCTCTGTTTTCTGGCTTTGCATTATGCGCTTCAATTCTGGCATTATCGTCCATGCAGGCCGCAAAAAATTCTAAACAATATCCGACTTGCGCCGCCGAAGGTCTAGCCGCCGGATCAGGATTAACGCAGTCCCTGATGAGTCCGCAAAGAAATTGAAATTGGTCCGTCGAGTACACATTGTTTTGATCAAATAAAGGTTTATATTTTTCAGGGTTTGCCAGTATTTTTTCAAAGAAATTTTGCCGATTAAAAGATGCAATATCACAACCGGGAGCATATTGTTGTATTTTGGTATTAATTGTTTTAACCTCGTCAGCCGACAATGGGTTGTCTTCTTTCCAAAATCCATCTGAAACGAAATCTTGGATGGGTGCTTTGTTAAAAAAATTATTCACAAGTGTTATTCCCAATGCATAAACATCCACTGCACTGGAAATAATACGGGGTAATTTTAGATATTCGGGAGCCATAAAATTAGATGTACCCGCACGTCGTGACAATTTGTTTTTATCTGTGTTTTGGCACGCCTCCCCTTGATCAATTAATTTAGTGGTTACAATACCATCGGGAGCCACATGTACCATCGCATTTTCAGGTTTTATATCGCGGTGAACGAGGCCAGCTTTGTGCGTAACGGCAATACTGTTGGCAAATTCTGCACACATTCTGGAATGTACCGTAAGATCATTGCTATTCCTGATGGAGTTGTCTCCTAAATATTTTCCCATCTCTGATCCTGGAGCTCTTTCAAACACAATAACATCTTCACCCTCCAAATTGAAAACACCTTTGTATGCGGTAACAAAATCCACGCTTTGCGTATAAAAAGCTTCCGAAGACTGCTGCATCGTTTGCATTCCAGACATAAGAATTTTGTTAGCGCTGATTTCACTTTCAATGTCGTCAGCATCGGCAATAGCTTTCATTTTTTTAAAAACGTACTTGCCATCGGAACTACCATAAACTTCTCCAAATCCACCTGCGCCCAATGGAATAGGATTGCGGTTATCCCAAAGAGATCTTAAAGTATTACCATCTTCGACTGCTACTTTGAGCTGTTTGTAGAGCGACAATGTACTTTGGGGTAAATATTTTTCATATTTTGGATCAAGAAGTTGACCTGTGTTTATAGAAGTCGCAAGAGTTTTGAGAGCCACATTGCGTTGCCCCAATGTAAAAACATTGTTTAAAAATGCAGAAAATCCTTTAGTTTTTTGAGCAATATTTGTTGATATTTTTTGATTTATTTCTGCCGTTCTCCCATTCATGGTCTTCCCAATAGTATTGGTTGGTAGCCCTGAATTGTCTGCAGCTGGAGTGTGAATATGTGGATCATTTGTAATTACCATGCCTGGCGACAAAGCAAGTTAAATGCCAATTCATAAGCCCAATATGGAATATCAGGTCACAACCCCTCAAAAAAGCTTTACTTATCTTAAATGACTGTAAATACCGCCACCTATCAGGCAGGTGCCTCTGTAGAAAGCGACGACCTGTCCGACGGCCAGTGCACGTTGCGGTTGGTCGAAGTGTATTGCAGCACACGATGCCTCCAACCATTGCCAAGTAATATTTTGCGATGCGTCTCGATAGCGCGGTTTGGCCAATAATCGTTCTCCAGGCGCAGGTTTTGCTTCTAAAAAATTCAAAGAATTCACCTGGGCATCCTGTTGATAAAGCCCTTGCACATTTGCATGATCAAACCCGACTACCAAACGATTGTGTGCGTAATCCTTAGAAATTACCACATAATGTTCGTCATCTTTGTTGGACGGAAGACGGATTCCCTTCCTTTGCCCAATGGTAAAAAAATGTAACCCTCGGTGTGTACCAAGGACATTCCCTTTGAGATCAACCACCTCTCCTGGCTTACGAGGTAAATATTGTTCGAGAAAATGGTGAATGTTGGTTTTTTTACTCCCTAAAAAACATATGCCTTGACTATCTTTTCGCAAAGCATTGGGCAATCGAATATTTTGTGCGATCGTACGAACGGCCTTCTTGGTTCTATAACCTAGGGGGAATAAAACTTTCTCCAGGTTTTCTTTTTTTACCAAACATAAAAAATAACTCTGATCTTTATTTTTATCGGAGCCTTCATGAACGGAAAACGTATTTGCATGTACTTTTTTTTTGCAATAATGACCCGTTGCCATACCATCAAATCCATTTTTTTGCATGTGCTCAACGAGGGCACCGAATTTAATATAACGGTTGCACATGATGTCTGGATTAGGGGTTTGTCCGGACCGATAGCCTTCAATGAGGTAATTCACCACTTGTTGTCGATAGTTTTCAATAAAATTAACAACTTCAAAAGGAATGGCGAGGTGATTGGCAACTGCCTGTGCAGACGCTAAATCTTCTTTCCATGGACACGCTTTCCAAAGTTCCGTTTCGTTCTGCCAAGACCGGAAAAATATTCCGTGCACATGGTACTTTGCTTTTTTCAATAGATATGCGGATACAGCGCTATCCACTCCCCCCGATAAGGCAACCAGAATCTTGCCCTTTGACATCGTTTAGTCCAATTGTACCTTGCAAAAACGATTCATTCCCAAATATACGACAGGTGTAATAAACAGCGTCAGGACTTGAGCAAATATGAGTCCACCCACCACGCTGAGTCCCAAAGAAATGCGGGATGCCCCATCGGCCCCAAATCCGAGTGCGATGGGAAGAATTCCAAATATGGTACTGACCGTTGTCATTAAAATGGGTCTGAAGCGTTCACAGCAAGCTTCCATAATGGCTTCTTCCGAAGTCTTGCCAATGCGTTCCTTTTCAACCGCAAAATCAATGAGAATAATGCCATTCTTTTTAATGATACCCATGAGCATAAATAAACCGATGAATGTGTACAAAGAAAAGTCGGTATTAAACATACGTACGGTCAACAAACCTCCGGCCAAAGCAACGGGTATGGTTGAAAGTACCGTCAATGGGTGAATCCAATGTTCGTAAAGGCATCCCAATACAACGTACATAACAAAAACGGCCAACAACAATGACCAACTTAAGCTGCGTATGGACGATAAAAATTCTTTAGATTCACCCCCCAATTCCCCTTGTATGTCCGTCGATAAATGTTTCTGAGCTACCTCTTCAACTTGTTTTACCGTTGTTCCGAGAGCGGCATTTCCCTTTAAATTAAAAAATATGCTGGCGGATGGAAAATTATTTTTGTGAAAAACGCTTGTGGGGCCTATTTTTTCTTGGATATTGATGAGCGTATCTATGGGAACGACTTTTCCGCTCGTATTGGGGACACTGAGCAAGGATAAATCTTCCGCTCCCGTTCTTTGCTGATCCTGTGCCGAAACTAAAACTTGATACTGTTCATAATCGCCCTTGATGAGGTAGGCATAGTTCATGGAATAGGCTTCTTTCAGCGTACTTTCCAACGACAAAGGTGTTAATCCAAATTGAAACAAACGGTTTCTATTGTAATTAATAAATAACTGCGGGTTATTAAGTTCGACATTGGAATTGATGGAACTTGGATCAATCCCCGGAATTTGATAAAAAGCTTCCTTCAAAATGTTTGCCATTGCGTAAACTTTTTGAGTATCCATACCCGTAAGCGTGTAAACGTATTTACCTCGTTTACCATCAGCAGAACTGGTTTGAATGTTGAGGACCGGCATAGGTCTCATGAGCGGTAAAATGCCAGGTACCTGAAATAACATACCCTGCAATTCTTGTGCAATGGCTGCAATGGATACGTCCTTATTGCCTCGTATTGAAGTACGTTCCTTGGGCGCTTTGAGCATTATAATCGCTATCCCTTGATTCCCGGCCATAAAATCTCCAATACCACTGACATTGAGCGTGTATTTTACCGCAGGGTGCTTAGATAAAACTTCTCTTACTTTATGCTGATATTGATGCATTTGCTGCGGTGAAGTTCCAGTTTGTGCCATAAACATACCCATAATAGCAGAACTATCACCGGTGGGGAGAAAAGTTTTTGGGATAGAAATAAATAAACTGATCATGATAACGATGCACAGGGTCCAAGCCCACCAAGAAATCCAACGATGTTGAAAAAACCATTGCAAACGCTGACGATACCACCCGATAAAAGTATGCTCCAAAGAGTTTGCAAAACGTTCCACACATGTTTTTTCATCCAAATTGTGTTTTTTTAAAAAGCGGGCGCACATGACCGGCGTAACCGTCAAGGATACGAGTCCGGATGCAAAAATTGCGACCACGATCGTGACGGAAAATTCTCTAAAAATTCTACCCATCTGTCCATCCATAAAAATAATGGGCAAAAACGTGGCCATTAGCGAAAATGTCATGGATAAGATGGTGAAACTGATCTCTCGAGCTCCCTTAAAGGCTGCTTCCAAAGGCCCCAGTCCTGCTTCCATGTGCCGTACAACGTTTTCCAAAAACACGATGGCATCATCCACTAAAAAGCCAATTGCCAAGGTAAGAGCCATGAGGGACAAATTGTCCAAACTGTACCCCAGTCCATGCATCACCGTACACGTAATCAGCAAAGATAACGGCATGGCAACGACCGGAATAAGCGTTTCGCGAGCACGACCTAAAAACAGAAAAATGACGATTGAAACCAACAGAAATGCGATAAAAATGGTCTCTTTGACCTCATTAATGGAGTCGAGTATACTCTTTGATTTGTCGTAAATGGGAATTAATTTTACGGACGGCGGCAGAGATTTGTACAAGTCGGGAAGTATGGCTTTAATTCTCTGGGATACTTCAACGGTATTTGCACCGGGAGCCTGACTCACGGCGAGCATGATATTTGTATCAAAATTTTGAGCATCTTCTCCCCAGAAAGTTGCCAAAAAATCGTCGTTTTCCAGGGCATCTTCACATTTTGCAATATCTTTTAGGTAAACCGGTCTTCCCTTCGTTTCTCGGACGACAATATCGCCATAGTCTTTAGATTGATCCAGCTGACCGTTAGAGGTTAGGGTTAATGTGTGGGTGGCACCTTTAAATTTCCCCATACTCAGCATGAGTGAATTTTTTTGTACCGCGTGCGTTATGTCTTCAACCGATAAGCCTAAAACTTTTAATTTTCTTAAATCTAGGTGAATCCGCACGGCTTTGGGAATGCCGTATACTTGAACTTGCGAAACACCTTCTACTTTATTGATGAGCTGTGCAATTTTTGTTTTTGCGTAGTCGTATAAAGCACCTGATGTAAGACTGTTACTAATTAACCCTAGAAAAAAAATAGGATCACTGTTGGGATCTTTTTTTCTGTATGTGGGGGAAGAAGGTATATCATTGGGTAACTTGCTACTTGCCCGTGTTATGGCGGCTTGTACATCCATTGCGGCCGCATCAATAGATTTATCCAAATTGAAATTAAGCGTTAGCGAGGTAAAACCAAGTCGGCTTTCCGATAATACTTCGGTCAGTCCATCAATTTCCATAAATTCTTTCTCCAATGGACTCGCAATTGCGTTGGCCACCATTTCTGGGTTCATGCCCGGGAAGCTTGCAGAAACGTTAATAACGGGATAATCAACATTGGGAAGTGCGCCCACAGGTAGTTTTTGGTAACAAGCAATCCCCAGAAACGTTACGCTCAGCGTTAGTAATATTGTAGCAATTGGCCGACGAATAAATGGATCACAAATACTTTTCATACAAAAACTTTTTTACCCAATAACGCATAATTATTATTTACATCGGATTCAATTGAGGTGCAGGGAGCATAGAAGAAACAACCACGTGTGAGCCAGGAGCCAATAAGGCATGTCCTTCGGCAATAACTTTTTCATTACCTTCAAGGCCAGAATGAATAACCACCCATTCCTGGTAATTTTGACCCACATTGACGTAACGCATTTCGGCCACGTTTTGAGCATTGATAACGTACACAAAAGAACCTTTATTCCCCATGTGAATGGAAGCTTCGGGAACCAAAAGAATATTGTTGAGTACTTCGTAATAAATTTTTAAATCGACCGCACGGCCTTCCCAAAATCCCCAGTCTTCATTTTTAAACTCAGAACGCGCGCAAAAACTGCCCGTCGTTTTATCAACGACGTTATCAACGTATACCAGTTCTCCATACTGCACAACAGAATTGTCGTCCAATAAACGAGCCTCCACAACAATATGATTGTTGGGGATATTCTTCGCCTTCCAAAGAGGACTAAAATATTTTTCAGACAAGAAACAATCTGCGTAAATGGGCTGCATTTGATTAAGTGTCGCAAGCGTTGTGCCCTTGCTCACAAAGCTGTGCGCATTGACCGTTGATTTACCAAGTTCACCGTCGAAAGGCGCTCTAATAAAGCAATGTTCCAAATCAACTTGTTTGAGCGTACACGCAGCCTCATCTAATTTTACACGACCTTCGTACATTGCGACATTTGCTTTGTAAGTGTCGTATTCCTGTTGCGAAACGAAGTCACCACTTTTCAACATTTCGGATCGCTGTAACTGGGATTGATGTAGTTGCAATTGCGCCTTATCAATTATCAGTTGAGCTTCCGCCTGCTTTAGGCTGGCCATAAGACTTCTGGGATCGATTTCAAATAGGAGGTCACCTTTGTTTACGGCACCGCCATTTTTACGTGCAACTTTTATCAGCTCTCCTTCCACTTGGGGTACCAAAATTAGACTTTCGAAAGCGGTACACTGCCCGACAGCGTCGATATAACGTTGAACGGATGTTTTAAAAGGAACGGCAGCCTTTATGGACAATTGCATGGGGGGCCTTATTTCCGGTTTTTTGTGAAATAGATTACCCACCACTTTGCACAATATTAAAAGGGCAATGGATACGGCAGTTGCGATTGTATAGTAAAGCCATTGTTTATTTTTGCGGTGCATAAAAATTTTATAGATTGAATTGCGTGGGTGTTTTTAGATCCAATTGGCCTGTGATGTAAGCCAATTGCACTAGGTTCAATTTTACGTTTGTTTTGGCTTGAATGTAGTTTAGGCGGGCGTTTGCCAAAGTCTTTTGGGCAGCAAGGAGGTCAAGTAGGCTATTGATCCCCGTATTGTAGCCCGTACGAATGGCATTAAGTGCCTCTTGGGCAGCCTCTTCAAGGGCTTTGGAAGCTTCAGAAAGCTGAACGGAAGATTGAAATGCATGAAACGCTGTCCACGTTTGGCGTAGCGCCTCCAACTTTTGTTGACGAAGCGCATACTTCTGTTCTTTCCACTGCGTATAACTGGCTAGCTCGCTATATTGGCTGTCAAATCCAGAAAATATGTTCCATTGTATCCCTGCCGATAATCCATAATTTCTTTGCCAACGAGAATTATGCTTATGCTTTAACGCACCCGTTTGAGCACGCAATGAAAGTGCGGGTAAAAAACTTCGATGTGTGGCTCTTTGGGACCACTTTTTAGCCTCCAACGTTGCTTCATTGGCCAATAAGTCTGCACGTTTGTGAAGGACTTCCTGCATCAGACCTTTGATATCGCGAAGGGGTTTTTGCGTCTCCGTGTTTAAATAATCCGTTTCGATGGAAAAATCTGCGGCAATGGGTACACCCACCGTCGTTGCCAAAGTAGCACGGCAGCTTTCTAAATCTGCTTTTGCGGCTTGTAATTCGTACTCTGCTTGCAATTTATCCGCTTTGGCAAGCAATACATCCTGTATGCGCGCCAAACCGTTTTCTTTTCTTTGCGCGACGGCTTCAAAAGATAGGGTTGCATCCTGCAGACAGCTTTCGCGGGCTTCTATTTTTGCATAAGCAGAAGAAAAATTGTAAAACGCTTGCTGGATTTCAAAAACCGTTGTTTGAAGTTGCCGATTAAATGCGTAATTGGCTGCGTGCAACACATGGGCTGCACTTTTGGCAGCCGCAGCATCGGCTCCAAATTGAAATACTTTGTAGGTCAACGTTACCGCGGGTCCCCAATTATCAATTCGCTGCGTGGATTGGGATCCCTTTTCCCCGACTTGTTCTCGGTTAATATTTGCAGACACATCTAGGCTGGGGAAAAAACTAGTTTCTGCTCGCCCTTGGTTGGCAAAAGCTTCTTTGGCATGCCACCACGCATGTTTTGTTTGTGGATTAAACTTAAGACCCGTTTCAATAAGTTCCGATAAGGAATATTTTCCAACAAGTGTCTTTTGGGGCGATAAAAAGTCATAATTAAGGGCCATGCTGTGGTCAGGCACCCACGGTGTACATGCATTAACACTGACCTCTTTTTGAATCGAATGGCAACCATTAAGGCATAATAAACTACTTACGATGGAAATTATTTTTTTGCGACACATTCCTTTAATAGATTAGACAAATGTACGGTTTTGTAAAGTGTTTTTAAGTAACTTCACGATTATTCAAGCATACAATGCGCTTTTTCTAATTCTAGTAAATATCGCTTAATAAATAATCCACCTCCGTAACCGGTTAACCGCCCATCGGTACCAATGACACGGTGACAAGGGATAAAAATGGGAAGCGGATTTTTATTACATGCACGTCCTACGGCGCGAGCTGCACGCGGATGCTGTACGGCGATGGCAAGTGTTTTGTAGGAAATTGTAGTGCCGTAGGGAATTGTTTGTAAGTAATTGAGCGTTGCCGTAAAAAATGGAGATTTTTCAAACGACAACGGTATTGTAAATGATGTCCTTTTCCCATTAAAATAGTCCAGCAATTGTTGTTTGGCTAAATCGAGCAGAGGAGTCCCATGTACAACCGCATCCTGTGCAGAGAACGCATTGGGCAGTAAAACTTGCGTCAAGTATCCCTGTGTGGATTTTAGAACAATGATACCGATGGGGGTTTCAACGTGTACACAATAAATTGATGGATCCACCGGAAATTAAAAATTATCTTTACTGCAGCGGAGCTGGGGTTGGCGGAACGTGTTGAAAAATTCCAAAAACTTTATCGGCCCAGGTGGTCGGAATAGGTGCATGGGTATAAATACTCTCAATGCGCTTATTGGCTTGCATTGCAATGTCGGTAGAAGGCGCGATGAGTTGGGCTTCGTTGTAAAATTGGATGGCTCCGGCACCGTAATGGCGTTTGTATAAAAAGAAATCACCCAAAACTAAGCGACTTTGGGCAAATAATTCTTGTGCATGTCGTAAGCTATCTCGAGCACGTTGGATAAGATTAAATACAAGGTGAGATTTTTCAAAAAGTATTAAAAAATTTTCATAACATTGTATGGCCTTTTGGGTAGCCCCTTGATCGTTTTGCGGACTGTAAACTAAAGATAAATAGATATCTCCCTTGAGTAAATAAGCTTCGGGGACCAATCGATGACCCGAATAGTCTTCAATTAAGCGATCCAGGGCTTCAATGGCTTTAACTTTGTGCTTATCTTCAAATTCCAACTGCGCTATACAAAACAAAGCTCGAGGTGCGTAATCGGTGTAGGGAGCCATAGATATGACGCCTTGAAAAAATGCGATTGCGGTGGAAGTATCCTTACCCCAAGGAAAAAATTTGAAACGGTGCTTTTCGCATCCGTGCATGAAAATTTCTGCAACTTCAAATTGTTCCCTAACCACGTCATCGTAACGTTCATACTGAGTATAATTGTGGGCAATAAATTGGAAATGCTCGATACCTTTGGCATATTGCCCCCTTTGGATATACAGACGTCCCACGATGTGATGCACTTGAGGCGCAATGTCTGTTTCCGCATATTTTTTGCAGATTATTTGGTATTCTTTTATAGCTTCAGCAATGCGCCCCTGCGTTTGTGCTTGCTCCGCTTGTTTAAAAATTTCTTTTGCAACTTGTTCTCGTTGCGGTGACTTTAATGTCAATTGCTGGGGGGAAATTGGATCGTGTACACGATTTACACAACCTCCCATTAAAAATAAAAGACTCAGTAGACAGATAGATTTATTCATCGGAAAAATTAAAATTTTAGTAACATATTACGGCCATTTGATGAGTGTTGCTCCCCAGGTGAGTCCACCACCGAAAGCAACGAGCACGATGTAATCACCCGAACGAAAATGATGAGAATTTTTAGCTTGCGCAAAAGCGACGGGGATAGATGCGGAAGACGTATTTCCGGTGTTTTCCAAATTGCAGAAGACACGATCCATGGACAACCCTAGGGATTGGGCCAAAGATTGAATAATACGCAAGTTGGCCTGATGCGGTATAAGACAAGCAATGTCAGCTTTTGTAAGATGATTCCGCTCCAATAGTTCTTCAATGGCCTTTCCCATAAAACGAACGGATGCTTTAAATAATTCTTTACCGTTCATTTTGATAAAATGTTGCCTTTGGGCCACCGTATCTGCAGTCGCTGGATGCCGAGAACCCCCTGCAGGCATATACAATATTTCATAGGAACTACCGTCGGCCCCTAAAACGGTATCGAGAATGCCAAGATGTTCCGTTGATGCATATTCCAAAACGAATGCACCTGCTGCATCCCCAAAAAGTACGCAGGTAGATCGATCTTCCCAATCGACGATGGAGGATACTTTTTCTGCCCCAACCACCAGTGCACGTTTGTAAAAATTTCCACTTTGCAGTAGACGAGTCGCAACTTCAAGGGCGTATACAAAGCCAGAACAAGCAGCATTGAGGTCAAAACTCATTACCCTACGCAAATTTAATTTGGCTTGTAAAATTGCAGCCGAAGAAGGACATATCATATCGGGTGTCATGGTTGCCACAATAAGTAGGTCAATATCTTTCGGCTTCAGCTTTGCGTCTTCGAGGGCGTTTTTCGCAGCCACATAGGCCAAATCAGAGCAAGTTTCATGAATATCCGCAATATGCCTTTGGGAAATACCTGTGCGCGTTCGAATCCATTCGTCAGAAGTGTCAACCATTGAAGCAAGATCGTGATTGGTAAGAATCTTGCGCGGTAGATAAGAACCAACACCGCGAATGATGACGGATCCCTGTTGCACTTATTCCTCTCCTTTTAATTTTTCTATCGTCAGATTCGTGGCCGCAATGTCGTTTTGTATGTTTTTCAGATCATACGCCTCCAAGCACCTTAAGCATGTGCGAAGAGCCCCGGCAATGGATTTCTCCCTGCTGGAACCGTGCGACTTAAAAACCCATCCATTCAATCCCAAAAGTGGAGCTCCGCTAAAATGCTCCGGAGAAAATTGTTTTTTCATATTAAGAAAAACACCCTGCGATAAAAAGGCGCCCATTTTTCTCATGTAGTTTTTTTGTAGTTCTTCCCTTAAATATTCTTTTAAATGATAGAAGAGAGATTCGCAGGTTTTGAGTAAAATATTACCCACAAAGCCGTCGCATACGACGACATCAACGGTGTTATTGAATAGGTGAAAACCTTCGATGAGGCCCTGATAGTTAAAATTGGGTAGCGACAAATTTTTCAAAATTGAATGGGCCGCATGCACGATTTCATTCCCTTTACCCTCTTCCGTACCGATCGTAAGTAAACCTACCCGTGGATTGGTTTTTTCTAAAATAGCCTGCGCGTAGTGTGAACCTAAAATTGCATTGTGGGCCAAATGTTTTGCCGTCGAAGACGGGTTGGCTCCCACGTCTATCAATATAAATCGCTGTTGCCTTGTCGGAATGACACTTGCCAATGCAGGACGTTCAACGCCTGCAATAGGCCCTAGCTTTAACGTACCTCCGGCCATGAGACTCCCCGTATTCCCGCAACTTAAAATGGCATCCGCTGTCCCATTTTTCACCAGGTCGATGGCGCGAAACATAGAAGCATCTTTTTTGTGCTTTAGGGTATAAATGGGCTTTTCCTGCATTTCAATAACCTGCGGAGCGTGAACAAATTCCACGACCGAAGACTCGTTAAACCCGTAACGATCCAAAAGAGGCGTCAAAACGGTTGCATCGCCCACTAAATATATTTTCTCAAAGCGGTGTCCATCAGTTTGCAATGCAGAACAAACTCCGGAAAGCATCTCTT
This sequence comes from Puniceicoccales bacterium, assembly GCA_031258545.1. Classification (GTDB taxonomy): domain Bacteria; phylum Verrucomicrobiota; class Verrucomicrobiia; order Opitutales; family UBA9783; genus CABUVL01. The sequence goes on along the minus strand of JAIRMU010000001.1, from coordinate 12,833 downwards.
CGGGCCCAAAATCCAAACCCATTACATCCACGGCTATTCTTGGCAAATGCCGCTGTAATCCACTAAAATTTTCCTGCATTGAAAAACAAATTACAAGTCAACTTCAACAACTTGTTTATCGTGGTATGTCCCCGTATGTACGCTAACGTGATGACGCATCACCCAGTTACCTTCGGTAGGATCTTTGACCAATTGGGGCATTTTAAAATTGTTAGCACCGCGTCTTAATCGGCTGCGCATCTTAGATTGTTTTCTTTTTGGTTGTCCCATGTATAAATCTCCATTAACGCATTAAATGGTACAGTAATTAAACATTCTATTCTTACGCGTCAAGTTTTATTCCACCTGAATTATAAAATTTACCCGGATAAAAGGATATTACGATAGGTTACTTTGGGTAGATTGACTCAAAATTTATGCAGAGGCATTCAAAGTCGTAAAATTTCTTGCAAATGCATTTTATAAAAAAGTTTCGTCGTTTTTCACGTTGAAAAAAAAATGGGATGATGCAATATGACTACCTATGTTAATGGATCCACTTTTGAATATGCGCGTACAAAGCTTGTTAGAGAAAGCGGGTCATCTGTGGAGGTTTCTTTAATGTAACCGAAAAAGAAGATCGGTTAAAGTGTTTAGAGCATAAGATGGCCGAAAGTGGATTTTGGTCATCAGGGGAAGAGGCGCAAAAGATTCTCATGGAAACCAAAGGACTTAAAAAGCTGCTCATCGAATGGCATGTACTTGCCAAAGAAGTGGATGAACTAAAAAGTTTATGGGAGATTTGTAAGGATACTTCCATAGAAGATGGAGAAGCGTGGATGTCGGAATTGTTGCAAATGTTTGCACACGTCGAACAATCCATCGATCAAATGGAATTGCGATCGTTTTTATCGGGGCCCATGGATGGCAATAACGCCATTGTGACCATCCATTCGGGCGCTGGCGGTACAGAAGCGTGCGATTGGGCAAACATGATACTGCGAATGTACATACGCTGGGCCGAAAAGAGTAATTTTATCACGGACATACAAAATTTGCAGGAAGGCGAGGAGGCCGGCATCAGTCGAGTCACATTTCGCCTGGAAGGTCCGAATGCGTACGGTTATGCAAAGGCCGAAAGAGGGGTGCATCGTTTGGTTAGAATCAGTCCCTTTGATGCCAATAAAAAAAGGCATACATCGTTTTGTTCCGTGGATGTTATTGCCGAATTAGAAGATGAAGTGGATGTACCTTTGGACGAAAAAGACCTGCGCATCGATACTTACCGTGCGAGTGGCAAAGGGGGACAACATGTCAACAAAACGGAATCTGCCATCCGCATCACGCATTTACCCACAGGTCTTGTGGTTACCTGCCAAAATGAGCGGTCGCAAATCAAAAATCGTGCTACGGCAATGAAAATTTTGAAATCTCGGTTATACGAGAAAATGCAAGATGAAAAACGTTCGGAAATGGAACGTTTTTATGGAGAAAAAGGTGAAATTGGCTGGGGATATCAGATCCGCAGCTATGTATTTCAACCTTATCAAATGGTTAAAGATTTGCGTACGGGCGTGGAAACGGGCAACGTACAGGCCGTTATGGATGGAGATTTGGACATATTTATTCAAGCTTGGCTGAGGGCCGGAGGGCCACGTTCGAGGAAGTAAAAGCGTACTGTGTAAAGTAAAAATGTGATGCGTGTAGTTGGGTTAGGAAACGATATTATTGAAATAGAACGCGTACGTCGATTTGTCGAAAAGTTTACGGATCGATGCATTGGTCGGATCTACACGTTGGCCGAATGGCATTATTGCTGGAATCGAGGCAATCCTTTTGCCTCATTGGCGGTTCGTTTTGCGGCCAAAGAAGCCGTTTTAAAAGCTTTGGGTGTGGGGATTGGGGCAAGCCTGTCTCTGACGTCCGTAGAAGTTTACAACGATGCTCTGGGGGCCCCAGGCGTCCGTCTAGATTCGAAAGCCAATGCATTGTTGTCTTCAAAAGGTGGAAAACAAATCAGCATTGCCTTGTCCCATTGCCGGACATTGGCCTCAGCCGTAGCGGTGATTGTGTAACCCTTGCCCAATCTCTCACAGAACAATGTGTTGATGCCCATTAAAAATGGATGTTGTCCCCAAAAAGTGGAAAACAAATCAGCATCGCCCTATCGCATTGCCGGACATCGGTTGCAGCTGTAGTAGGGTAGGGGATGCGGTTGAAGGAATTTAGGTATCTTTAGTTTTTTCTTGACACAAATTTGTGTGAAGTGGGAAAAAGAGACGGTACGGAAGAGACGTATGCAATCCAAAGATAATAGGGTAAAAATCGGATTTTTAGGGCTAGTTTCTATGGTCATTGGGGCACAATTGGGGGCATCTGCGTTTCTAATGCCTGCGCAAATGGCACGATTCAGGACGCTGGGATTGGGGGGATGGTTCTTGGGATGTTTGGGTGCCATTCTAATTACTTTGGTGTTCTCATTTCTTTGCATTAAGACGACAAGGGTAGGGGGGCCTCACGTATACGCCAGAATGTTTTTTGGAGAAAAAGTTGGTTTTTTTGTCACCTGGGTATACTGGTGCGGTGCCTGGGCGTGCAATCCGATTGTTATCTCAATAGCGGTCAATTATTTGATGTCCATAACGGGCATTTTATCTCCCATAGAGAAGTTGATGTTGGAAATAACGATTATCGTATTGTTAACGCTGCTGAACACAAGAGGTATTAAAGTGACCAGTAACGTGGAGATCGTATTGACGATCATTAAAATCATGCCGCTGATTATTGTGCCGATCGTTGCCCTCACGAGAATGAATTTTGAAAATTTTACAGAGCTTACGCCTGAAAATGCTTCCGTCGCGGATACGCTCATAAAAGCGACGATTTTATCATTTTGGGGATTTGTGGGGCTTGAAGAGGGGACATCGCCGGCATCGGTGGTTAATAATCCAAGGAAAACTATACCTTTGGCCATTGTTCTTGGAACCGCATGTGTGGCGATGATTTGTATATTGAATACGGTTGCAGCATTTGGAGTGATCCATCCGGCACAGCTGGAAAACGAAGCGGCTCCTTTTGCAAAAATTTTACTGATATTATTTGGAGGAACCTACAACAATCTCATAGGCATAACAACATTTTTAATATGCATAGGTTCTCTGAATGCCTGGGTGTTTTTTAGCGGCCAAATTGCACAATCGGCGGCAAAGGAAGGCATGTTTCCGGGGATTTTCGCAAAACTTAATCGCCATGGAGCTCCGGGATGTGCGCTGTGGATAGGGGCCATCGGCACAGGGGTAATATTGTTTCTACAGAAGTCGCCCTTATGCGCCGATAAAATAAATGCATTTCTCGACATGTCGATAGTCGTTTACATAGCTCTTTACACGACTACCATTTTAGCACACATGAAGTTTATGTACCAAACGAAGGTAAAATCAGTCCTGCAGATATTTGTCAGTACTTTAGCTTTAATTTTTTGCGGTTTTGTTTTGTACAATTCGGATTGGTTTAACTTTTTGGCTTTGGGCATAATGCTCGTAAGCGGAATACCCATTTATTTTTTTCGGCATCGGAAAGGAGCAAATGGTAAACAGTGGTCGTTTTGAAGGAGTGTATGCACACAAGAAGTAAAACTAGACATAATATATATTGTGCGAAGTCAAATAGGAAGGATTGAAAATTTTAAATAAAAAATATTATGAAACTAAAAATATTAACTGTTTTAGGCGCAATTGCGCTTAGCGTACAAAGTAAATATGTGTGGAGTAGCGTAACGAGTGACGTGCGGCGGGCAAATGATTCGATCAGCCAAGGAGCCGCTTGGCAAGATAGTGCCCAACTTTTTGTCAATGCCTTTAGTCATTTTAAAAGTAGCCTGGAAGACGCTTACAGAAATTGTGGCGGTGGCGGTATGCATGGTTTAGATGGACAAAGAACGGACAGCGTACCACGCGCAGCTTGGGGTCCGCGCGGCAATGTGCGCTTGGGTTCACCGATTGTCGTAGGATGTTGGGAAACCGACAGTCTTTGTTGTCGTAAACGTCAAGGTGAATGTACTTGTCCTTGCTGTGTCAATACGCAGAGTGGTTATGAACCTTGGTTGGGATTACCTACAGCAATGCTGCAGGTTATGCCCTATTATTATCAAGCGGTGTCATATATGGTATGCTCGCAAGAACATGTGGAAAGGTATATTGAATCCTGTTGTACATGCGACGAAGCTGCACTCGAGGCGTGTTGTTGTTCTTGTGTTGGATGGTTTCGTACGTTGATGGATGTATGCAGCTGTGGCTTAATGAGGTGTATGTTTAGTGGAAAAATGCTTAAAATGTTTACTTTCTCCGAATATGTGGATAGATGTGTCGGCAGACCCATTAAAAATCATATTATGACCACCTTGCGCGTTGCGTCGCTGAGGGAAGCGGGAGAGTATTGGCAACTCAATTTTTGCCAACCGGTTTCCGAATTGCTTACCCACATTTGTCAAGTGCGAGAGATGTCTTTGAACAACATTCGATTGTTGCTTGAGTTGTATCGTTGCTACGTTGAGTCCGATTTTGGGAATACGGTTCAATTCAGTTTTTCCCAAACAAATTACGATAACGTGCGTCAGCAGATACATAGTTTTATTGCCAATATTTGCCGACATACAGAACCCAGTAACCCGATATATAAGTTTTTTGAGAGTAGCATAGCGAATTACGACCGTAATGTGTATACTTTTGCGGATAGAGAAACATTACCTGGAGTTGAGATTCGACCCATAGGATATTATCAGATTGAACTGCCCATGTTAACGGGAAGAGACGCCATTTTTGGAAGAAATTTAGCTGGCAATGATACTAGCGGTAATTCCAGTGGTAGTCCGTTGTTAAACTTGGCATTGGAAAAAGCCCAGACCATACCCAACAATCAAAGACCTGTCTATAGTACAACTAGTGAACGCATAGCTGGCGGTACGCAGTACACCACCACTTTTTCACCTTCGCCAGTTCTTCCTTATACTTATCCAAATCCAATGTACCCTGAAACGGAACACATGGAGTTTAAATTCTGATAATACTAAATTGAAATTTGCCGTAGTCATTATTCAAAAGATAACGCCTCTTGATGAAGAGGCGTTAATCATGTTTGCTTTGAGGATATTTTGCCCGCATCCTTACTTGACTTCTGGTAAGAAAACAACATCTTATCATCTATGTTGTGGGCAAGAAAAACAAAATTTGATTTGGAGATTGTTTTCTGTGGACTGTTTTTTGTTCTCGCCGCCATCTATCCCGCAAGAAGGTTTGTGTGGGAATATGCTTGTCTATTTAAAGCATTTTACCTGGTTATTATTGTGGCAGGAACTTATGGGATGTGCGTTTCTTCTAGTTCTTTTCCCAAATCCCTCGTCATTGGCTTTGGTCTCCTCTTGTTTGCCTTTTGGGCTTCCATTTTTTTGGGACCTTATCCCGTTCGATCCGCCTCCGAGCTCGACATACCGCTTGCCTCCATGTCTCTGGCATACCTCTTTTGCTCCTGTCTAAAACATAACTTTAAAGCTTTTATCCGTTTATTGGGGATTACATTTGTTTTTTTTATGTACTTCAGCATTTGCCTTGATCTAGCCTGCGATGAACTCAAAGCTGGACCTACTTATCCTTGGCAATACATGGCTTCGAATTGTTTGATAAATCCCATAAAATTTCTCACGATTTTGGACAAATACCAGATGCGCCATCCCTTCGACTACACGAATTATACGGGATTATTTGCGGCACTTACCTACCCATTTTTTGCAGGCCTTTTTATGTGGGAATCCCTACGTAAGTGGAAAGTTGTTTGGTGTATAGGATTTTTACTCTCTATTCTACTCCTAAAAGCATCCGAGTGTAGCATGGCTTACCTTTGTGTCCTAATAACCACAATAACGGCATTAGGTTTGTACATAAAAAGCCATATACGTGCTTCAAAATCAAACATTATCAAGGTAAGTATCTGCCTACTGGCATTCTTGCTGTTGATGGGATATCGAAGCCCAAAAACTAGAAGCTTATTTGCTCATCCAAAATGTTTATTTCAAAATCAACGTTGGCATTTAGCTCAAGACGGTCTCAAAGTTTTTCGGGACAGTCCTTTGATAGGTCATGGCATTACCACAACGCCACTTTTGTATTTAAAATCTTATCCAACTGATCTGCATCATTGTTGGCAATTGCACGTGGCTCCCGTACAATATTTAATTGAGTGGGGATTGTTGGGATTTTTAGGACTATGCACGTTGGCATTGACAAGTTTTCAAATGAGTTTTCGCCTCTTAAAAAAGAAGGAAGTGCCCGCTGCGGATAAATTTCTAGTTGCGGGACTCGGTTTATCTTTGTTCGCCTACGTATGTTTTGTCAGCGAATGGTCTTGGGATATATTTGCCGTATCGGCTACCCTCTGCCTGATCGTTGGCCTACTTTGGACAATTTACTTCAAATGTTTTCCTGCAAAACGGCATTTTAACACCCCAACTACCTTGGGAATAAAATTATTGATTCTCATGATGGTAGGTACGGTCTTTTTTTACAGTTATAAAGATATTCAAGGCCGTTATTATTTCCGTAAATTCATTCAACAAACGTATAATACACAACTAGAAAAAAGTGAAATAGAGCTCTCAAAAGCCATTGAAGCGGACCCTACCAACCTGTATTATTACAATCAAGCGGGCAATGTTTTTGCTTTAAAGGGGTATCCCCAATCAAGCATGCTTATGCGGCATTCCGTTTATTATTTTGAATCATCTTTAAAAATTAATCCTTGGCAGCCGTACGTACTGGAAAATTTGGGAGCTTTACATACACGATTAGGCAATTATCGACGCGCTCTTCAATGTTACTGCGAAGCCATTCGATTACTTCCCTACCATTCGTTGGCTTATATACAACTTGTGGCCGTTTTGTTACATTGCCATCAATTTAGTCTAGCCAGTGAATGGTTAGGATTGGCCGCATACGTTCAACCTTACCTATTATCGCAACCGGCCTTCAATAAATTTTTAATGCGAGATGCACGGGCTCAAAAAAAATGCCTCGACTATTACCATTACGTCGAAAATACGATGGATTCAACCTTGAAAAACAATGACCATTGGACGTTTTCAAAGTATATTTACGCTCGTTTGTTTAACCAATCGCTTCATTGGGACGGCTTTACGGATCAACAAAAACAATGGCTACAAGGTAGAAATTGGATTTATTACCTTAGTTTTGATAATTTATACGAAGAAAGTTTCGAAGCGCGTCCATTTCCGCGTGACCGGCATGCCTTAAATAATAATCAACATAGCTCCTTAAAAGTTATACTCCACGGCCATGGCGGCCCTTCGCTTTTTACTTGCACTTTACAGCAAATTTATACACCTAACGAAAAGTGTAAACTTGCGCAGGCACGTAAGTGTGCTCATCAACTGCTAAAGCCCGTCATTCAAAAAACAGTCTCAGTTTTCTAATGCATATAACCGGCTAATGTTATTTAGAATCGTCAAAACTTAAAGTTTATTTCAATAATACATGTACAGCTCTTGTGAGTATAACATTTGTGATTATCTTGCAGAAACTTCCCAGACTTACCATTTTCCTTTTGCATCATTCCGATGTTTAAACCGTGGGTAAGTTTTTTTAAGTACATTTTGTGTACTATTTATTTAAAAACTTTTGAAAAATATTGGCGATACTCGAACACGTAACCCGTAAAATCAATTATAAATTACCTTTGGGAAGACTTACCTGCCGCTCACTTAAGGTTTTCTGAGGAATGTTGGGTACAGGTGCCAAATTATATAAATAACCAAACGAAGATTCTTCATTCATCTTTGCACGCCCTGACAAAGATCCCACGGACACACTAGGCGACGTCTCATTTTGCTGAATATGACTATTATGAATGTTGACATCCGCTGACATGGTTATATTGCTCTGAGAAATGTCGGATTCACGTGCCAAGCTACCTAAACCCTTAAGCAAAGATTCTTCATTCTTCTTTACACGCTCTGATGAAAAACCAACGGATGTACTGGCCCCAGGCGTTTCATTTGGCTGGATAGGATTGGAGCGAACAGTCTCTAAGGGATTAGTTAACATGGTCAACATTGAAACGAAATTTTAACAAGGCGTCAACATAATAACGCAGAAAAATGGTAGAAATTTCCTATGTTAAAGTTATCATAGCTTGAAATATCTACCGACGACCTTTACTCTGCGGGTGCGATTGACCGTAAATTTTTTGCAAATGCGCAATGTCAACGTGCGTATACTTTTGTGTTGTGGATAAGTGTGCATGTCCCAACAATTCCTGAACAATTCTCAAATCGGCACCTCTTTGCAGCAAGTGCGTCGCGTAACTGTGACGACAACTATGGGGTGTCATTTCAAGTGGTAAATGGGCATAAATTAAATAGCGTTTTATAATCAATTGGATAGAACGTTCAGAAATGACTTCTCCGTGTTCACTAAAAATAAGAGGACTTTGCAAAGATTTTGGTGGGTACATTGCATATAAATTGTGAAGTGCATGCAAAGCAGGTTTACCTATGGGAATTAAACGTTCTTTATGGCCTTTACCTAATACCCGTATGAGTCCTTGCGACCATTGAACATTTTCGACACATAGATGCGTCAATTCTCCAACACGTATGCCGCACCCGTACAAAACTTCCAAAATCGCCTTGTCGCGACGCCACAAAAAGTCTGACAATTGACCCGCCGAGAACTTTTTATCCGGTGCCTGTAACAAAATTCGAATTTGTTCCATCGTAAAAAAGTTGGGTAGTCTGGATTCAAATTTGGGACGCAACGCCTTAACTTCTTGCGGTATTGGCATTTCAAATCGTTCTTCTAAAAAGTAAAAAAATGTTCTCAGGGCCGATAAATCATTATTCAGCGTTCGTTTACCCGCCTTGTGTTGCCGTAGGTATAAATATTCCGACAAATAGGTTCCCACATTCGGTTGGGTGACGTTTTTTGATTTCAGAAATGCCATCCATCGCGCAACAATGGATAAATAATTTCTTAAGGTATACTTTGAGTACGCCCTCTGTTTAAGAAATTGTTCAAATTTTTCCAGCATTTAAAAAATTAAATTTTACCCTGATCCAAACAAAATTGGAGAAACTTTTTCGCCACGGGACCGCACACACGACTTCCCCAAAATTCTTCCATTAAATCTTCCTGCTCAATCACAACGCTAAACGCAATTTTGGGTTGCTGTGAGGGTGCAAATCCTATTAACCATCCAACGTGTGCATATCGGTTCGTCCCCGCAATCTTCACTTGAGAAGTCCCCGTTTTGACGGCCGATTTTAACCCCTGGACGCGTGAAAAACGAGAAGTTCCCGATTCAACCGCTTTTTCCAAACATTCCAGCAACAAACACCAATGATCGTGAGTCATAATGGATTCTTTAGAATGTTCTGTACAGATGAAATTGGAGCACAAGTGGGGTGTAGAACATCTTTTATTTCTAGCCAAAGACGCTGCTGCGCATGCCATTTGCAACGGTGTCACCCTTAAAAATCCTTGCCCTATGGAAAAATTGGCCGTATCGCCATCCGTCCAATTCTCTCGCAAACGTTTTTTTTTCCATGACGGAGAAGGAACGAGCATATGATGTGTTTCGTAAGGTAAATCGATGTGTGTCATATCACCGAGGCCCAATTTCCGAGCTTCCTCATAAATCAACGAAGGGCCACAGCGCAGTGCGTAGTGATAAAAAAATGGGTTACAACTCGTCTGAATGGCTTTATCTAAGGTAATATGTCCATGCCCCTGACGATTGTGACAGTGGAAAATATGGTTGCCAATGGTATAACTTCCGGTGCAATTTATCGAACTTTGAGCGTTCACGACCCCCGCCTGCAATAAGGCAGCCAACGTAATAATTTTAAATGTTGATCCCGGCGGATACAGTCCCTGAATGGCCCTATTCAACCAAGCGCCTTGCGCCGTAATTTTTTGAAACACTTTTTCAGATATGCGCGGCGTCAAAGCATTTAAATCAAAATCGGGCTTGCTGACGAGTGCCAAAACTTCTCCGGAATCAACCGCTAAAATAATGATAGCTCCACGACGACCCACCAAGGCTTGTTCACATATTTGTTGTAACTGAACATCCAAAGTTAAATGAATGTCGTGACCATCCACACTGGGTAAGGATATCAGGCAGGCCTGTTCCTGCCCCGATGGGGTGACTCTCCATATGTCGCCGCCGTTTAGCCCACTCAGTTGGTCATCATAGTAGGCCTCTATGCCCGTAGCCCCCTTTTGTTTGGGTAAAAAGAAAGTTCTCAAATCGTTTCCCGGCAAAGCATCTTGCGTCAATTGAGACGTTTGGGTAACATGCCCGATAACGTGGCACGCAACGCTACCGTAAGGATAATATCTAACTTTTTCTATGCCGACCTGAAAGGGACCATGCGTAGGTAATTGTTCCACAAATTTTGCGTACATGGTCTCGGGCAAATCTTTGGCGATCGCCAAAGGTAACAGAATATTTTGCAAATAATGCCGATATAAAGTTTTTTTGGATACGGCAAATGGAATGGGACCTATGGTTCTCGCATACGGCAGTAGCGCATCGTGCACAACCGCCCACAGTTGTTCCGATTGCGTTTCAGCATCTTTGGACTGCTTATTAAATTGTGTTATATCTTTGCGAAAATAGTTTAGGTCTACGTAAAGACAATAAATATCCCTGTTGGTTGCCAATAATTTCCCCGTTCTATCGTAGATACATCCCCGTATGCCCGGATACAAAATACGTCTCAGACATTGCTTTTGCCCCAGCTGACTATACATGCCATTTTCTATCCATTGCCGCCAAACGATGGCAATACCCAGTAAAATGCATAAAAATATGACAATAAATTGTAAAAAATATAACCGACCCAAATGGGACCGATATGTGTCAAATTGAATCATCCGTTTTAACTACTTCGAGTCCAACATTGAATGATATACGCTGGACACGCTACCACCACATGACTTAATTTAAAATGGGGAGGAATATCTGGAAAAAATGTGTCCCCTTCCATCGTTTGATTCACAATGGTGAGCATAATTTCCGAGCATAGGGGCAGAAATTTCTGATAAATACTGGCCCCTCCGCATATCCAAATAACGCCATCAACGGATTTCAATGCGGCAACACTGTGGACAACAATCACATCTTTGTTGGCCACATCCGAATTATGGGACATGACATAATTTATTCTTTGGGGTAATGGCCTACAACCCAGAGATTCGAAGGTTTTACGTCCCATTAAAATGCGCTGATGCAACGTTGTTTTCCTAAACCACTGCAAGTCTTCCGGCAAATGCCATGGAATCTTATTTTTCAACCCGATCACACGATTGCGTGACATGGCAGCGATTGCTTTAAAGATAGCCATTGGATTAGACCGCAACGGGAGCTTTAATCACCGGATAAGGGTTATAGTTTTCTACTACAAAAGACTCAAAAGTAAAATCATCGATATTTTTAATATGAGGATCCAATTTCAACGTAGGTAATGTCCTTGGCTCCCGTTCCAACTGTAATTTGACTTGTTCCAAATGATTGGCATAAATGTGTGCATCCCCCAAAGTGTGTACAAATTTACCTGGTTTTAAGTGGCAAACTTGCGCCACCATGTAGGTTAATAACGCGTAGGAGGCAATGTTGAAAGGAACTCCCAAAAACAAATCTGCGCTTCGCTGGTATAACTGACAACTTAAGGTCCCCGTAGTCCCCACATAAAATTGAAAAAATGTGTGGCAGGGAGGCAAAGCCATTTTGGGTAAGTCACCTACATTCCAAGCAGATACAATATGCCTTCTGCCAAAAGGATCCCGTTGAATGCCCTCAATCACCGTTTTAATTTGATCAACGTAATGTCCATCGGTGCAATGCCAACGACGCCATTGTGCCCCATACACGGGACCTAAATTGCCTTCCGGATCTGCCCATTCATTCCAAATACGTACCTCATGATCCTTTAAAAAGCGAATGTTCGTATCTCCCTGCAAAAACCACAACAATTCGTACGCAAGTGACTTGAAATGAACGTTTTTAGTTGTTAATAAGGGATAAGACTGAGAAATATCGATGTGTACCTGTGTCCCAAAAACACCGATTGTTCCAACCCCCGTACGATCCTTGCGCCATTCTCCGTTATCTAAAACGAACTTCAAAAGGTCTAAATATTGCTGCATAATTTAATTCTCAAATTAACGGTCGAAATGACAAGTTCAAAAACAGCACACTGTACCCATAAGCCACACTTAACTTTGCGTTAGGTACCGCTTTGTTGGCATAAATTACTATCCTAAAATGCCCCTGAGTTCAATGGAAGCCATAGAAGGCACACGCAAATTCTCTCAGGCGCAAAACAAAGGGGATCATGGGCCATTTGCCCATGGAGGCATTAAACCTTGAGCAGGTATCGGTATAATATTTGGGTGGAAGTAAACGAAAGTGAGTGTGAGTATATATAACGTATCTCGATAGGCATACCCTGTAATGGATGCAAAGCTAAAAAATCTGTGCGCTGCGGCGAACGAAATTTGCGAATGTCCATGTGGCTCTACATTTGACCTTTGGTTCATCATCCATAACTAAACTGAAAATTGTAAATGCGGTTTGCAAGCTGCCTGTTATTGTACGCAAATTTCCCTGTATTGGGTGATACGGTAACTTGCAGAACAGAAGTTAAAATTACCCCAGCACAAGCATCCGAATATGGGGTGGTAGACCGGACTTGAACCGGCAACCCCTGGAACCACAATCCAGTGCTCTAACCAATTGAGCTACAACCACCATCGGATGCCTTTAGGCAAATTTTTTTCGAT
>JAIRMU010000020.1 GCA_031258545.1 Puniceicoccales bacterium | reverse complement strand
GGAGTTCCATCAAAAAGATGCCCCAGGCAGGGCCCCGTGGGTGCTGCGTACAAAGATACACTGTTTATCATTCCCAGCACACAAAGGCCGGTATTAATTAATCTTCTCATCGAATGCTTCTTCATGTATTTATTATCACACTATCTCCATGGAGGTCAATGAAAAAGTTTATCCAATCCGCAGTGCTGAATCCAAATGGGGAGATAGCATTACGGCATTTGCATTTCTAAATGGATTCCCGAACCCAAAAGGCCACAGGCATGTTTCATTGTTCTTCCAACGAGCGTTCCAGTCCGGAAAGCCAAGGTACGATGTGGTGATAAACAACATGGGGATGCAGGGATTCCATGAATGCGGTGGTTCCCCGGACAATGCATGTGGGAGCATCAAAGTAAGGGCCTCCCCACTGCGGTTGCGTTTTGGCAAATAAACCCACCGTAGGAACCCCCAGTGCGTTTGCCAAATGCATACCGCCCGAGTCGTTGGCAATCACAAAGCGCATCTGCAACAACCTCTGCTCCAGGCTCAGCAAATCGGTTTCCCCGGCCAAATTCCTCACCAAATCCCTGGGTAATCCCGCGGCCACCTGCATACAAATTTTGTAATCGCTTTGGCTTCCCAGCAAAATACATTTCGAAGACGGATACGTTTTCAGTAAATCCCCTATGAGCCTCTGCCAATAAGCCACACCCCACCGCTTTCCAGGCGTATTGGATGAACCGCAAAAACATCCCATCGTAAATGAACCCTCATTCCTTGGATCTCCAGTTAAAGTTGAAGAGATGGGCGTCCGAGAAATGGGTTCCTGAAGTCCAAAGTTCTGAAAAAATTGATACCACAGTTCAGTCTGATGGCATTGTATGGGGAATGCTGGCTTCCACGTATGCGTTAAGAATGGACGGCACATTTTCTTATTGAGTCCGAATCTTTGGGGTGCTCCGGCACAGAAACTTTCCAGATCGCTTCGCATCGAATTTGGAAAATTAATCCATGTTTCCGGATATTGTGCCCTAAGTTGTCTAAACGCTTTAAAATAGGCCACATATTTTCTTTGGGGCAGCATGTGGATGTAGTCCACCGGAAAGTGTCGCTGCAACCAAGGTGCCATGAAGTTTTGGGCAACCAAGTGGATAGAAAAGTCGGGACGTGCTTGCCTCAGGGCACACAGAATGGGATAGGTCATGATGCAATCTCCCAACCAATTGGGCATGCGTATCCAGACACGTGTTTTCCGGGGTAAACGATCCCATTTGTAAAAATCCATCGTGGCCTGAAGGCAGTTGCGTTTTTGGGCAATACAGAAACGCTTCGATGGCTCGCATTGCGTTTTCCAACGTCTGTGCATCCAAAGCCAATTTTCGTAAAAAAACGCATCGTCCACCAATTTTTTTTCAAGCCACCGATTGGCCGCAAGTGTGACGTCGAGTGCCTTCTTTTCGCCGGCAATGGTTTCAATGCAAAATTCACCTCTGATAAATCCGGTTCTTCTTAGGTAGATGGTAACAACTTCGGCGTTGAATTTTTCGACCAGACGTCCCGGTAAATCCGTCGAAGAGGCCAATTTCCCAAAAAATGTGGTTAGGACGCCAACATCACCCGCCGATTGGTCGAAAAGAATACCCACAATGCCATTGTGTTTAAGAATTCTTTCCAGCGGTAAGATGCCCCTTTTGCGAGAAATGAGTTGTAGGTTAAAGCGCTCGCGCGTTTGTTTTATCCAATTTTCAAAGTATTTATTCCGAAATGGGCGATAAATGGCACCTATTTCAATTTCTTTTGGAAAAATTGCCGGTAGCCATGCGGTCGTCTCCATTAGGTTTAAATGGGGAACCAACACTATGCAGGGATGCGGTTTTTGTGAAAAATGTTTGATCCAACTTTCCAAAGCCGGACTGACGGTAATGCGTTGGCCGATCTTTTGCTGCGACCAGTAACTTGAAACAAGAAAAGCCCATGCGGTTTCCACCCAGCGTTGGCAGTTTATTTTTGCCAAATGTTGGCGCCAACCCAGCGTTTTTTTGGGGAAAACGTTGAACAAGTTGCTCAAAATAACGCTCCGCCTCGGAGAAAATAGGTAAAACAGTAAATTGCCCAAAATTTTGCATATTTTGTACTGAATCCCCTCCGGAATAATGTTTAGAATCGAAATTAAAAAGCGAATCACCGTTTTAGCTGTGTTTATGTGATTTCAGTTTGCACCCACAATGTTTTATGTAAAGATCTGCTTCAGGCACGTAAATAATACCATCATTGTCGTCAGATTCAAATTTACGTCAAGCATTTCCTGATGTTTCACGTCCATAAAGTGTTTTACATCAACTGCATTTCCTTTAATGCTAAGGTACATGGATATTCTACAGACATTGTGTGAAAAGCATCGCGCACAAAAGGGAACGCTCTATGTCGTAGCAACGCCCATTGGAAATTTAAGCGATTTAACGTTGCGGGCCATTGGCATATTGCAAACGTGCGACTGCATTGCCTGCGAAACACCCAGTATTACGCAGAAATTGCTCGCTCACCTGCAAATAAGAGACAAACGATTATTTACCTACCGCGATGCCGGCGAGAGACAGAGCGCACAACATCTGCTGCAAAAGCTGCAAAGTGGATTTTCGGTTGCCCTGGTAAGTGATGCGGGAACGCCCACCATCAGCGACCCTGGATTTCGCGTGCTTCGGCTATGCCATTGTGAAAATGTTCCCATTGTTCCCATTCCTGGCCCCAGTGCAGCAATCGCGAGTTTAAGTGTTTCCGGTTTCCCAAGCGATCGTTTTTTGTTTCTAGGATTTTTGCCACTTAAAAAAAGTCATAGGCAAAAAATTCTTGAATCTTATTGTCATGAAGGGATAACGCTTATTTTGTATGAATCTCCTCATAGACTATTGAGCTTGTTTGAATGCTTGCAAAAAATTCTGGAACCCCAGAGAGAAATTTTTGTGGCACGTGAATTGACAAAGCTCAATGAAACTCTGTTTCGAGGAACCATTTCCCAGTGTATGCAAACCCTCTTTTCAAATACCCCTCGAGGCGAATATGTTATACTCATTTCCTCATTATTGTGAAGAAATGCACATGCGTAAACTCTCTAGATGCATTTAATCTTGAGCCTTTTGCTCAAATTGTATTTGGCAAATACTGATGCCATCTTCTTGTTTTAGGATAGAAAGTTTTGCCTGCCACCGAAGAACAATTTTTTGGAGTTCTTGAAAGTGAATACCCAGGTTACAGGACTTGCTGTCCTCTATTTGAGTTTGAATGATGTGATCAAGTTTTGTGGATATTAGGCCATCACCAAACGTAAGGGAAATTTGTTTGTTTGAATTTTCAGAAAGTCGAATGATAAGGGTAGCCTGAGATTCTTCTGGAAGAGCAGGTATGCAGGTATGAATAAGATTTTTCAAAACCCGTTGAAATAAAAAGGGATCCACACGTAATTTGAAAATTTGCGATGCTTTAAAATCTATTTTTAAACTTTGACGTATAAACTGCTCCTGCTCGATCACGTGTTCTATCAACATGTTAAGATTTTCCTCATTTAATACGGGATACTGAATGGCAATAGAATCGATGATGTGTGCGGCTTCATTCATGCTCCTTAGAAGCAATGATTTTTCTTTGTGCGACCACAGATTCGACGGATTTCTATCAATGATCATTTTCTGAACCAAGAGGGGTGTTGTTAAATCATGCATAATTGAACGTACAAACAAGTGCTTTTCCATAACAAAACTATTCCTTTTAACCCAAATCACAAGTAGTACGGTACTAAATCCGATTATATAGAAAAGATGAAAGCCATGTATCTGGGTTGGCCTTATAAAAAGTTGTCCGGACAAAAGGCAGCCTAAGGAAACCAAAACAATCATTACAATACTTAAAGGCAAACTCATTTTAAGAGAACGTTCTTCGTTCAACAGATTCATGAGTAGAATGGATAACCCAAAGCTTACGATGTGCAGGCAACCGTTCTCTGCGCAAAATATTAAGTAAATGGATGTTACGGGCAAACATAAAAACAATGCCAAGCTTTTAACAATGCCGAAGTATTTTTTATAAAAATTAGGAAATTGATTGCTGAATATAAGTAGACTAGCCACACTCCCATTAATGAGCGTGAAGCCAACTTTCATAAATGCAGGCGGTATTTTCATGAATAGTATTGGAAAGATTTGCACAACCAGCAGAAAAATACCCAAAAGGATATTTTGTTGCATATTGTAATTAGGTTGTGGTTGGAGGGGCTCTTGGGATAACGATTGGCGTAAACCTTCACTTTGTATATCTTGAAAAATTTTCTGGCGGCCGTCTTTGAAGTAGAAAAACGTAAAATACATGAGGTGAACCAAAAATCCAGGGAAGGCGCCATCTATATTTAAAGCCGGTTTTAAAAAACATTGCCACAGGATAGTTACCGTTAGACTGATAATGATACCTATAAAACAGTGTCGTACATTAATTTTTCGGTTAAATATGCAGAAATATAAAGGGATCAGGGTAGTGCTCAAGGAAAGAATAGTGTACATGACTTCGATTTCAAAAAGAACGTTGTACGATAGAGCAGTAAACACACATACCAGACCCAACGCATAAGTTAAACTGCGAACAACGTTCAATTTTCGTTTTTCGGAAAGATTTTTGAAGTGTGGGAACAATAAGTCGTTGGCCAATACAATACTTGCTGCGTTGAGGGAAGAGTCGGCCGTAGACATTAAAATTGCGAGGAAACCCGCCAGCACAAATCCTTTGATGCCTACGGGCATCAAGCCTCGAACGAGTGTCGGAACCGCTTGGTCGGCATTGATTAAATTGGGGTACAAAATTTTAGCCAGAACACCAATACCTATTAAAAAAAATATGAGAAAGAAGTAAAAAAGGCCGGCACTTGCAAAAGCGCGAATGCCCTGTCTTACCGTTCTCGTCAATAGTAAACGTTGGATAAACATGGGTGCGAGCGTGGGTAAACAAAAGAGAAAGCATAGAGGTAAATAGCGCCTCAATCCTTCCGGCGTCACACGCCAACATTCGGAAGGTATTGCTTGAACAAAGTGTTCAATCCCACCCAAATTTTGAATACCAACTCCCAACATAAGCGGAATGGCTACGGCCAAGACGATAAATTGTAGAATATCTGTGAAGGTAACGGCTTTGACGCCTCCTTTGCCCGTGTAGATAAATAATATTACCGAAGACAGTAAAACGCTTTGTATATAAGGGATAGATGTTAATTTGTTAATAACGAGACCCATCGCTTCGATTTGTGCAAGAGAGGCAAGCAGCATAAGGATGAAACTCACAACGCCAATGATGTATTGCCCCGATAAGCCGTAACCAATTTTAAAAATATCGCCAACCGAATGACAACCGTAATATTTTTTCATTCTTGGCATAATCCAAAAAGCCATTAACATAAATGCGATAGGGCTTGCCAATGGAGCTAAAATGTGAATGATACCCACATCATAAAATCTACCCACGAAACCGATCGTTGCGCTTCCGCCAATCGCCGTAGCCGCCACCGTACAGAAAACGGCAAAATCAGAGAAATTACGGTTACCAATTGCGTATTCTTTGAACGATTGAATACCACGGCCGGATGCAAATCCAATCCATAAAGTCACACCTAAAAAGGCGACTATAATAGCACTATCAATCCAATGCATGGAGAGATATTACGGTTGGAAAATTTTTCAAGTCAAGAGTTTTATTGTAGATTGAGAACCTAAATTTTTTGCACGAAAGTGTTGTGTAAATTTACAACTTCCGTTATACTTCATCATCATGAACAAACACATTCAACGTTTCTTAGAGGAAGATAAAGGTTATTTACTGCAGCACGTTTGTAAAACGGTGGCGAAAGATAAATTACATTTACCCAATCCCAATTTTATCGATCAGATATTCATTTCGAGCGACCGTTCCAATTGCGTATTGAATAGCTTAAGTCGCCTGCTGGGACACGGAAGGCTGGCTAACACGGGATACGTCTCAATTTTACCCGTCGATCAGGGTGTGGAACATTCCGCCGGTGCCAGTTTTGCACCCAATCCCGATTATTTCGATCCGGAAAACATTATTAAATTGGCCATAGAAGGCGGATGCAACGGGGTTGCTTCCACATTGGGAGTCTTGTCATGTGTTTCGCGTAAATTTGCCCATAAAATTCCTTTCATTGTAAAATTAAATCACAACGAGTTGTTAACTTACCCCAATACGTTTGATCAAATTTATTTTGGACAAGTGGAGCAAGCGGCAGACATGGGAGCCGTTGCTGTGGGCGCCACCATCTATTTTGGTTCCGAAGAATCCAATCGTCAAATTGAAGAAACGAGTTTGGTTTTTGAACGGGCGCACGCGTTGGGTATGGCAACCATTTTGTGGTGCTATTTGCGTAATCCTGCATTTAAAGCGGATAAAGAGTATCATGAAAGTGCAGACTTGACGGGACAGGCCAACCACCTGGGTGCAACGATTGGTGCCGACATCCTAAAACAAAAGTTGCCCACCAGTAACGGCGGTTTTAAAGCTTTACCTAAATTTGGTAAAACGCACGAAAAAGTTTACACCGCATTGACCACCGATCATCCCATCGACTTGACACGTTACCAGGTGATCAATGGCTACATGGGTCGTATTGGATTGATTAATTCGGGGGGCGCTTCGGGAAAAAATGACTTTGGAGATGCCATTGCCACCGCCATTACCAATAAACGTGCCGGTGGTATGGGATTAATCTTGGGTCGTAAGGCATTTCAAAAGCCTTTTAAAGAAGGTGTGGAATTGCTACATACCGTCCAGGACGTCTATTTGAACGATTCTATTACCATTGCGTAAATTGCAGGAGAGGACAAGGCTATTGTTCTCTCTGAGTTGTTTAAATTTTGTTGCATTTTCTTGCTTTATCAGAATATCTGCCGTTAAAACCATGTACGCAATATTTACGATAAAGGCTTGACAAAAGCTTTGGTTTATCGGTTGCTTTTTATATCATAAAGGAAAATAATTTTTTTGAATGAAAACCACACTTGTAAACCAGACGGAAGCGATTGATCACAAATGGCATTTGATTGACGCAAGGGGAAAGATTCTAGGCCGCTTGGCCGTGCAAATTGCAAATTTGTTGAGAGGTCGCACAAAGGTTGCCTATACGCCCCACACGGATACCGGAGATTTTGTCGTTGTGGTAAATGCCGAACACATCCGTGTTACGGGTCGCAAAGAAACGGACAAGACTTATGCCTCCTATTCGGGCTATCAAAGCGGTTTATGCGTACGTACTTTAGCCGAAGTACGTCAAAAAAAGCCGGCATTTATTTTGATGCATGCGGTACGTGGTATGTTACCCAAAAATAAATTGGCAGATCAAATGTTAAAAAAATTAAAGGTGTACGCCGGTGAAACCCACCCCCATGCGGCTCAATCACCGGTTTTATTTGAAAAGTAAAGGAAAATTTTATGGCGCGGGAAAAAGTTGAAGAATTTGTGGCCGTAGGACGTAGAAAAACATCCGTTGCGCGCGTTCGTATTGCTAAAGGGAACGGACAATGGTTTATCAATGGCAAAGAAATGGTACGTTCCAAATTGCCGGATAGCGTCAATGCTTTACTGATAAAACCCTTACGTGTGGTGGATGTGGAAGAAAATATCAATTTTCGCACCTATGCGCGTGGCGGTGGTGAAATGGGGCAAATGCAGGCCATTGCACTCGGTTTGGCACGCGCATTGGAAAAAATGAATCCAGAATGGCGCTCAGCACTCAAAAAGGAAGGTTTATTGACGCGTGATCCTCGCAGCAAAGAGCGCAAGAAACCAGGACAAGTAGGAGCTCGTAAGCGGTTCCAATTCTCCAAGCGTTAGTTGCCCCAGAAAGCAAGTCTGCGGGGGTTCGAATTTTATAGCTACCACAACGGGTTTTCGAAGGGGTTTGCAAAGTTCGGTTGTTCGGTTCAATGGCCCAGACGGGGTTGTCGCGATATCCCTGTGCTCATTAATTAATCCTCATTGAGTCTCACACAGCCCTCAGGCAAAGTTTTCAAAGGTTCTGGCATACCCATTTACGACTCGAAAATCGTTCATCTTGCGGCAAGGTTGAGTTTGTGGGGCAAAGGTGGTAGTGGCAAGGTGGATGTGCCCCACCAACTTCCTGAAGGGCTGAAAATAACACGTGTGTATCCGAATGCACGAAGGACTTGGTCACACTTAAAGCATGCGCCAGAGGTTAATGTTTATTGAAATTTGCTGTCTATGGCGTTGCAGTAGCTTCAAAAGTCGTATTTCATCGCCCTGTTCGGTTCATCGCAATCAGAGGGTGTTATTTTTAGCCTACAAGTACTCTCGTATAATTCCACTGAGTTCAATAGAAACCCTGGAGCAGTGAGGTTATATCAGCAAAGCCGGATAGGGGTATCAAATGGTACACCGAGTTACCCATCACAGTCGAGTAATTATCCTTCGGATTCGTACAAGAATTGTAAATGCGGTTTGCAAGCTGCCTGTTATTGTACGCAAATTTCCCTGTATTGGGTGATACGGTAACTTGCAGAACAGAAGTTAAAATTACCCCAGCACAAACATCCGAATATGGGGTGGTAGACCGGACTTGAACCGGCAACCCCTGGAACCACAATCCAGTGCTCTAACCAATTGAGCTACAACCACCATCGGATGCCTTTAGGCAAATTTTTTTCGAT
>JAIRMU010000003.1 GCA_031258545.1 Puniceicoccales bacterium | reverse complement strand
CCATTTTTGCAATCTTTTCGTTCAAAAGCTCTTGTATGGTTTGTTCGGAATTTTTGACAAATGCTTGCTCCAATAAACAGTTTTCACTAAACCATTTGTTCATCTTCCCTTCAACGATTTTCTGAATGGCCTGAGCGGGTTTGCCTTCGCATTGAGCCTTTGCAATTTCAACTTCTTTGTCCACAACGGCTTGGGGGACATCCTCGCGTTTCAAATAGATGGGGGCGGTTGCCGCAATGTGCATGCAAATGTCGGATACCATTTGCTTAAATTCTTCATTACGCGCTACAAAATCGGTTTCACAATTCACTTCAACCAGGACACCCAATTTACCTCCCAGGTGAATGTAAGATCCGACCATACCTTCCTGGGCGGTTCGGCTTGCTTTTTGCGCTGCACTCAACATACCTTTCTTCTTTAGCCAGACGATGGCTTCTTCCATAGAGCCCTTGCTTTCGGCCAAAGCCTTTTTGCAATCAACAAGTCCTGCCCCCGTTTTTGATCGAAGGGCGCCTACCATTTGTGCCGTAATGTCCATCATTTTACCTTTGTGTAGATTCATCTTCGCCGTATACCGCTTTTGATGCCGCTTTAGAAGCATCTTTTTTACCCCACGGTTTTGCTTGAGTAGTTGCACTAACGGGGACATCCTTACGGCTCGCCTTTTCGAGTTTGCGCAATTCAATGCCTTGCGTAACCGCTTCCTGCAAGTACTCCAAAATAAGACGTATGGATTTGGCCGAATCATCGTTGGCTGGAATTGGAAAATCGATGCATGTGGGATCAGAATTCGTGTCCACAATACCCACAACGGGAATTTGCAGGCGCTTTGCTTCTCGAATGGCAATTGCTTCGTGCCTTGCGTCCACGATGACCAAAATATCTGGACGGTGGGTTAAATTACGAATACCTTCGAAACTACGCTGCATGCGAACCATTTCACGACGTATGACGGCACCTTCTTTTTTGGGCAATTTATTGAGTTCTCCCGATTCTTCCATTTGCAGGAAACGTTGATACTTGGCCAAGCTCGTCTTGATCGTTTCAAAATTTGTTAAACATCCTCCCAGCCAACGGTTTGCACAGAAGGGCATTTCGACCGCTTGGGCAACTTCACGAATGATCTCCTGTGCCTGTTGTTTGGTTCCAACGAACAAAATACGGGCTCCTTTTTTTACGAACTCCGTTAAAAATCTTGCAGCCGTTTCCAGGCAAGCATGCGTGCGTTCCAAATCAATGATCGAAATGCCGTGCAAATGTTTGTACAAATAAGCCTTAAATTTTGGATTCCAGCGTTTTTTTTGGTGTCCAAAATGCACACCTGCTTCAATCATGTTTGCGTAATCTAATTCCATCATATGTTTTGCTCCGTATTCTCGTAAGAACCTTGGATGTAGGGGTTGAAGGTTATTTTTTAATGCAGCCTTACACGAAAAAACAATTTTTTATCTTTTGCAAGCAAATCTTCATCATTTATTGATTTCACATGCTTATTCCATGGATTTTCAATACAATTCATGGATAACGATTCTGTAAACTGCATCTGAACTTTTTCAAGACAGCCAACGAATACCCCGCATCACTTGTAAACAGCGAGATCATTACCCCGCTATAAGACATGGAGTCAAGAGGGCCCCAGGGCACGCGTAGAGGAATTAACCCTCGAGACGGTAGAGCATAATGTTTGGCTGGCAGTAAACAAAAGTGGACATCGTATGTACCGATGGGGATACCATGTAATAGATGCAAATCCGAAAGATCCATGCGCTACAGCAAACGAAATTCGCGAATGCCTTTGTGGTTCTACGTTTGACCTTTGTGCCATCATCCATACCAAAAACGGGCGGTATTCTAAAAATTGCCAATACGGTTCGCAATCGGCTTGTGATCACATTCAACATTAAGAAGTATACCGGCGCTATGTAAGAAAAGATGGGCTTTGGAAAAAATCATGTGCATTTTTATGGTTGTGACGCCGAGATATGCAACTTCTGGTGTAATGTGAGTGTTAAAAGGCCCCCATCTGCGTCGCCGATGCGAAAAAGTTTCGGAGGGTTAGCAGAGGTATTTTGGAAGGAAATGTTGTTAAGTACCGAGTTATTTTATTGGACAAAAGATCCAGGTAAACAATGGGTTGGATATATTTTAGATCTTATATGTGCAGACGTCGTCATTGGATTCATTGCGAGTTGGGATGGCTTTTACAGTACTTTTTAGGCAAGTGTTTTTTAGGGGTCCGTAGCATAGACATCGATTAGGCTGCTATGCTGCGTTGCGCTAAATATCAAGGACATAAAAATGCACACGATCTTCACCAAAGCCAATTTTCTCCAGATAACGCCGGACCTACTTCTTAACGGCTTCGACACTATGTTTTGGATATACGAACAAACGCCAAAATTCGGAGTAGCTCCTCATGGACCTGTAAGATCTATCGAACCTAGGACCACGGAGGACTCCGTAGGTTGCTAGGTTGCGACATCTCTTTGCACGATCATTTTCCAGAGGATATGTTGTATGGATAAACTGATATTTTTAAGCAAATTGACTTGTCGCATGCTTGGAAAAAATCCACGATGAAATGGTGAAAATCAAGGTTAGGCATTTTTTTTTAATTTATGGTTGTTTTTTGTGGTTTGTAAAATGTGCAACGTGTGAATTGCCCACGATTACGTCCGATAAACCGGTCGTTTTTGATAGTAAAACGAAGCGTTCTTTCGCGGAAGGTAATGCCGAATTTAATCACAAAGATGTGTGTTTACAAGCGCATCGCATTTATTTTTTCCCGGAGGAAGCAAAAGCAATTGCGGAAGAGCAGGTAAAGGTAACTCGCAATGCGCTGCGTCTTGTTGCATCCTGGGGGCAGTACTATTTGCGAGATAAGAGCGTAGCCATGCCGAAATTTCGTTTGGAAGTGAAAGGTCACGGGATCGCGGGGAGCAATCTGAGGGGACCTATGGAGCATCTACGCGCAGATGACGTCGATGTTTATTATAACGGGAAAAGTTGGATAGGCCTTAATGTCCACGCACGGACGGGTACTTTGTACGGCAATCGGTACCTGGAGCTGCAAGATGCTCTTTTTCGAGTCGGTTGTGTACCTATTCTTTTTACACCCTATTATAAACACGATTTTGAGGAATCCACCGTACGCTGGAAATCGGATGTGGGGCTTATTAAGCGCAGTAAAGATTATGGTCGTTACGTGAGAAACGATATTTTATTTAACATGGGATGGTCTGTAAAACCTGGCTTGATGGCAGATTATTATAGAAAGAGAGAGTTTTTGGTGGGAGGGATTTTGGAATACGATGCGGAAGATATTGCGGGTCGATTTAAGGGAGCTCGCATCCACGATGCGGATGCTTCTGCGCGTACTTTAAATGGGAAAACGCTTGAGAATCCACGTTTTTTTGTCGATTGGCAACACCGGCAAAGCTTGGGAGAACAGACGGATTTGGTTACCCAGATAGAATGGATGAAGGATGCAGATGTGATTAAAGATTTTCGGCCAGACGATCACGATGGGACTCGGCAGCATCCGGATAATTTTGCCGAAGTGGCGCACCGCACAGAAAACTCAATTGCGAGCATAACGGCCCGTCACCGTTTTAACAATTTCCAGCGCATTCAGGAACGTTTGCCGGAAGTACGATTCGAATATCTGCCGGTTCGTTTAAAAAATACTCCGGCCTACTATCAGTGGGGTGTAGGGTTTAGTCATTTGCGAGAAAAACCCATTGTGGGGGCAACAAAAGACCTGCAGGAAAAAGAGTTGAGACGCGCAGACATATTTGCGGGTATTTCGGTGCCCTGCGATTTATCATCTTGGTGCACCGTAACGCCTGTTGCGGGAGGGCGTACCTTAAAATATTGGGGATTGCAAGGTGCGGCGCATAAAGATTACGAGCGTTTTCTAGGTCAAGTCGGGTTTGATTTGCGACTCAAGTTTTACGGTGAATACATATTTGAAAACGAGTATTGGAACATACATAATTTCAGACACCTTTGTACCCCGGTTGTGCAGTATCGCTACCTTCCCAATGGACATGCGGGAAGTGGCCACATCCCTGCCATCGATCGTGAAAATGATGAGGTCAAAACATCTTTTCAAGAAATTGATTTGTTGAATCGAAGGGATTGCGATGACCTCAATGACATGCATCTGCTACGTGTTGGGTTGGAAAATTATTTGTATACAAACTATAGGACGGGTAATCCAAAACAATGGTTCAAATGTAACTTTTATCAGGATTTCAGATTAAAACGGATGGATAATCAGATGACTTTATCGGACTTCTTCATCGATACGGAGTGGTCACCGGCTTCGTTTTTTAGCTGGAATTTGTCAGCGCGTGTAGATCCCAGACAAAAAAAGCTCAACGAAGCCAATACAACGCTTTCTTTTTATGAAAATGATTTGTGGCGTGTGTCTTGTACGCATTCCTACACGGCAAAAACGGAGAATAGCGGCGTCACCAATCAAGATTCTTTGTCCGTATCCTATCGGTTAAATGCACGCAATCAATTGACCGCTTCTTTGAGTGTAGACGCCCATGCGCCCGATATCATCAGTCAAACGTACACGTGGTCGACGATTGCCGCCAATACTTGGAAGGTGGATACGCAATTCAAATGGAAAAAACGTTCTAAAAATTCCACCGAAGATAGTTGGGAAATACGTTGGATTATTATGCTGTACGAAGGATAAGTGAGCGGTGAAAATAATTTTTCCTAGGTATACGCATATATTTGCTTGTGCAATGCTTTTGTTGCCTATCCCCGCAAAGTGTGAATGTGGAGTTGACCTAGATAAATGTTTAACGGCTGCATCCGTGGCATTAAATTTTGAGCTGCCCGAATTGGCTGATCAATACCTACGTTCGTACGTTTTGTTTAAATTTCCACTGGGAAGCCGAGTGCGCACGTACATGTCTAGGGTTGCTTTTCAAAAAAATGATTTTGTCGCAATGTTACGTCAGAAAAGTTTGTCGTTACGAGACGCAGGCTACGCGTTGACATGTAGCTTGGTTACCTGGATGACGCAACAAAAGATCGATGCATCGATTGTCATGCGTTATCGATTATCGGATTTTCAATTTATTGAAGAAAAAATTTGGTACCTACTGATGCAGTCGGTGGTGGTGTACCCAATGTATAGTCCTCGGTGGTGTGCGCAGTGGCAACGTATCCGAGAGATCGTTGGAGAGCACAAGTTACAAGGATTATTGGAGATAGCATTGCAAATGAAATTGAAGGTTGAGTGTTTTGGAACAACCAACGACAGCCTGCTTTTTTCGGCAAATTACGTGCAAACGTATTTGGCAGCGCTATTTGAGCAGAAAAAATGGGATGAAATGCAGGTATTGTTAAAAAATTTACTACAGGATCCCCATGTGGAATCTAGGGAAAAATCTGTTTATTATTTGTGGTTGATGCGCGTTAAAAGTATTTTAAAGGAAGATTTGAGTGCTTTTTTGCTGGAGGCTCTACAATCCGTACAAGAAATGCCCATCTGGGTGGATTCGGTGCTTAAAACGTGGTTGTTATCCATGGATGCAAACGAAGTAGGTCCTCAAATACGCGTTTTGCAAAAATTCTTTCGCAAGCGTCAATGGCACCGCTGGGCTTATTATTTAAGGTTAGTTGAGATTGAATTTCTCATTAAACAGAATCAAGTGCAGAATGCTCAGCAGAAATTGCAGAACATATTGTTAAAACTGCCGGAAAATTTAAAAAAGAATGCTCATCTGTTGTTGGCAAAAATACATTTTTTGCAGGATCCACCGCATTATCGTCTCATAGCGGATGATTTGAATGAGGCTAAAAAATGTGCATTGCTGAGATCGGAAATAGATTATTATACTTCCTTGCAGGCCGATTTATATTTTTTGGACGAGGATTACAATCGAGCGTATTATTTGTATCAGGAACTTCTATGGAGTACGCTGGCAATTGATGTACGCGAGGAGCTGGCTTACAAATGGATTTTAAGTGGCATTTTGTGCGAAGAAACACAGCAAGAAATACAGCAGCAGTTGGATGTTTGTTCCGACTTGTCTTTGTTAACGCCCGTGCGCAGAGCTGAATTGAAGCTCGTGTACGCACAACATTTATTGGATCGTCAAGATTACGAGCAGGCTTTACTTTTCCTGGAGCAGAATGAACTGCATTTTTTAAAGGTGCATTTATGGGATCGATTTACGTTATTGAAGGGAAAATGTTTGCTGCAGTTGGATGACATAGACCAAGCTTTAGAATATTTTAGTGCTTTGGATGAAAGAGTTATGTTGGAAGAAGATAAGATGGAACTTACGTTGTTGAAAGGACTGGTATTCGCTAAGTTGGGAGAAGATACGATGGCAGAACAGTATTTACAACGGGCATGTACGTCGGATATTTTGTCTACCGAAATGATTGCATCGGCATTATTTGAATGGGTACAAATATTAGCGCAAAAAAAGGCGTACATGCGTGCACAGCAAATCCTTTTAGACTTTGTACAAGGTTCTCCTGCAGTATCGTTTGCACCATTTGCTTTGTTGCAGGCGGCAACTTACTGTGAAAAGAGAGGTTTGCTATACGCGCAGGAAACGTTGCAAATTTTGCAACAATTGTTGGATCATTACCCGCAGCATCCGATTTGTTTGCATGCAAGAATTAAGCAGGGTACCTTGCTTATGAATTTAAATCAGATGGAGGCTGCAAAAAATATTTTTGCAGACTTGAGCGTTACAGCTACCGAAATTTCGATGCGCGCTTTTTGTGAATTATGTTGGGTACGCTGTGAATTGGCTTCATTACATCCTATGATTACGCATTGTATGCAGCGGTTGGAAAACATTTTGGCGCAAAAAGATTTACCACTTTCTCTTTATTTGGAGGTAACTTTACAATTGGCTTACATGCAAGTAGATTATGGCGAGTGGAATGTGGCACAAAAGTTATTGTGGGATACGTGTTACCCTTTTCTCCAGGAGAGTGACCAGGAAAAGCTGAATAGCAAAGAAATTTATTGGTTAACCCGTTGTTTATTGGTTTTGGCACAGCACACGAAGGATCCAAATGTAGCGCGTCAAATTTACACCCTAATGTTGGATGCCAAGCTGTTGGATGAGCAATTGGTAAAGCAATATTTAGAACAAGTAGAGTAATTTATAAAATGGGGTACAATTTATGAATCGATGTGCAATTGCCATTCCTGCGCGTATGGCTTCGACGCGTTTGCCGGGGAAAATGTTGGCCGATTTATGCGGAAAACCCGTCGTGCAACACGTGATTGAACGCATGAAACGCGTACGTGGGTGTAAAGATATTTACGTAGTTACGGATAGCGAAGAGATTTTAGCATTGGCAAAGGCGTTGTCGGTGGAAGCTTTGTTGACTTCACCCACGTGCCGTTCGGGCAGTGAACGCATTGCGTCGGTTGTATCGCATATGCGAGGCGATTGGATTTTCAATGTGCAGGGGGATGAGCCCTTTGTGGATCCGGTGCTTGTGGAAAACCTGTTGGATCAAACGAATCGCATAGAGGTGAGTATCCTAACACCCATTTTTAGAATACAGAGCCAGGAAGACCTATTCAATCCGAATGTTGTTAAAGTTGTTTTGGACAATAGGAAAAACGCATTGTATTTTTCGCGTAATCCAATCCCTTTTGTGAGGGGGCATGACGCATCGGATTGGCTAAGCAAGTGTGCCTTTTGGGGCCACATTGGAATTTATGGATACCGTCGTGATTTGTTAGGTCGTTATGCGCAAATAGAGCCCAGTGAATTGGAAGTAGCAGAATCGTTGGAACAGCTACGTTTTTTATCCAGTCAGTATCGTATTGCGACGTATGAAACAAATTATCGACCCGTGGCCATTGATACCAAGGAAGACTTAGCCTTTGCTCGCACGTTGATTCAATCGGGTGGTGTTTGTTAAAATTGTGCTCCCGACTACCATTTTAAAACTCTCCCAAACTATCATTCATCCCCGTAAAGATGAATTTTTGACCAACACGGAAATGAGCAAAAGTGCAACCTTTGGCCAATTTGATAGCTTGAAAATCCAAAAAGCATAAAAATAGTTGATTTTAAAATATAATGTATTACATGCTAAAAATCATGAGTATAAAGAAAGGGTTTATCACATTTTTATTCTGCACAATGCCTTTTATGGGTAATGCAGAAGTGGATTTATCCGATTTAGCAGGTAAAATCCGTGATTTAGGTAATTCATTACTGTCGTCATATGTAGAACGAATGCAAATAAAGGATCCCGCAGTACAGGCACAAGCTGTACGAGAGGTAAGACTTGTATTGTCGGAGATAAGAGATCCCGAGATATTTGAGCTTATAAGAGAGCTGGATGATGCATATATTGCATTGTTAATAGAAAAAGTCTGTGGTTTGGAAGACGCATCGTTATCAGAGATAAAGCGCAAACTCACAAGTTCTGGAGAAAGAAGGCGTGGTATTAATGCGCTTACTTTAAGCGGCAAAGATATTGGCATTAATTCGGGTTTTGCAGCGGCATTGCTTGCGGATCGACCCCATATCATACTTAAACAGAAGGCCATAGAATACTTTACAAACAAATTTGGTGATTCTTTAAAAGCAGTGAGTTTTATGGAAAAAGAATCCGGAGATCAGGCGGGTAATGTTGTACGCGTTACACTGTGGTCAGAGGAAATCATAGATTACTATACAAAAACACATCTTGGTAGGTTAAAGTTTGAAGGATCAAATAGTGCAAAGCCTGTGGATATAAGAGAGCTATTTGTGTACAAATTCCTTGAAGTTTCTAATTTTGGAACGGAATCACATTTTTTTTGGGATAACTTAAATGATTTTTATATTGCAACCAAAGACGCTGGTTCAGATGCTTCAATAAAATTTCATACCTATGCTGCTGTAAGAGGATGTCGAGAATTATGTGGTGTTACGAATTATGCAACATGGAATCCAGAATCGGGAGAGGAAACAAATCCTATGGTTATTGAAGCGCTTGTTATGGCGGATATTGTAGGTCGAATTTTTGATTTATCCGATTTGGTAACGAATGACGGAAACATGGGTTTTAGCTCCGATGAAAAACAAGGGAAAATTACTGGATATAAAATTGTTGATTTCCGTTTTGCAAATGTGGATGCTGACCCTAGTACGGTATTTCCAGGGTTTCTTGGAGGCAATGATATACGTTTTTATCTTGGAGCAGATGATAAAATCGTAAACTACTTTTTAGAAACCCCAGCAGGAACAGAACGTATTGAAGTGGCAAAGGAAAAATTTAATCAAAAATCATTCCTAGATGCAATTGAGCAGGCTAGGGTTCAGGTATTAAGTATGGGTATTCCATTCTCGGTACAAAATATACAAGTATTGGCTGAATATGTTGAGCAGGTAAAAGCTAACGTAGTCGCTTTTGCAGGTGCTTTGAGTGCTTTTAAAGACTAAAGGTATTTTTTTATAGAACTGGAGGCTGCAGATAATGTGCAGCCTTTTTTATTTGGGAGATTTAAAGGCGAAGTTTTTGCCAAATACTGAGTTTTTAGAAGGGTGTGGCGTAAACCCAACCGGAAAAGCTCGTAAAAGCTTGTTTGATATTTTTTTCATCCTTGCGTATGCAAAATATACAACGGTAATTCATTGACAGGTAGGACAATACCGTTTGTTGTTGCATTGATAAGGACACGCTTATGAAGACCTGCAAATACGCATTGAAATTAATAATAACTGTCGGCATGTTAAAGTGTATCGGATTAGATGCGCATCCTTTCCCTACGAATGCGCATTCTTCTACAGATGACACTGATTGTTTTGGTAACGCTTCTTCGCTTATGGACTTATTTATTCCAGATTTCTTTGATCAAAGTTGTTATGATGCTAAGAGGAAGGCTTATTCTTTAGAATGGGGTCTTTTGGGCGATGGGGGTATATTTTATGATCCCGACAGAGATCGATATATGGATGGTGAAGGCAGAGGTCTTATACGTGTTAATGGACATTTTATGTATCCGATCTGTACCCTAAGTCGACAAGAAACGTTTTATTGCAATAGGAAAGGCAAAGTTTTTAATAATCAGGGGATGCGGCTAAATCCTATAGGCTACACATGTGATGGTTGGTCCATTTATCAGGTTAGCGATAATAGATGCATTGCCGTAAACGATTTGATGCAAGCAAAGTGCGGATGCTTGCGGGATGAATGGTTTATCGGCAAGGATGGCGACGAATGTTTCGTTACCATGTATCCACCGATATATGTCACAAAGCAAGGAAAGAGCATTTATTGTGATAGGAAATTCGGAGTCTTTAATAGTCAGAGCGTACGATTATTTCCCGTAGGTCGTTATATCGGTACTGGCAGACCAGTTTATCGAGTTGGTGATGAGGAATATATTGTCTTAATGGATTCAAGAGCGGTTAGAGTCGACGATGATGAAGTTATCTTTTACGAGGCTTGAGATGCAAATCATTGCCATGTGCGATCAAAGCAACGATATTGCATGGCTTCCATAAGATGTTGCCTTTGAATACAAGATTCACCGGATAAATCGGCAATCGTTCGAGCGATTTTAAGAATTTTATGGTAAGCACGTGCCGATATTTGAAGTTGGTCGCAGGCTTTATGCAACCACTGCTGTCCCTGCGTATTGAGGTAACAAAATCGATCAATTTGAATGGCCGAAAGGTAGGCGTTGTACGTTTTTGATCTTTCCAACTGTATGTCCCGAGCTTTTGCAATACGTTTTTTGACATCCGTGGATTTTTCTTCCGTGGGTAGGGTCGTTTGAAACGCCGATAGATCTACGGGTTGCACTTCCAATTGTAAATCCATTCGATCCAGAAGTGGACCACTGATGCGGGCTCTGTATTTTTGTATTTGAACGCTGGAACACTGACATCGACGTTGCCGGCTGCCTAGGTAACCGCAGGGACACGGGTTGAGGGCGGCAATGAGTAATGTTTGACACGGAAATGTAAGCTTACCACTGGTGCGCACAATCGTCACTTTACCCTCTTCCAAAGGCTGTCGTAACATTTCCAGGACGGATCTGCGAAATTCCGGAAGTTCATCTAAAAATAGTACACCGCCGTGGGCCAGTGAAATTTCTCCCGGTTGAGGAATGATGCCACCCCCAACGAGGCCTGCGTCGCTAATGTTGTGATGCGGCGACCGAAAGGGGCGTTTGTACAAGGTGGGATCATTGGTGAAGCCGCATGCGGATTGGATTTGCAATATGTCCAGCCATTCTTCATGCGTCGGGTTGGGCATAAGTTCCGGAATGCATTTTGCAATCATAGATTTTCCACATCCGGGAGGCCCCATCATCAGCAAATTATGATTGCCCGCCACGGCAATTTCGACGGCTCTTTTTAAAACTTTTTGTCCACGTACTGCGGAAAGATCGTAGGTGAAATCTGCGGTGTTTGAATTGGCACACAACGTACGCGGCAGAGGATTCAATGGGAGACGCTGGCTGAGAAATTCAACGCATTGTTTCAAAGTTTCTACGCCGTACACTTCAATGCCTTCGACAAATGTGGCCGGCAGTGCGGATTCTTTGGGGAGAACTAAGCCTCGTTTATGCAGTTTTTTTGCCAACAAAGCCAGATTGAATGCCCCTGCAATGGGACGTGTTTGCCCCGATAAGCTGAGTTCACCGGCAACAAGAAATTGAGATGCCAAGGATAATGTGGATTGTTGCGTCGCCGCAATGATTGCCAAGGCGATGGGTAGATCGTAAAAGGGGCCTTCTTTGCGCAAATTTCCTGGAGCTAGGTTGATGGTTGTCCGCGAGGTTGGTAAATTGAAGCCACTGTTGCCAAGCGCTGAAAATACACGATTCTGCGATTCTTTAACGGCTGCATCCGGAAGCCCAACAATCACCCAACGCAATTCGCCTCGCTCCCCCGTATTGACTTCCACGTGTACCGGAAATGCTTCAATACCGTGTAAACTCCCAGAATCTATGATGGCAAGCATGCTTTTGTAGTGTTTTTATGACGCAAGTAATCGTTACATCAAACTAAGGGATGATTTCTCTCATAAGCAAGCAAGAAGTGTGCATATGTGTTTTGCATTCCGTTGATGGGGAATAAAATAAAAACGGGTAATGCGCCTAAAGGTGGCAAGCCTACGATGTTGGATAAGCAACATATGGGTATGCGATGACACATACGCGTTGCAGTGCCGGTAAGTCACGGGCCTTCAAATCTTTGAGCTGCGCATACCTTAAGTTTGCCAAGTCCTTGGTTTAGATGCAATAGCGGGGACAAGGAATATCCTCGACGTTTAGATGATAGTTTTGTGGCGCCTTAAAAACGATGCAATGCGGCGTATTGAAGTGTTTATGGGATAACAACGGAATCAAGCGGCATACCGTTTTGAAAATGTAGTAACGTCCGTTTGTGCTGCTGATGATTCCGTTGAATATATCACCTTGAGTTTCGTTATTTCATAATGTGCCTCATGCCTTCACACGTCGCAACTTACGGCAACCATAACTGCGAGCCGCAAGTCGTAACATCATTGATTGAACCGTTTCTCCAGACCATTTGTTATAGACTGAGGTACGTTCTGTAGGTATCCCAATAAGGTTTTGCCGTTAATATTGGCAATGGACTCAGTCTTGCCCTAAGACTAACGCTTTCCGGGTCGTAAATAAATATGCCAGAACCTTTGAAAACTTTACTCGTGAACTGCATGGTTCAATGAGGATCAATCAATAAGCGCAAGGATATCGCGGTAACCCTGTCCGGGCCGCTGAACTGAACGACCGAATGTTTCAAACCCCTCTAAAAATCCGTGAAAACCCTTGACAAGTGCATGGAGGGAAAGATATAATAATTTAATCGTGAAGACCTCAAGACCTCAAGACCTCAAGACCTCAAGACCTCAAGACCTCAAGACCTCAAGACCTCAAGACCTCAAGACCTCAAGACCTCAAG
>JAIRMU010000021.1 GCA_031258545.1 Puniceicoccales bacterium | reverse complement strand
CATAAGCCGTAACGGTTTTACGCTCATAGAAATCGTCGTTGCCCTGTGCATTGTGGCTATCCTTGCCGCCATCGCCATTCCGGGGTTTAGGAAAGCCACCGAAGATTTTCGACTTAACGCAACGCTGGAGGATACGGTGGATATCCTAAAATCTTTCCGTGCTTACTACCTCATCTTTAATGAATTCCCTCCGGATACAGGTAATAGTGGCGTCCCGGCTCGTTTGCGGCCGTTTCTACCCAATCGTCTTATTAATCCTGCAACGGGCAAATGGAACGTCGTTCCATTGGGTAAAAAAGCCTACAGTTACGACATCGATAATTGGATGACTATCTCTTCTCAAAAACCTCACAGTATAGCCATATCGTTATGCGGCATCATGCAAAATACTACCGATCGGAATAAGTGTTACAACAAATTCAAGTCGAGTATGGGGGCGAGGTACATTTATTTTGGAGGCTTTATGTTGTGTCTCCTCCCCGAATGCCCCGGTTCGACGGATCCTAACAACAACACGACGTGGGAAAATCGATATTATTAATGACTAAGATCATTGTTGGTTGGCCCAGAGTTTCTTTTCTGTTGCTTCCGTAGCAAAACCCTGCATATTCTTTTGCCACATTGAATAGCGTTGCAAAGATACCATCAATTGGAACAATGTTATCGTAAGTTTCAATGCATGGGAAACGTGTGTACTGAATAAACAATGATCAAATCATGATTGTAGGTAGAAAAATCCACCATTTGAACATTTTTCAAAAGATTTTTCTATGGTTTATGCATTTGGGGTTAAGAATATGGTACGGCACATTACGTTTACAAATGACGGAAGCGTGCGAACGTGTTTTGCAAATGAATCCACAGACATCTTGCGTATTTTATTTTTGGCACAATCGGTTGTTTGGGGCGCCCAAAGTGATTAAGTATCGCAGCGGTCGAACGCTCTATGGGCTCATCAGTGCAAGTCGGGACGGAGCCTGGTTGGAGGCATTGATGTCTTTCTTTGGCGTCAAGGCGATTCGTGGATCCAGCAGCTGGAGAGGACAAAATGCATTGAGAGAATTGAAGCGGATTTGTAACCAAAGTGTCTGCGACATCATTGTAACACCCGATGGCCCACGGGGGCCGCGTCATCAATGCAAAGCAGGTTCCTTGAAGTTTGCCGCCGAAGCGCAATTGCCGGTTATCTTTTTATCCTTCAAGGCTTCCAATGCATGGGAATTAGGTTCTTGGGACCGTTTTCAAATTCCAAAGCCTTTTTCGAAAATTACCATTCGGGCCACCTACTGCGAGACTTTGCCTAAGTTACCGGAGGATGCACTTGTTTCGTACGCCAACAAAATACTCCATGAGCTTGATTAAACATACGCTTAAAGCTTAAACGCGTAATTCTAAGCTTGCCCACCCCGTTCCGCACATCTGTTCGCTATCTCCATCTGTGAAATCTTCTGGTGTACCTGCACGTGCACAGGTGGCAGTTTCCCAGCCGTCATGTCTACGTTAAATGCCATATGCGTTCATTTTTAAGTGTTATGGGTTTATTGTCAACCTGCATCTTGCGCAAACCACTCAGATAACATAGATGCCATTTGCGCATCCAACTCAGAACGATTAAACGTAAAATTAATTAAAGGTGTGGATACCTGCATAGAACTTTCTGCTCGAGTTACATCACCATTACCGTAAAGCCTTTGATCAATTTGAGCACCTAAATCTTGACCCGGAGCAATGTCCTGAGCCATCTTGTTGAAGGCATTTAGTCGGTCTTGAATCGCTATATCGGCTTGTCCGGCAATACTCTGGGCAAGTTTTTCCGGTAGGGAAACTTCCATCGTTATGGCCATTTTGTATGGGCCCGATCCTTCCGCACCTTGAGAAGCCGCTTGAGCACTTAAAAGGCTACCCGCAAATTGGGGTACAATGCCCCTCGCACCGAAGGCGTTGAAATCCACCGTAATGGCCTGCCGATAGCGTGCTTTGAGATCCGGTGGCATGGATGCATCAGGTGTATTGTCAATGGCTTGTAACATGGCCTGCTTGCATGTTGTGATTGCAGCATTAGCAGCATTCGCGTGCTTAGTTGCCTCTCGACCTAATCTATTTATTTCCTCCGTGACTGCATTACTTCTTTGTGCTAGGTTTGGATGGGCTTTCTCTAAAGCTGCCTTCTGGTCTTTTGCGATATTAGCCAGTACTTGATATATCCCCACCTCGAACAGCTGGTCTTGTATCTGCCGTTGTCTGAAGACGCTGGGGAGTTTGGTGTCTTGGGTGGTACCCATGGCATCCACAACGGCCACAACGTTTCTGAGACTTTGAACGTGTTTGGCTGGGTTACCAAAATCTAGAGACTCATTTAGGTTTGTTGCGTACGAGTGGCTTAGGATGGAATCTTTTATGAAAGCTTCCGCACCACCCGGAATATGAGGATCTTGGAAACTTGAACTCTTAAAAATTGAATTCATATTTTGATCCACATAGGCTCGGCTGGCGAGGGGATGATCTTTGGCGGCTCCAAAATCTGCCTGTGCCGCGTACGTCGTGTAACCCAAATCGTGGTCCACCATCGTCTGCAGTACCATCAACTTTTCTTCAGATGTAACCTCCGGACATTCATCCAAAACAGCCAGGGAATTTTTGATGTTCCCCATGACGATGTGGTGAATGCCGTGATCGCTGCCCGTAATCATCGACTGATCCCTAAATTGCTGGTAGAGAATCTTATCCAAATTTTCCTTAATTAAATTAGCCGCTTGTGCCACCGTTATCTTGGGGTTAGCTGTTTTATTAATGTCTTCGATTAAAGCAACAGTCCTTTGTACAATTTCTGTCTGCAGGGCTTCTTGTTCGCTTTGTGGGCCAGTAGTAAATAAGCCTGGGTATACTGTCAGGGCAGCATCTAAATATTTAGAACATGCTGTTTTCACATTTTCACAATTATCAGCTTGCATTTTTTACCATGCGACCTCCTCCACCGCATCGAACGACTACTTGCAGTGAGTGGCCTTTGACTAGAGCCAATGGGGCACTATCAATTTTATGAACAAACCCCGCAATACCTTTCTTGATTTCTTGTGCAGACGCAGCCGCCAGACCGCAGCTATGGTAAAACTCATAAGCCTTATTTATCTGTTCAATTTTCTGCCCAGGTGTTCCATTACTTTGGACATATACGTTTACGAAGCCGAGAAATGTTCCATTTTGGCTAAAAACTTGAGGACGTTGAGCGGCGCATTCATAATGTGTTTATAGGTATCTGATCGCTGTTCGTCGTTCACTTTCATCAAGGGTTTGTAGCAGTTTCCAAGGCTTACCTGATGCCATTGATGAGTGAAGAGGTGGTGAAGAATCACTTGGCAAGGCAGCGTTCCGTGCTTTGCGTGCCGGACAACCTTGTGAATCGGTGGAGTCTTTTTGCTTTTTGTGGTCGAATTTTGGTACAGTGATTGGGACACCTTTCACAAAAAGATTACCTGACACATCGGGTTTGTTTCGTGGATTGGTTCCTGGAGTACCGCCTGTGACCGTTCTCTGGCCCGGATCATGCGGGTCGGTAAGACTCTTCCTCTGCCCCTCCGCCACCCCTTTTAGAACACCGGTGGCTGCAACTGGATTGAGCTTAGGTAGACCAGCTTTTGAAGTTGTACCAACCAGTGGTGGGGCTGAAGCGTCTGGTGGACCACTTACACCTGGTGACGGAGGGTTAGGGGGTAAAGGAAAAGAAGCCACACCCAAATCCTACAAAAAATTCCCTTCATGGGCAATAGAAATTCTACCCATCTGTATAAAATCGTACCATTATGAAAAACTTGCGTAAAGACTTGCTTTTTTAAAAGCCATCTCACACTGTAGACTACCGTATACATCTAAATTGCCCGGCTAGCTCAATCGGTAGAGCAATTGACTCTTAATCAATGGGTTCAGGGTTCGAGTCCCTGGTCGGGTACCAAAGCCGGCTTAGCTCAGTGGTAGAGCACCCGCCTTGTAAGCGGACGGTCATCAGTTCAAGTCTGATAGCCGGCTCCATGTATGTTTTCACAATTTTTTTGCAGCCCTACAAAATGCGGATCTAGGTTCTGCTCATCCTCCAGGTGGGGGATTTTTACTTCAACCGAAAAAGACGTTAAGCAGTAAAGATTATGCCTCTCTTGTGTCAACGTGGGTAATCGTTGCAAAACTTTTGTTTCCCTTAAATAAGGCTTAACAGCCATTCTGCATCCGAAATTCCCTTTTCTAATAGTCTCAGGATAATCTTACGTGCAATGGAATTCGCGTTCCTTTCAGTTGAATCCCCCGCTTATTAGGTCAAAATATCTCTAAAAGTATTGCAAGCATTTTCACCTGCAAATGAACTTGTCAAAAACAGACAAATGCTTTGTTGTGTTTCCTTTATTATATTTCATGAAAGTAAAAGCAAAAAAATTACTTAAAGAACCCATCGTTTGGATTGCCGGTGTTCTCTTGTTTTGTTCCACCGCATACCCCATTTTACCCGTGCCTTTCGTACGCTTTACACTCACCATAAGCGTTACGCTTAAGAATTTATTGCTGTTCTTTATTCCATTTCTCATCTTCAGCGGAACCGCCACCGCATTTTCTTCTCTAAAAGATAACGGCTTACGGTTTGTCCTTACGCTCATGGGCATCATTGTCTTTTCAAATTTTTTGAATTTAATGTTTTCCGGATGGGTCGGCTGCTACTTAATCCCATGGACGACTGCCGTCGGCCAGACCATCCCCATCGTGGATCCCGAACAAACAATAACCCCTATTTTTTACCTAAAATTACCTTCGCTCTTGTCAACCACATGGGCTTTGGTGGGAGGTATCAGCATAGGTATTTGCAGCACATTGTTTCATTGGTCCAAGACACAGGCATGCGTCCGGACATTACACCGCACGATCATGCAGCTGATGCTGAAAGGGTTTATCCCAACACTTCCACTTTTCCTTATGGGATTTGTATTAAAACTGCTTCTGGAAGGGCAACTGACGTATTTTGTGCAAACGAATGCAAAGTCTTGCTTACTTATGGTCAGCTTTTTATTTTTCTACCTGTGCATTTGGTTTATGTTGGCCCAAAGATGCTCAAAATTACCTCCATTGACCCTATTTAAGAATATTTTCCCGGCCATCATGACGGGCGCAACCACCATGTCAAGCGCCGCCGCTTTACCTTTCTCCATTGAAGCTGCTGCTAAAAATACAAAAAATCCTACCTTGGCCAATGCGGTTATGCCCATTTCCCTCAATTTTCACATGGTTGGAGATACCATTTGCATCCCCATCCTGGCCATGATTATTTTGAACAGCTTTTCGTGTCCCATGCCAAGTATGCTAACTTTCATCGGCTTCGGATGCTGTTTTGTGCTAAACAAATTTGCGGGTGCCGGCATTCCCGGGGGAAGCATCATGATTTCGTTACCCATTTTGCAAACTTATTTGGGATTCAACGAAGAAATGTTAGCTTTAATTACCGCATGCTACATGCTCATTGACCCCCTGACGACTGCAGGTAACGTAACCGCAAATAATTTACTCATTATCTTTATCGAAAAAGCTTGGGCTCTCATCACAAAAACGCATCCCACCAAGAGAAAACATTAAATATAGTCTTACTCTTAAAAATAAACTTACCGCCGACGGATACTAAGTTTTTGTGTCATCGTAAGGGTTGCTCTCTATCCGTCATGCGGCAAAATATAAGTAAAAACTTACGTTATTTCTTTAAGAACAAAATTAAAAACGTGTCAACATTTTTTTCAAAAATTTTTTAATTTTACACAAATTCAAATTGCGCCCTGCGTTTGAGAACACGCGTTCCGTTACACCGTGTGCAATGGGTATTGGGGACACAATACGGACAGGTAACCGACATCAGACGCTGAAAAAGAATGCCCCCTAAAAAACTACCATGCGTTTCCCGCGGATAGCCTAAATTTTCAAGACGTTTGCCGGCAACTGCCAAATTACTGGCATGCAAAGTTGCCAGAACGCAATGTCCCGTAATGGCAGCATTGACGGCTAAATTTAAGAGAGAACTGTCACGAATTTCACCTATGCCGATAACATCCGTACTTTGTCTCAAAAGATGTCGCAAAATCTCCTTTGAATTGAAATTTTGCCGGAGTGTAATTTGTGTAAAATTCTTATTGGGGATTTCAATGGGGTTTTCTAGGCTGATAACCCGTTTGTTACGCCTACATAATTCGGAAAGAATACCGTAATAGGTGGTCGTTTTCCCACTCCCTATGAGACCCGTTATCAACCATAATCCCTGAGATTTATCAAAAATTTCACGTATAAATGGAAGATTTAAGATACCCAATTGGCTGAGCGTAAAATCTTTTTGTATATTTTCGGGTAACAAGCGGAGAACAAAACTCTCTCCGTGCAACGATGGTAAGCAAGAAAGGCGGCAATGAATGCGTACACGGTTGCAGGACAAGGACAGCTGACCATCTTGTGGAATGCGACGTTCCGTCGGATCCAGGTGTGCATTTGTTTTTAAAAAACTTGCCATGGAGTCCAAATAATCGATGTCCAATTGCTTCACATCCATCAGTTGCCCTTGACACCGAAAACGAATAAGGATGCATTTTCTTTGGGGCTCAAAATGAACATCGGAACATTTTTTTAAATGGGCTTCCAGAATAATATCCTGCATAAGTAACTGCAAAGGACTTACGGCTGCTTGATGGTTCTGCTTTTCACCCTGTAGGAGATACCGTTGCAGCTGATCTTCCAACAATAAAGTGGACATGTAGGTGGGAATAATTTGTTTACGCTCACGTTGGCTCAAAAAACTTAAAAAGCTTAGGGTATGCGCAGACGGTTCCTGACAAATGCCCACATGCATACTCACATCATCTTCACCTAGGGGAATTATTTTGTGCCGCCTAATGAGTTTTGCATCTATTTCGACCATGAGTGCAAAATAATGTAAAATGACTCTACCTGAAACCACAAGTCCTATTGGATAAAGATTATGTGTAACGCGTATCCCATGAACAAATTTTTAGGCAAGTTTTAGCGGCTTAGGGATGCAAACTTTGCGATAGATTTTTTGAAATGAATGCAAAATTTCGTTGATTCATTTGTCGATTGATTGATTTTTAGGTGGCTTTTTTAAAATTATGGGCAATGATTTTTAGGGACGTATGGAAGTTGCTTTGGTGGCCAAAAATTTGCTTTATTTTTTACTCCTATTTATTAGCCTGACGATACACGAATGGGCACATGCATGGGTGGCCGATAAATTGGGAGATCCAAATCCACGTGCAATGGGGCGTGTTTCTCTAAATCCATTTGTTCACGTGGATCTT
Organism: Puniceicoccales bacterium; assembly: GCA_031258545.1. Classification (GTDB taxonomy): domain Bacteria; phylum Verrucomicrobiota; class Verrucomicrobiia; order Opitutales; family UBA9783; genus CABUVL01. The sequence continues at coordinate 1,442 of JAIRMU010000021.1, read as the reverse complement.
ATGGGGACAATTATTTTTCCTATTATTTGCATCCTACTGTCTACAGGGTTTTTATTTGGCTGGGGGAAACCTGTGGCGATAGATGCACATCATTTCCAAAAGCCCGATTTGGGAGAATTGTTGGCAGGCAGTGCCGGAATTTTTGGCAATTTAATCCTATGTTTGATGTGCAGTTTTATTCTAGCTTTTGTCCCCTCTTTGCATTCGCTCGCGTACGCAATGCTAACCTTAAACGCTTTCTTGATCACATTTAATTGCCTACCCTTACCTTCATTGGATGGATTTTGCGTCTGCAAATACTTTTTTAAGTTTTCCGAAAAATGGATTCGTTTTGCGGAATGTTGGGGATTTATCATCTTACTAATTCTCATAAACATTCCCATCGTTCGACATTATTTCAGTTGCATGGTGCAAGGTATTTTTACATTTTTTGTGCAGTTAAGTTTAAAATTACAGTTGCTGGTAAATGAATGTTAAAATCGCTATTCAGAGTGATGCTGGGAGGGTGCCTGATATCCAGTCTTTATGGAGTGAACTTAGATTTTTCACGTCAAATCCAACGAAAATATTGGGTGCCTTCGAAAAACTTTAACCGTCATTCAAAAAACATGCGTGTGGCTGCTGACCATTTGAAAATTTTTCCTTCCCAAAAGTTACTAAATCGGTTTCAGAGGTGTCGTTTGTCGAAAAGAAATAATACTTACACGTTATTTCAGGTTGCTGACAAAAAAATGAGAGCCATTAGCCTCCCCAAAAATGAACAACCGCGCAACCCCTACACATTTTTAAAACATAAGTAAACGGTTTACAATCGAGCCTATTTTGCCAATTGTAATTGTAAGATTCAAAGCATTCGCGGACTCCTTTTACTAATTCTACGGCTTAATCTTATGATAGGACTATTTAATCGAACCTATCTCTTTTTACAAAACTTCCAGTAAACGCTTACCGTGGGCGATGGATATAAGCATCATCGTTTCTGTTTTGCGGGAAAAGCAAAAATGCTACCTATCGGTAGCATTTTGGAAAAGCAACAGATTGGATTAGTATCTTCTTGAAGGAGGAGGAGGACGGTGATCGCAGCCCAACCGTGGATGGTGACAACCCAACTGTGGATCGTCAAAATCAACTTCCCAATATCGAGGCAAAGCTGGACCCGGTCTCTGTCCCTCTCCGGGGATCACTAGAAGCCGAAATCCTTGTGGCACCTCATTCTCTTCGGGTATAACCTCATAATAACCTCCCTGACCTATGGCCATACGTAAACCTCTATCTGACAACATGCGTTGAGTCTTCCTCACAAATTGGTTTAATTCGGCTACGCTTCCATGACGCCTCAAATGGCTAAAAATTTTATCTTCTCGGCCTTGGACGCGTGCTCGACGACGTCTTGCCATCTCTTGCACAAAATTATCCTCGTCATCCGAATCTACATCGGATTC
>JAIRMU010000004.1 GCA_031258545.1 Puniceicoccales bacterium | reverse complement strand
TTTAACGAATGGCCCGGTGACGGTGGTAAGAATACCATTCCAGCTGGTAAAATTCTCTACTTTCTGTCGAAACATCTGCATAAAGGTAACCAGTTAATATATACCCCCCTCAGAAAGAGTGGTACTTCCTTTGACTTTGAAAATTGGATTGGTCAAAAAGATGGCCGTGTAATGGCAACGGTAGGTTTAACGGCGCGCGGACTAGGTACCCATTTCCAGTTGGGATGGCAAAAACTACAGTTGCTGGGTGACCATAAAATTCATTTTTTCAACATTAACGATGCATATCTCAATAAAAATGATGATATTTTCTATCGATTCCCGGACATCCCTCTGACAAATAATGAAAATAGGTATTATTGATTGCCGTAGATTTCTTAACGGTGGTTTCCTTTTCAAAGGGACCCCTCATAAAAGTGAAAAATGGCCAGAAAAGCTTTTGGCTTTCCGTAATCTTAAACATCTTTGGTTATGTGTTTACATTTTGATCCCATAATTTGAGAAATAGTTGCTTCGTACCTTTTATTGTGTGCGTCGCAGTGATCTTTTAATAATAACAACCTTATTATTTGCCTGCATTTTTAATCTCACTCGGGTGTGTCAAATAGGATGGCCATAGCATGTGTATGGGTAAAAAAAATATAATGTGATTTGAGTAAAAATTCTGCCTACAGGTACCATTGCAATGTTTGGAACAAAGATTTCTAAAAGTACGCTGGCACAAAAATTAAGAACATTGATTTTGGGACAAGCATCATCGATGAATTGAAAAGCTGTTCGACTGCCCAACAGTCATAAAAGTAACACTATTTAAGTGTAGAAGCGTTGGATGGGGCTTAATGGCGCAGGCACTCATCGTCCAAATATGCCAAATGAACGATCAACCCTAGCGGGCATGATTCAGTTCCCGGAGTGCTATAGGTGATTGGCGCTCGCAACATTAATTTCCATGCCAAAGATTTTTGTAAATGACGCCTGTTTACGGGTATAGAACTTCTTCCAAAAAAAGGCCTTGGGCGGGTGCGGTTACGATTTGAAGTTCTTTTTGGCCTGTTTTCAGCAGGCGTGTTATCTGTTCCATCGATAATTTACCGTAGGCGACGGCAACAAGGGCTCCAACAATTCTTCTGGCCATGCGATACAAATAGCCAGAACCTACCATTTCCACATACATCTCATCCGGGAGTTGCGGCACAATTTCGATGCGAGATAAGTGTTTCGTGGCATACTCGCGGGATGAAATTTTCCCGGCAAATGCGCTGAAAAGATGCGTGCCTTCAAATAACTTAGCGGCTTCTTGCATGCGGTCCAATTGGAAATTTATGCCGGAAATTCCCCAGCAATATCGCCATTCAAAAGGCGTAGGCTTTCGCAGCAACAAGTAATAACGATAGCGTTTACCGCATGCGGAGAATCGCGCATGAAACCTCGGATCCGCCGTTTGAACATCCCTAATTTGAAGACAAGGCCCCAGGTTGGCATTCATGGCTTTGAGTAACGTTGCCGCACCGTAATTCCATTCGGCATCGAAATGAAACACCTGACCTCGGGCGTGTACACCCGTATCCGTTCGGCTGCTCCCGTGAACGCGTACAGGACGTTTGAAAATCTTTTGCAGGCGATCTTCTAAAATATCCTGCACACCCCGCCGATGCGGTTGACTTTGCCAACCACAAAATGCACCGCCTTCGTAGGAACAAATACACTTCCACCGGCCCATTCCCTTCTGTCTAAAAAAGTTTTATTCGACTAAAAATGGGTTATGGTCTATGTTCCCTGAGTTTTAACTCCAATTCCAATTGCTGACGTTGCAACTCTTTTTCTTGCAATTCTAGACGTTTCTTTTCAATTTCTAGGCGTTTGTTTTCCAATTCTTGCTTACGCCAATCAATCTTTTCTTGTTCCACGTTGTATTGCTCTTGGCGAATTTGCTGTCGCAATTCCGGTTGCGCACTGACGGGAACGTCATTGGAATACGTTGTTTCCTCTTCCTTATGAACCATACTTCCAATGGCTCCACCTCCGATGGCACCCAGAACGCCTCCGAGAACGGCACCTCCGGTACCACCGTCTATGGCGTACCCAATACCTGCACCCGCCGCCGTTCCTAAGCCACATCCCGCAAGTCCGGATTCCGTCTTTGTACAGCCCGTAAACTGTAAACTGGCAATGGCTACACCCAAATATAGAAAATTTTTCATGAGCATTGAATTTAAAGTATCCTTGCAAATTCGTCAATGGCTTAAATACGTGCAATGGACTAAGATTTTTCAAATGCGTTCAAAGATGTCGTAGGCCGAAAGCTTGTGTAATGATTGAAGAACCGCCAGAAAATACTTTTTTGGCATCGAACGTTGAAAAACCAAAAAAAATTCCCACCGTACGATTTTTATTTTGAAAATTTGCTTTATCCCATCATTTTAGGGGATTGAAAGCCTGTTTAATGGCATCCTGGGCACGTGTTTCCAGAGTTTGTACCAGTTGCAGTAAAAAGTTAAAAGCCTTATTGAGCATTGGTAAATCACATGATAGCTCCGGAAGGCGTAAAAAAAATCCGAGCAAATTATTTTCCTTGGCAATGGGGTTAATTAAAAATGAATACGTTTCTTGGTGGGCCGCCATAACCAACGCTTCTTTATAGTAAGCGTAGGGTAAATTTAATAAATTAAAGTCCTTCAATATATAAAAGAAAATTTCTTCTTCAAAACGTTCCAGATAAATCGTACCTGCATTTTCAACTTCAAAACGTAGGCAATCGGTTTTGCCGAATTTTAAATCGGAGATACCCATACTCTCTCCAAATTGTAGCAAATAATTTTCGATCATAATTACATTCCCCTTAAGTATTATCTTCCAATACGCATTCATCCAAACACTCTTGAATGACTTGCAAAATGTTAGTTCGTATATCTGGTTTTGAAAAAATTGCGTCCGGGTATTTGCGAATGGTGATGGAAAGGCTCGTCAAAAAGTACATCTTTTCTTGATTGGTAACAATGGATAATTGCGACATGAGTTCTGCCAACTGTTTGGAGTCAATCCATTCGCGAAAAGCTGCCTGCATGAGCGTCTTTGTCATCAACAAGGATAATTCGGGGATTTGTGTCGCAGTAAACATAATTAAGATCAAAGTTGAGCTTTTTGCATACCTTGTAACATACTTTCGTTACTTGCAAAAACACTACCAAATTCTCGCACCGCTTGAATGGAATCCATGATGGCTTTTGCGATATCTTTGCTATCGCCATATTGATTGATGCTCTGCAAATTATTTAATTCATTCCCGAGTGTTTTTTCTATGAGCCACAAATTGGCCGTAAAGCGTTCCACTTGAGAATGTGTGTCACCCCCATTGGATGGATCATTGAAAAATTCGCTCGAAACGCTGTTGAACATTTTACTCATGTCCTTTCCTAAAGGTAAAATTTTGTCCAAAATAATTGCATTTAGATCTTTGGGAGTATCCAATTGCTTTTGGGGAGAACTGCCTGCATTTTTTCTCAATTCCGGAGCTAAACGGTAACTATCGCCGATGCGAGCACCTTGAGTATCCATTAAATGCCCACTGGCCTTGTTGAGGGTTGCCAATTTTGCCTCCAATTCTCCAATGCGTGCAGAAATGACATCGCGCTCTACTTGCAGGTCTTTTCTCTCTTGCGCACTCGATGGGGACGAATCTTCGCCTAAGGCGCTTAATCGGTCATTCACTTCCTTCAATTGACCTTTAACGGAACGGTAATGCCCGGGATTTTGAGTATCGGCAATTTGTCCTCCTTGAAGTAAGGCCAATTCGTCCGTCCAGGATTGCAGCGCTACTTGAAAAGCATTGTGTTGTTCCGCAACGTCCGCAAATACTTTAAATACGTTATCCAAAAATGTCTGTGCAGATGCATTGGCTGGCAATTTATTCAATGCATCAAAGGATTGTTTGTAATCTTCTTCGGATTCTGGAAATAGCTTACTGGATCGATCGGAAGCATTGTACTCAACACGTTCTTGAGATTGTTTTTCAAGACGTTGGGCTATTTGCTTAATCGTTCGTTTTACATGCGCATTTTGTTCCGCTGCACCTTCCGTCGATTTCCCTTTATTGGCTTGACTTACCGCACTATTCAAGCCTGTTTTTCTGTCCTTTTTATCTTTTTTGGATTGATTTTTCTTGGTCTCCTGTTCCGATTTAACATTCGACATTACCTCATCGTCCTTGGTCGTCGGATCTACATCGCCTACATTGACGTTTAATCCATTAAGATTCCCCTCTTGTTTTACGGTACCATTCGCAGCAGTTTCCCGCGTTTCTCCCATAAAAGCGTTTGCAGCTGCTTGCGTATTTAAATTTAAAGAGTCACTCATGCCTATAAAATAACTCAAAGCATAAAAAATACCAAATCGTATCAAGGTATATGTTTTTTGATGCAAACATGAAGGCTCTTAAAACTTGGATTTTTAAGCGCTGTTGTCCAAAAAAACGTAGGTAGCCCTTGGAAAAACTGCATGATATCAGCCAACCGGTGAAATCATCGTAAATACAAAATATTGTCTACAGAAATAGGTGCGTGATCTCAAAGTACTTGAGGAGTTTTACGCCATACATATCTATATGCATATTCACCTGCCACATTTTAACTCCAGACCTTGCGGCGTGCTGCACGGCGTCACGAATGATTTTATTCTTTTTTGTTGGCGTGGGAACCTGAAACATGGGTGCATTGTATACAAAGCAAGTTAGTAAAATGGCGTTTTCATGTTCTCTCAGACGTTCCGCCAATTCCGTCATGTGTCTTACTAATCTATCGTAGGAAGTGAGGCATTCTTTGTCACCACATTGGCCTTGATGATTGGACAACATAAGGAACTTTAGAGGTGTTTTGACCTCTATATACGTATGGCCGATCTTGAAATCTAATTTCGCATTTCCGACCTTTTGCTCCCGCAAAATGCTGTGACCATTGCTCGCTATTTTTTCCAAAAACCCATTTTTAAAAAAATACTCCACATACCGATTGACGGCATTTTGATTGATACCCACAAAAGATTTTGCTTTGTCGAAAGAAATTGCTTCAACCGTGTAATTGGTTTTTCTTTTTTTATCGTGAGATCTCGATAAAAGACAAGGGAGTCCTCCCAGGGGCGTATTACCAATTTTCCCGGTATTTGGACAGTGACATTGCAGCGTAGTTCCATCTTTTTTTACATACATAATGAAACGATTTGGGCGCATGATAATGCTTCCCATGTCCAATGGCGATTCAAATGTGTACATATGTATACAGATTTCGTAAACAGGCAAGAGCACTTACGGTGGCCGTTTCTACGCGTAAGACATAGGAACTCAACCGCATGGGTTGTGCATGCATTGCGAGCAATTTTTCCTCTTCTGGAGCAAATCCACCTTCAGGACCTACAACACAAACAATCGATTTTGCCGTCGCATCGAGGGTTAACTTTTGAATGGAGATTGAAGGTGATAGACTTCCATAGAAGCATTGATTAAAAGACGCCCAAGGAATATTGTGCAAGGTATGAATTTCACCGCCGAGCGTAGGCAAAATTGGATTTTTGGCTTGTTTGCAAGCATCAATCAGGATGCGTTGAAATCTTGCCCTTTTGCAATGCCATACATTTTGCGTCCAACGTTTAGGTTCCGTACGTTCTCCCAAAACGGGATAAATGGCGTGTACACCTAGTTCGCAGGATTTTTTCAATACGCTTTCAAACGTTGCAGGTTCATTGGGCAATACCTGCACAAGTGAAATGGACGGCAACAATATTTGACAGCGTTCAACAGATTTCGTAAATTGTACGAACGCATTGCAGCTTTTCCACTTTAAAATACCTTGGCGCGTATTGCCTAATCCGTCAAAAGTAATAACGCATGCCCCCTCATGTACTCTCAATACGAACAGATGGTGCGATTCTTTTCGGGAAAGCTCAACTTCATCTTTAGCTATGAGAGAACTTGTGTCTTCATGGTAAACAAAAAGAGGCATGCAATAATATATTATTCAGGCTTCAGCATCCGAATCCGTTTCGTAATAACTATCCGATGAATCCGCTTCATCATCGGCAATACGCACACTATTCCCAGCGAATTGTGCCAATTGTCTGGAACGCCGGATGGTTTCTATATGTTCTTGCCCTTCGACGGAATATCGTGTGTAGGGAATGGATTCTAAACGTTTTTTTAGAATAGGTTTTCCGGTAACCTCACATATGCCATAAGTCCCTTCAAAAATGCGTTCGATGGCCGCTTCTACTTCTTTAAGAATTTCTTTGTCGCTGGATGCCAGAAACGTCGGATAATCTTCGGATGCTTGTTCTTGAGCGTTTTCGATGGGATAATTTTGGGCCAAGGCGTCGGTAGATTTTCTTAATTTATCCCTCAGTTGTATCAATTTAGTGTAGTAAGTTTTCCATACTTCCGGGACCTTATCAATGGATGACTGAGATGTGTACGTTGTGGTTTGATTCTGTTGAAGACTAAATCCTAAAATGTCACTTACCGAAGCGGCCTTGAAAACACGTTTTTCTTGCGTGACCTTTGCCGTTGTCTTTTTGGGGATACAAGGTTTAGAAGTCGTTTTTTTACTTGGTACGGAGGTACGATATTCTTTTAAAATTCGATCCACATCTTCCATTGTGAAATGATCGTCGCGCTGCACATGCGACACTTTTTTATTCTTATTGCGTAAACAAGCTGCTTTTAAGATGGTGCTAATATTTTTTTTGGAAGTTGAATGTTTTTGTTCCATATACAAAAATCCGGTATTAAGTGTAAGGATGCCAATTGTTTAAAACTTTTTCACAGCGTTCTGAGACGTATCCAAAGCCATCGACTTCGACCAAACGATCCACCCAACGCCAAGTACGCGGGCAACGTACGCCATCCGCATGTTCTACGCGCATCTGAACCGAAGCATTGTCGTCAACGTTTTGTATGTTAACGGCAGAAACAATAAAATATTCTGTCAATTGCGTTTGATATTTTTGTAAAAGTGTTGCCCAGGGATGTTGTTTGCCGAGCGTTATTTCAACCTTTGCGTCCAAAGATTGACCTATAATTTTTTGCTGACGCGCTTTTTCTAACTCCGCTTGAACCCGCTCCCGAACTTTGAACAATTCATTGAAATCGCTGCAAACGTCTTCGGCATACCATGCTTTTTGTATCACTGGAAAATCTGACAAGTGTATGGATTGATCGTACCCAAAATCTTCATCGCCTTGCAAGTACCCACAAGCCTCATCGGCCGTAAAGCTTAATACGGGAGCCAGCAGGCGAAGTAAAGTATTGCAGATCAAATACAATGCGGTTTGGGATGATCGCCGTTCGGGCCAATCGGCCCCCAACGTATAAAGCCGATCTTTCAAAATATCGTGATAACGTGCGGATAAAGTAACCGAACAATATCGGCTAATCGCCTGATATACTTTATGAAATTCGTAAACTGCGTAGGCTTCCGTAACCTCCCGAATGAGTACATTCGTTTCGTGTAGCGCCCAACGATCTATGGGAGTCAATTTTTCGATGGGGCAAGCGTGTTGATTGTAATCGAAATCGAAAAGATTACCTATTTGAAACCTGATTGTATTTCGCAAGGTTCTGTAGGTGCTAATCACGTGTTGCAAAATATTTTCGGATACGGGAATATCATTGCGATAATCTTCGGAAGCAACCCATAGACGAAGAATGTCGGCCCCATATTTGTTGGTGTAAAATTCTGCCGTTTGCGGACTTCCATCACTTTTGGAGACTTTTTTTCGATTTTCATCGACGAAGAATCCGTGTGTCAAAACGCTTTTGTAGGGGGCGCAATTACCGTCTATCAGAGAAGTCATCAGAGAAGACTGGAACCAACCTCGGTGTTGGTCACTGCCTTCCAAGTATAGGTCTGCGGGGTGATTTAATCCGCGTTGCTTAAGTACGGCTGCATGACTACATCCCGAATCTATCCAAACATCGAGCGTATCCTCACCCTTACACAGACTTTTCCCCTCCCATGCCCGAGGCATCGGAATGTCTTTCAGTAAAGTGCTTGCGTCCGATTCGAACCACCATTGGGATCCGTATCGACCTATTTTGTCCGCAATATGATCAACCACCGTTGCGTCTAGGAGGGCTTGCTCTTGCGCGTCATAAAACACGGGTAACGGAATTCCCCATGTACGTTGCCGACTGATGCACCAATCGGGGCGCGCCTGTACGGAACCTTGAATACGTTTTTTACCCCAAGGAGGCAACCAGGTTACTTGATCTATGACTTCGATAGCTTTCTTTTTTAGGGTATCAAGACGAATAAACCACTGCGGAAGTGCGCGGGCGATCACGGGTGTTTTGGAGCGCCAGCAGTGCGGGTAAGCGTGCTCGTAAGTGGATTGATGGAGCAATGCTCCCCTTGCCTTTAAAAGTTCAATCACGCCGTCGTTGGCCGGAGATTTTCCTTGGCCATCCATGACGGCTTTTCCAATGAGACGCTGCGGTATGATGCCATCATCCATAAAGCGTCCCTCGTCATCCACGGGGCATGCAATGTCCAATTTATATTTTAAACCTGTGAGGTAATCATCGATGCCGTGACCTGGAGCCGTATGTACACACCCCGTTCCGGCATCCAACGTTACGTAATCGGCCAGCACAATGGGACTTTTAAGCGATAAAAATGGATGTTGGGTTAATTGCCCTTCCAAAGATTTTCCTCCAAATGTTTTTCCCGGAGAAACATTCTCAAGCTGACACGTTTTAACAAAGCTGTCGGCAAGATCTGCGGCCACCAAATAGCTTGCCTGGGGCATATTCAATGCAACGTAAGTAAGCGTTGGCGAAAGGGCAATGGCGCGATTGGCGGGCAATGTCCAGGGAGTGGTTGTCCAAATCACCACGTACGTGTTTTCGGGAAGATCCAATTGGGGGGCGTTTTCGATTAAAAATTTTACCCATACGGTGGTACTTGTATGATTTTTGTACTCAATTTCGGCTTCCGCCAAAGCAGTTTTGCATGGAATAGACCAATAAACCGGCTTTTTGCTGCGATATACCAAGCCGGCTTTTACAAATTTTGAAAAAATTTTTAGAACACTCGCTTCGTAGGAGGCATTTTTGGTTTTGTAGGCGTGTTCCCAATCGGCTAAGATTCCCAGGCGTTTAAATTGACCTTCCTGAATTTTTATGAATTTTTCGGAAAATTGTTCGCAGGCGGTACGCAATTTGACAGGATTTTGCAGTAACTCTGGATGTTCTTGGGAAACTTTGTGTTCGATGGGCAGGCCATGGCAATCCCATCCAGGAATATAGGGTGTTGCAAACCCTTGCATGCTTTTAAAACGCAAAATGATGTCCTTTAGAATTTTATTGAGTGCCGTTCCGACATGTACATCGCCATTGGTAAAAGGGGGCCCGTCGTGAAGCACGAAGCACGGCTTATGGGCATTTTTTGTTTGAATTTTCTCGTAGAGGCGATCGGTTTCCCAACGCGCCCATCGTTCCCCTTCACGTTCAACCAATTTGGCCTGCATGGGAAACTTTGTTCTCGGCAAATTGAGCGTATCTTTTAGTTTAACCCTGTTGGACATTATTTACCCTCTTCAATTACTTATGCACAGGCAAAGTAAATGAGTTTTTTCAATAATGCCAAGCGTTATTTTTAATTATTTACCCTTTTGGGGAGTAGGTTTTGCTGGAGGAGACTTGGCTGAGGTAGTAGAACTCGGAGAAGGCTTGGGTTTTGGTGCAACTGAAGACTTGGGTTTGGCTGGCGATTCAGCTTTAGGCTTAGTTGAAGATCCATGAGTTGGAGACTTTGGAGAAGGCCGTAATCCTTTAGCCGATTTTGCTCGTGGAGTAACGGCATCAGGTGCTTGAGGAGGATTAAAATCCTTTGGATCTACCACCAAAAAATAGAGAGGATTTTGGGCAATAGTATCTCGTACAACTTCAATGACTGGGTGTTCAGATTGACCAATGATCTGTAGATCGTCTGTCTCCTCCCCATAAGAATTACATGAATGTATAGTAAGATTTACGTGAAGAGCCTGAGCAATAGTCTCGGCATTATCAAGGCCTTCAAGTGAGGGTATCTCCTCGGGTTTATATATTTGATAATGCAGTTTAACGGTTTCTTTTAACGATGTTCCATCACCTACCTGTAAAAGTAGCTTTTTGTGCTTGTTATAAAATTGTTCGTAACATATCAGTCCCAAAACCGTTTTAGGATCTCTTGCGGGTAATGGATGAACTGGTGGTTGATTTGGATTGTAGGAGTAAGCTAAAGTTACATCCATTCTTTTCAATATACATCTAGGTAATTTTTTTGCCGCTTCAAGTATTTTTACGCCTAAATCTTCATAAGCTTTTTGGGTGGTTTTAGCCCGTATAACAATCGGTCTTTGCACTGGCCCAGTCAAATAATTAGTCAGAAGCCACGGATCTATGCTCAAATTCATAAGATCTATTAGATTAGTGTCTGCTTTACAAAGTAACCATTGATTTTTTTCTTTTGATAAAGGCAGTGAAGGAGAATTGATGAGTGCTTGTATTGGATCAAAGTCTTCTACCTCAGCTAGTTTAACCGCCTCAATGTTTGTCCCATAAAATTTTAACAATAACTCCACCTCTTCTTTGGAAATGTAAAAATCTTTATTGGGACTATATCCAATTTTAAATCCTGCCCCAGATTCCCGCCATAATGTATTTTCAGTAGGAATTCCATCCTTTCGACTAGAATCGGTTCCAAACTCAACGTACAACTCTTCAAAAGGATTGAGTATACTGCTATAAATCCTTTGAAATAATGGATTTTTTATTAATTCATTAATGATAGATCCACTATAATAGTTTCTTGTTTTCCAATTTTCAAAAGTACGCTTAGAAGAAGCGCCTTCCTTCGCTATATAAGCCTCTGGATTGTTTAGGGCGTCTATAAGATGCAAGAGTTCGTGACCTAAAGTAATATATGGAGGTGTTTTTCCAAGACAACACCGATATCTTCCTCTTTGTCCCAGAGTCCTAGTAAATAACATGTTTTCTCTTCCTGAAGATTACCAATGCCTTTTAATATGGGCTGATATACACCGTTTTCAAATACAAGATCGGCAACCATCCCTTTAGCATCCGATACGTTGTAGACTGTCTTTATTCGTCGATCTTTATTCAGCAAATTTTTTAATACATCAATGATCTTTTTCCCGGAAGGTAATTTTTCGAGATCATCAAGCGTTTTTTGAAAATAACGCCATGCAGCTAAAGCGTTCTCAAAAACTTTTTTAGTATCAACATCAGGAGAGAAGCGTACGGCTAAAATCTGTTTTCTAATACCGGGGTAATCGCCAGGAAAACATGTGTGCAAATCAACCCTCACTTGAAACGAAAGCTTAGGGTATGAAAGCCATGCTTCTAAAATTTCCTCAAATGTACCATGTATAGGACGCCCTGCCTGCGCTTCTAAAAAAGCACGGATGTCCTTCAGGAGATCATCATTACAATACCATTTTTCTAAAACCTTCTTAGCATTGTTCGACAAAGGCAATTCACTTAAAAAAAAAGAAACATCTTCTGGAGAATCAAACAACTCCCACACATTTGTTCCTAGTCCACATATGGGAACTAGGAAAACTAACATAAATAAACGTAAAGATCGTAACGACGACATAAAAAAAGACTAAAGTATTATTTCATAATTCTATGCATTATACCATTAAGAGAGCGAGAAACCCCCAGTGCATCCTGATTTTTGACACTTTGATTGAAATAATGATTGGATAACATTCTAAAAGCAACACTTATGCGCCTAATGCTATTACTGCTTGCATTAAAACCAGGGAACAAAAAAGCAGGAATTTGCCCATTACTCAATATTAACAGATGCTTAAAACAAAACATTGCAAATTCGGGTTCTGTTTGCATAAAAGTAAGACCTGCTTGATATAGAGCCCAGTAAACGTTTGTTTCTCCCGCAGAGCTTTCAAAATCTTCAGGCCTTACACCATTATCGTAACAACTTTTTCCGCTATCTGAGAAAAAGTCATTTTGAGACTTCTGAGTCCAATCTGAATGCTCTTCATGATATTGCCGTACACGAGCAAGGACATAATACTCAGGCCCGACCTTTATACCTTCTTTCAAATCTTCTTGAATCCATTCGATCAGCGCCTCATCGGAAAAACTTTCTGGATCTATGTTACAGGCATTACATAGATGAGCTTTGTAACCTTCTTGTATTGAGGCCTTCTGTTGAGCCATAATTTGATCATGCTGCTCTCTATAATTTTGATCATTTAAAACTTGCATAACTTCTTCTGGAATTTGGACTTTAACACCAAATAGTGTTTGATTTTCGAGAAATAAACAGAATACCCCTAGGATGACATAATAATAAGATTTTATCTTCATGATGTTTTGAAAATCGGATGGTCCTT
>JAIRMU010000002.1 GCA_031258545.1 Puniceicoccales bacterium | reverse complement strand
TTAACGATGCATATCTCAATAAAAATGATGATATTTTCTATCGATTCCCGGACATCCCTCTGACAAATAATGAAAATAGGTATTATTGACTGCATTTATGCAGAGATACATGCAATGGTTTTTTTGTGTTTTGACGATTATAGAAATAAGTACCCAAACATGCATTTCTACAGTAGCCATCTCCAAATGATTTTAGAGCGACATTTATAAACTTTATGCATGGATAGACTCCAAATTTGCGTATTTCTTCTCTTCGCCCCTAATAGAAGATAGCTCGGTCTTTCTCGTAGATCATCCCGGAGGCCATTGTAATGCGCGGCCACCCAGTAAGTGTACATGCAAGTGAGGCACCGATTCTCCACCGTCCTTACCGTGATTTATAACGATGCGGAATCCGGTATCGTAGATTTTCAATTGGTGGGCAATTTTAGCGGCGACAAGCAGTAGATGTCCCAACAAATTTTCGTCTTGTGCGCTGGCTTCACCCACACGGGCAATGCATTTTTTGGGGACAATCAAGCAATGAATGGGCGCTTGAGGATCTATGTCTTTGAATGCAATACATTCTTTATCTTCAAAGACGATGTGGGCTGGAATTTCTTTATGGATGATTTTTTGGAAGATAGTTTTTTGCATCGTTTAACGCGATAGGTGTTGTTCTCTTTCGAAGAGCGTGGGATGTGAGTAATGAAAAGCGCTAAACCATGGATGTGGTGAAAGGTTACTTAAATTCTTTTTGTGCAGTTTTTTGAGCGCCTGCATGAGGTAAAGGGCACACGTGGGAGATTGTTTTTTGGCAAACCTATCGGCCTCGTATTCGTACCGGCGAGATACGTAATTGTTTATGGGATAAAACCAGTAGGTGAACAGTGGCATACAAATGCACAGCAAAGTAAGCAAGGGCAAGGGTGTCGTCGCCATGGGAATCTCCAGTTGCGAGTTAAGCCAATTATTCTGCAATAGCACATCGCAGGCCTTTAATCCCATCAGGGTTGAAAATGTGGAAAATGCGATCATTTTTAGGATATGTTTACATTTATAGTGGCCAATTTCGTGGGCTAAAATGGCTTCAATTTCTTCATCTGTAAAATCCTTTAAAAGTGTATCGTACAAGACAATGCGTTGTATGCGACCTAGGCTACTGCAATACGCATTGGCATGTGCAGAACGTTTGCTGGAATCTAAAACCTGAATGGCGGCTGCTTTGAACCCTGCTTTTTGTGCCAAAGCATCCAGCTTTATTTTCAAGCTACCCTCTTCCAGGGGTGTCAATTTGTTGAACAGAGGTAAAATTAGTTTTGGATAGAGCCACATAAAAGTAATTTGCAACATAAAGCTCCCCAGGGTGCCCAAAATCCACCAGGTGTGTGGAAATGTTCGAATGCAGTAGAATAGCAGAGCAAAAATGGGAATGTGGATGCATGCGTTGATGGCGATACTTTTTGCTTGATCGGAAATCCACAATTGCTTTGTGGATCTGTTAAAGCCAAAACTTTTTTCCAGAGAAAACTGATGAAAATAATCCAAAGGTAGAAAGCAAAGGCCGAAACCGGTTACCCATAAAAACAGGATGCCACTCTGTTTAAAAATTGAAGATAACAGAAAATTATGTTGATTTAAAACCCACGGCATAAGGCCCGAAAAAAGGACGCAAATTATTAATAAGGCTTCGTAATACAGGTGCAAAAGTGCAAATTGATTTTTGGCCAACGTATAGGCAACGGTACGTTGTACAGTAACCGCATCCATAAAATTTCCGCATTGTTTTGCTATTTTCGTGTTATTTTGGGTGTAGGAGGCATTCAGTTTTCTCAAAACCGTTTCACAGATTACGCGTGCCAAAAGTAAAACTAACAGAATACCGTTTAACAAAGTCATGATTTTTTCAATAAATATATTATATTTTAACCTTCACTTATGGACCTTCGATTGTAATTTAATCCTTATGCATACGAAGAAAAGCAAAAAAATGCCCTCTTTTGAAGTTGCTTTGAAAAAATTGGAGGATACCGTTGTAGCTTTGGAACAAGGCGATGTTTCTTTATCGGATTTGGTGGATCGCTACAGGGAAGGTCTTTATTACCAACAAATTTGCCGGGAGCATTTGAATCGTGCAGAATTATTATTGGATGAATCAACTTCGAATGGAGGTGTGCAGCCATTGCAAGTCGAGACCGATAAAGGTTTAGAATAGAAAATATTTTAGCCTTTGATTTTTCAAATGGAGGGCATGCTTGGATTGTCCTGCGGAGGTGTGTTGCGCTTTTTGATATCCACATAATGAGTCCGTTGTTGGATCTATCGCTGTGGATGGGATTGGATTATTCAGTGCAATTATCAAACGGGATTACCTCGGAGATAGGTAAA
The DNA here is from genome assembly GCA_031258545.1 of Puniceicoccales bacterium. Lineage (GTDB taxonomy): Bacteria > Verrucomicrobiota > Verrucomicrobiia > Opitutales > UBA9783 > CABUVL01. The sequence continues at coordinate 51,934 of JAIRMU010000002.1, read as the reverse complement.
TTTTACACTGCATTTTTCGCGATCAAACACACTTGACAAAGGGGTGTATCCATTGCTTTATGTAATAAGATTAAGTGTATGTATTTACGTTAAAGACGATTGTAAAATTTAATTATAATTAATTGTATGGCATTAAAAATAAGGTTGCAGCGTTATGGCTCGAAGGGTAACCCGTTTTATCGCGTCGTAGTTGCCGAAGCGTCGGCTAAACGGGATGGGCGTTTTGTGGAAGTGTTGGGATTTTATAATCCAATTGTTAAAGGAAATGCGGAAAAAGTTCGCATCAATGCAGAACGTGCCGGTTATTGGTTGTCCAAAGGAGCTCGACCAACGGATACAACGCGATATTTGTTGAAACTTACCTGCCCAAAAGCTTAGGCATTTTTAAGGGGTATGCAAATTGACATCCTGACGCTCTTCCCAAAAATGTTGGAAGGTTTTGTGTCCGAAAGCATGGTGGGTCGTGCGGTGCGTTCCGGATGTGTAGATTTGAACGTGCATAACCTCAGAGATTGGTCAAAAGAGCCTCACAAATCCGTTGACGATCGTCCTTTTGGGGGCGGTGCAGGTATGATTTTGAAGCCTGAACCTTTGTGCGATGCGGTGAATGCCTTGAAAACACAAGGATCAAGGGTTATTTATCTGTGTCCCGATGGTCAAAGGTTAACGACTTCTGTTGTGAGACGGTTGGCACAAGAATCGCATTTGATTTTAGTTTCCGGACACTATGAAGGCGTGGATGAACGTTTTCGCGAACATTGCGTTCACGAGGAAATTTCGATAGGAGATTATATTTTAACGAACGGAACTTTACCGGCAGTGGTTCTTGCGGATGCCATTATTCGTTATATCCCGGGTGTCTTGGGAGATGAACAGTCTTTGGAACAGGATAGTTTTAGTCACGCGCTGCTTGCATTTCCTCAGTACACGCGTCCTTATCGTTTTCAAGATTGGCAGGTTCCAGAGATTTTATTTTCTGGAAATCATGAGGAGATCGCCTTTTGGCGTTTGAAACAACAACTCGTCAGGACGTTACGGCGTAGGTCTGACTTAATTTTTAATAGATAATTAATAAAATGAACCAAATTATTCTTAAAGAGGTAAGTGCTGAACAAATAAAAACGGATCGGAATCATTTTAAAGTGGGAGATGAAATCTCGGTGTCCATCCGTGTGCGTGAAGGCGATAAGGAAAGAATCCAAATATTTACAGGTATTGTGATTTCTCGCAAAGGATCGGGGATTTCCGAAACATTTACGGTGCGTCGTGTTGATTCGGGATACGGGATGGAGCGCGTATTTCCATTGCATTCACCCGTGATTGAAAAAATTAGAGTTACAAAGGAAAGCGTCGTATTGCGTGCCGCCAAGATGTATTATCTTCGGAGTCGGATTGGTAAAGAAGCAAGTAAAGTTAAAGAGAAGCGCCTAGTTGTTGCTCAAAAGAAGGCTTAGGATATTTTTTAATAAACACCCTGTTGTTTTTCTCTTGTATTTGGGTTTGGAATAAAAACAAATTTTGCTGAAGTTTATATAAAGAATAGCCCGGTGATGGTGGCAGAAACACTGTTCCCGCTGGCAAAGTAGAGCTTTTACGTTGAAATCCGTAAAAGTAGGTTTTTTAGTAGCGTTTTTAAACACTTTTCTTATGCAATAAAACTTGCGGTCTAACGCATTTGCGTTACTATACGAAATGTATCATAAATTAACGGATGGATGCAAAGAATTGATGCGCCTCTCCATCAATGTGGGACAATAAGTGCCAACGCCCTGCTAGAATTTCACCGTACTCGATGGAGGTACTACATTTTTGGGGTTGGGTTCAATGGATTGACCATTCAGGCAAAAATGAACGGGTAAATTTCCTTGGCGAATTTTATTCAACCAGTTGCGGGAAGTTTCATTTAAATAATTTTCAGATATTTCTAATTCTTTTAAACTGGGTAAGGCACACTGCATACCGTTGACAGTTTCTTGAAATAAGCTTTCTATGGTTCGTATGTTGGGGCAATTTTTTAGCCTTAATGCTTCCAACGATTTTAAATTCAAAATGGGCACAATACTATTTAAATGCGTCTCACTGCAATTAAGCTCCTTTAAACATGGAGCGTTAAATTGGCTTGGGAATTGAATCAATGGGTTATTGGATAAATCTAAATGCGTTAAAAACTTGTTAAAATTGTCACCTTGTCCATGAATTTGCTGGATTGAATTGTTGGCTAAATTGAGTATTTGTAAACGCGGGAATGTACAAAAAAAACAGTATTTAATTTGATTGTTAGTCAGGTCTAAATATTCCAATGCAGGTAGCTGTATCAGTGGAGAGGCTACTTTAATCAGATTATGAGACAGGTTTAATTCTTTAAGTTCTTTGAGAGGAACTAAAGGATGCACGTTGCTAACTAGATTTTTTGACAACGATAAGTGTTGCAAATGCGTTAATTTTTCGAAACCGCTTAAATCTGAGATTTGTACGTTATCCGCTTGCAGTCGATCAATAGTTTCTATCTTAATTGGTTCATTGTGGGTATATTTACTAAATACGCGTTGTACTTGAGGATCTTTAAAATCAGATAGCTTACCTTGCCCAAAAGCAATGTATGCAACATTCATTAAAATAAATGTAAAAATCAAACGTAACATGCATGTATCTCTCGCGTAATGGGGATATGTTTTTTAATTATGCGCCGTACGGTTTATTTTGATATTGGTGTAAAATTCCCCTTAGAGAGTGCGTTGACACTTGTCAAAATACTGGCTGTAATTTTTGTATACACCGTTTCCAGAGAGGTGAATTCCTGTAAGCTATCTTGCTGTTCTTGGGAAAGATTAAAACATACGTTAGAAAACGAGTAATTTTTGTTAACCCTACTTTCCTGTGATTTGACTTCATTTTGTGCATAGTATCGAAAACCAACAAATCCATTTAATTTAACCATGAGTTCATCGATAAGAACGCCTTTTGGAGGTGATGTTTTCGCACTTTGAGAAGAAGCATCCCGGGTGCGTGAAAAATTGGCAACAAATTGTTGTATATTGTTTTTTGTGCCTTCATTGATGCCCGTAAAGCCGCAAAAATCCAAGGTTATTTGATCAAATTCCAGGGTTTTTTGAAAAAACTTTGTGATGGGAATACGGCAAGCAATTTCTTTGATTTTAATCCAATCCGAAGAACTGAAGTCACGAGAATTATTAAGAATGATATTTTTAAATGTGAATTCCCCTTTGACTGAGTTAAGTTCGCAGCTTTCGATACTGCATTGAAAGCCTGTTTTGTTATAAATCCATTGATTCAACGTCCATGGAATCCAATGATTTGCCGTATATAAAGCTACAATTATCCAAATGGGCAAAGAGAGCAATAGCCCCGTTAACATTGACCACAAGCCGCGAAATGGAAACAAAAGTAAATTAAATATAAACATAGCTTAGAAATTATGTGGTCGAATTGCCCAGAAGGCAAGATTTTATTTCACGTTTCACCAAGGTAGTCACTTTTGCCATAAATTTTATTGTGGTGAACCATAGTTTATACCCATGTTGCCGAGTTTAGATTTATCTTTGGCGACACCCCTGTTTTTGGAGGGAAGTAGACAAATGATCCAACATTCCACTTTTATGCATCCATGTTTTTTGTCTACACGTTTCCATTTTTGTCGTATTATTTTTAACGAAGCTTGAAAAGTGGGTATCCTTCAAATCGGCTAATCGCTGTATTTTTTAAGTCAGTTTTACCAAGCAGTTTACAATGTAAAAGCGGCTGCCAAAATTATTGTATGGTTAGTTGTGGTACTCGCTGAAACATTTGTTTAAATGTAAAATAAATATTATAAACACTTGACCTCATTTTATGTATTCCCTTAAAAAATTATCGAATGGGGTTGTAGCTCAGTTGGAAGAGCATCACAATGGCATTGTGGGGGTCGTCGGTTCGAATCCGATCAACTCCACCATTTTCTAGAATAACAATCTTTAATTGTAAGCTGAAGTGGTGAAATGGCAGACACGCATGATTCAGGTTCATGTGCCGCAAGGCATGGGGGTTCAAGTCCCCCTTTCAGCACCAGATAATGCATTTTAATTAAAGGGAAAAGGTTCTTGCCTGAAGGAAAAACGAGAAAATAAATGTTAACTTCGGTAAGTGATTTAAAAAGCAAGTGTAAATACTTATTTTAGCTTGTGATTTTTCAATACAGAACTCATGTAAACTTATATATTTTTAGCATTCAGATATTAAAGAGACCAAGTCAATGGGCAAAAGATTTGTTTTATGACAAACGCTATTTGTATGCTTTGTGATCATTCAAAACTGCAGATTATCAAACGACGAGAAGGTTTTTTAACAAAAGAAAAGTAATATCTGCCTCATTTTTCAGAAGTGCTACACCAGACTTTTACGAGAGTACTGAGAGAATATTTGTATTGTGTAAAATTGTCGGCGGAATGGAAAAAATAAATCTTGATGCAGTGGGCATCCACACTGGGAGATATCTAAATGGCTAACATCCAAACGGCATACCCTACAAATTTTTGAAGGTGTTCGTTGAACGTTGAACAATGAATCAACGCTTTCGTGGCATTAAAATGTTACGTTGGGAAAAGTAATTTTTCAAAAATTATTATCGATCATTTTGAAGTTTTGCAATGACTATGCGTACCACAGAGCGAAGCACTGGGTTGAACGCTTTAAAAGATGTTTTTCCGCCGTTCCTTGAATTTCAATAAAATAGCCTTGGCCGCTCATGACAACGTTTAAATCTACCTTTGCCCTACTGTCTTTTGCATAATTTAAATCAAGACGTACTTGGCCATCGCGAATGCCTATGCCGACTGCTGCAACGCCGTTGGTAAAAGGATTTGCTTTTAATTTACCTTCCGCAGCAAGCGCTGGACAGCTCATTGAGTAGCTACACAAGCCTCAGCGATGGAAAGTGGTACGTTGTTCAACGTATCGTAATCGATCCAGGGCGTATGGCTTTTGAGGGATTACAAGTGGGAAACTGAACGTACAGCGACCCACGGATCGTTGGATTTCGATGCTTCTAGAATTACGTTTACCGAAAACGTATTCTCTCGCTTAACGTCCTCGTGCACGGAAGCAAAACGTACTCAGCGGTTATCCAACCATTATGCAGTCAGCCCTGTTTCTTCCATCCAATGGTGTGTTTTTTCTTCAAATGTGACGGCACGATGACTTTTGTGTTGCCACATTCAATCAACCTAGAGCCCGCGGCGTTGGGCAACATGTGGAGAACGAAGACGTCTTGGAGCATTGTGAGGACGTTCAATGTTTGCAAACATACGCATTGATGGCAAAAGAGCAATTGATAAGATTTTTGTCTACCTACTTGACTATAAATGGGAAGTAGGCTACCCTCTACACAATATCATGCAAAAGAAGGGTGGATTTACGGTGCTGGAAGTTCTAATTTCGGCGGGTTTATTTACGATCGTTGTGTTGGGGATTTCACAAACGGTTTTGACCATGCACCGTTACGCCCGATCTAATCTTTGTAAAATGCAGGCACATTTATTTGCCGTAAGTATTTTTGAGCAATTACTCTACGATACGCATCCCTATGAAGTGGGCACTGCAACGAATGATAGTATCTCTTTGAGAGATTTAGGAAATCCCAATAGCAGGTCCGTTGTCTTACGGGCTAATAATGCAACTAGCAATACTTCGTTTACGCGTTCGGTTTATGAGGCAAATGACTTATCTATTGAACTGAAATTAACGGTTCAGACCTCACCTTTGTACAACGATTATGGAACCAAAAGTCGTACGGAAATTAATCCGCCCGAAGGTTTTCAATCGTTGCGGTTGGTTTACAGTTGGGCTACCCCTACCGTAACGGACTTGGCCGATAAATCCACCTGGTTTTCAAATGAATTATACGCCATTCGTCCGATCAATCCGGATGATCCCGATTACGATGTGTAATTCATGGATGAATGACATCAGGGCCCTGGATTTTTAAAGACCATTAGCATGAGTGCTTTAAAGTGAGAAGTCTTGTTGCATATATTCAAGGGATAAAAGACCTACAATACAAGTTATTTTGTAAAAATTAAAGTATTACCCGTAGGAAGATTTACAGTGGTTTGTGTGAAATCTTTATATTTTTACCTTTACAACTTTATGGGTGGGGTGCTTGTATGGTAACCGGTTTATGCAAAAGACAAAAAAATCAATTGCTAAAAAATTTAAGATAACGGGTACGGGAAAGGTGTTACACCGTAAACCTGGATTTAGGCATTTTTTGCGCCGTAAATCCACGGTTTGTTTGCGTAAGGCAGGTGGCGATCAAGCATTGGAAAGCACAGCTTTGGCGAAACAAGTGAAAGCCTGTTTGCCTTTTGCTTAAAACACTTGAAGTACAAGACGCCTGAGGTAAGGTATTTTTTGAACGACGACCTTACATTGGCAGTAAAGAGAGGTAAAGATTATGACAAGAGTAACGAACGGAGTTGCAACGAGAAAACGTCGTAAACGAGTATTAAAACAAACAAGAGGGTTTTTTGGTAATAAGTCGCGTTTGTTTCGATACGCACACGACGCCGTTTTGCGTGCTGGTGCGTTTGCTTTTCGCGATCGTCGGAAGAAAAAAGCAGCATTTCGTCAACTATGGATTGTGCGTATTAATGCGGCTTGTCGGGCTGCAAATATCAGCTATAGTCGTTTTATGAATGGTCTCAAGAAATTGAACATAAGCTTGGATCGTAAACAGCTGAGTGAATTGGCCATACGGAATGAGCTTGGATTTAATCAGTTGATGGAGCAGGTTAAAAAGGTTTTAGCCTAAAATGAGTGGTGGGGATGCCTTGGCAAAACTGCGAGAAGAAGCTTTACTTGCCATAGAAGGAGTTGATTCCATGCAGGCCTTGCAACTTGTTAAGACGCAATATTTGGGGCCTAAAAGCACCCTAATGCGCCAATTGAAAACGCTAGGTGGCTTGCCAAACGAACAAAAAGTTACGGTTGGGCAAACAATTAATCGGATTAAGCAAGATTTAGAGCAAAATTTAACGAGCAAAGGACGTGCGCTGCAGGATAAAATGCAGCTGACCCGTTTGGGAAATCCGCCGGATCCTTCTTTGGCGAGTCCGGTGCATTTGCAAGTGCCGCTGCATCCCTTGACGCAGACACGCGATAAAATGTTATCTATCTTTACGCAGTTAGGTTTTTCCATTGTGGAAGGTCCGGAGATCGATACCGAATGGTTTTGTTTTGATGCCCTCAATGTGCCCAAGAATCATCCGGCGCGCAATGAGCAGGATACATTCTTTTTGCCCAAGAGTGCATGTGTCAGTTCAACCTCCAAGAGGACGGATGAAGATTATTTGTTGCGTGCGCACACATCCACGGTACAAATTCGCACGTTGCTGGAGCATAAACCTCCGCTAAAAATTGTTTCGTCGGGACGCGTGTTTCGCCGGGATACCGTAGATGCAACCCACAATTTCAACTTCCACCAAACCGAAGGTTTATGCGTGAGTTCCGAAACGAATTTATTGGATTTAAAGGGAACGCTCGACTTTTTTGTGAGAGCATTTTTTGGTAAACCTTACAACATGCGCTTGCGTCCAAGTTTTTTCCCCTTTACGGAACCTAGTTTCGAAATGGATATCTTTGTTCCACATTTAGGCAAAATCAAGGATACGTGGATTGAAGTTTGCGGCTGTGGGATGGTGCATCCGAATGTATTTGAAGCCGTGGGACTTAACGGGCAAGAATGGCAAGGATTTGCATTCGGCTTTGGCGTTGAACGTCTTGCCATGCTTTTGTATGGCATTGACGATGTACGTCGTTTTTATCAAAACGATGCGCGCTTCCTGAAACAATTTTAATGAGCTTTACCGCATCTTTTTAACCCCGAAAATGACGATGGATGAGGTCATTATTGTCAGCTCAGAGGTACGTTATCTACCCGATGTTATAAATTTCGTGAAAAAAATATGTAGGCAAGCAAGGCTTTCCGAAAAAAATTTTATTCCCATTGCGATTGTTATTGAAGAAATTTTTACAAATATTGTTCGTTACGCCTACGATGAAGGCGTTGTGGGTACGATTGAAGTTACTTGTCGCATGCATCCGGATGCTCGAAAAATAGAAATCGTGTTTATGGATGACGGAAAGGCCCACAATCCTCTGGACCAAAAAGATCCCGATATTACGTTACCGGTTGAAAAACGTGCTGTGGGAGGGCTTGGAATTTTGATTGTCAAAAAGTGGGTGGATGATATTCGCTATACGCACAAGCATGGTCGCAATCATTTGAGCATTGAAAAGGCTTTGTAATGCTAATGTATGGAATGCTATCGGTCCGAAATAGTCAAATATAGCCACCCGTTTAGCAACTAACGATGAAACCAAATGACATCCAACGTTCAACGTGTGGGTGAATGTCGATGAATCCCGTAATGGAGCGATAAAAATCAAGCGGCGGACCGTTTGAAAATGGGGTGATGTCTGTTTGTGTTGATGATTATTTCACGGAATGCATCCCCTGAAGTTCCATTACTCCATGATGCGACCCATGCCTTCACACGTCGCAACTTACGGTAACTACAACTGCGAGCCGCAAGTCGTAATCTTATTGATTTAATCGTTTTATATGTAGACCATGTGCCGCAAGCGAGAAAATGTTCTATGGGGATCCAATAAAGCTTTGTCACTACCAATCTTAACCCATGAACTCAGTTCTGCCATAAGATGACCATCCCCTGGGTCATTGAACCGAACGCCCAAACTTTTCAAAACCCTCCGAAAATCCTCGAAAAACCCTTGACAAGTGCATGGAAGCAAAGTTATAATAACATAACTGTGAAGACCTCAAGACCTCAAGACCTCAAGACCTCAAGACCTCAAGACCTCAAGACCTCAAGACCTCAAGACCTCAAGACCTCAAGCGTCTGAGCGCTTAGTTGCCAATGGCATTCCGGAGGTCGAAGACCTCGGTCAACGGTTGGGAGCCGGTCGAGGATCGGAACTAAGTCGAGAGTGGGAATCCGTCTATGAATTAAGACCAAGCCGAAGGTTAGAACCAGGCCGGGAGCTGAAGTCGAAACAAAGGTTGAAATCCTTCGGCAGTTTAGGATTACTTCACGGGCTTGCATGCCTTCGCAGCGCTTTTTTCGGTGCGGTTCGTTGCATACGTCCCGGGGTTGCCCATACGCCGCCGTTTTCGGGGAAAGACGTACAAGAACAATCAAAGTATCCATCCACAGCTCGAAACGGTTTTGAACCGAACCGGCGGTTACACTCCAGTCGTGAGTTAAAGCTGGTCCAGGGGTTGCAGTCGGTACCAGGATTAAAACCCAGGCGGAGATCAGTCCCTAATCAAGCATCGGAGTATTTATCCGCATCCACAGCTCGTAACGGCTTTACGCTCATCGAAGTCGTTGTCACCCTATGCATTGTGGCTATCCTTACCGCCATCGCCATTCCGGGCTTTAGAAAGGCTACGGAAGATTTTCGACTCAATGCAACGCTGGAGGATACCGTGGATATCCTCAAAGCCTGCCGCAATTACTATCTTATTTTTAATGAATTTCCACCGGATGCCAATTGGGACGCTATACCGGATAAATTACGCCCATTTGTACCCAGTCATTTGATGAATCTTTCGACAAAAAAATGGAATCGCAAACCATTGGGGAAGGCGGCATACGGATATGATGTAGAAAATTGGATGGCAGATACTTCTCATAAACCTTATACTTCGGGAGTATCGTTAACTGGCATTAGGTCAAATACTACGGATCTGGAAAAGTGTTACCGTAAGCTCCGATCAATCATGGACGAAAGATATGTGATTAAGGATAATACAAACGGTGGCATGATATGCACCTTACCCGAATGCCCCGGATCGACAAATCCTAGTAGTAATACGACTTGGGAAAACCGGTACTACTGAGGCTGAAAACGATGTTGGCTGGCTCAGTTCTTTTCCCACAACTTGTACATTCTTGACGATACATTGCATTGATCTTTGGGAGAGTTATATGCAATGAAAAAAGTCTTCGGCTTGAAACAAATTTTACCTGGGCTTCCACTAAACTGGGAGATGCATATCATGGGCAAAATGCCATAGTAGATTTAAATTGTGTCGGAGAAAAATATACTTTTTTTGGTTAATCATACTAATGGTTTTATTGTTTTGCTCCTTACTTAGGCTCTAATCGGGTATTGGCGTAGATGTGGATAAAATAATGTGCCTTTGATGCCATGTTCTGGGTTAGGATTACTGCAGTTTTTACGCTACCACTTTTTTCTCAAGCACTTTCTGGTAATGTGACTTAGAGAAATAGACACTACAAAAAATTATGCGCCACCACCACATGCCCAACGCAATGATGCATAACCGTATCGTCGCTATTCTCTCCATTATGTACCCGAATTCGTGTTGTCGTCGGCATCAAATAAAAATTGTCAAATTAGAGCGCATACATCATGCATCGTGGATAAACGATCGAAATGATTTCTGTAGATACTCCAGTTAGGCGGTCGAATCCGTAATGATGCTTAAAATATCGCGACCGAATAATCTTTTGGAAGTCCCGACTTATAAAACTCATACTTGCTGATAATTCTGTTCAATATTTTTGTCGAAGCGGTGATTGTCCCCAATGTGGATGCCACGATATCCGGCATCACGCCGCTTGGATGCTGCAGGTTTTAAAGTAAGTCCAATTGGGGTTGTGTGTCGGAAGGCGGGGTACGTTCGTGGAGCAATTTTCGTAAAACTTTACCTTCCGATTCTATGCTGGCCAGAATGGTTTTGGCGCGTTCAATAACGGCGGTTGGAAGGCCGGCAAGTTTGGCCACTTGAATACCATAAGATCGATGGGCACATCCGGCGCATATTTGGTGAACGAATAAGATTTCGTCGTTCCACTCTTTAACAGCTATATAGGCGTTGAAGATGCGCGGGAAAAGCTTTTCCAGTTGAGTTAGTTCGCGATAATGGGTTGCAAACAGTGTCCGTGGTCCCATTTCTGCATCTCGATGTAAATATTCTACAACGGACCACGCAATACTTAAACCATCGTACGTACTTGTCCCACGTCCAATTTCGTCCAAGATAATTAAACTGCGTTGCGTTGCATTATTTAAGATATTGGCCGTTTCAAGCATTTCAACCATGAAAGTGGATTGGCCGCGTGCAAGATCGTCACTGGCTCCAATGCGGGAAAAAATGCGATCCACCCATCCCATACGACACGATTGAGCGGGGACCCAACATCCCATGTGAGCCATGAGTGCCATAAGGGCATTTTGGCGAATGTAGGTTGATTTGCCGGCCATATTCGGACCCGTGAGGATCAAAATTTGTCGCCCTTGGGCGTCCAAATGGAGGTCGTTGGCAACAAATGTTTGAGACAATCCTTGATTGGCCCGCAAAGAGGCTTCCACAAGAGGATGGCGTCCCGCTTCAATTTCAAAAGCGGTGCTCGTATCCACATTAGGTTTCGTGTAGTGGCAGTTTCTGGCCAAACAACTCCAACCGGTAAAGACGTCAATTTCGGCCAATGTCTGCGCAGTTTGTTGCAATGGGCTTGCGTGCACAAGAACCGCTTCCACCAATTGGGCAAATAAAACTTTTTCGCGCTCAATGGCGCGTGTTTGTCCGTGTAAAATAAAATCTTCTTTAGCCTTTAACTCTTCCGTCGAATAACGTTCAACGTGTGCCATGGTTTGCTTGCGAACATAATGACAGGGAACAAGATTTAGGTTAGATTTTGTAACCTCGATAAAGAATCCGGCTGCGGCATTGTACTTGACCCGTAAATTTCGAATACCCGTGCGTTGTTGTTCCGTACGTTCAAAATCTTGCAGCCAAGTTTTATTTTGCACTTGCGTAGAACGCAATTGATCCAGCGTTTCGTCGTAACCTGCCCTGATGTAATTCCCTTCCGTCAAGTCGTTGGGCAAAGTTTCTTCGAGTGCATCCTGTAGGTGACGCAAAAGATCTTGAAATAGGTGAATATTTTGGGTTAAATGTTGGACTTCGGGTGAATCCAAAGTCTGCAATTTAGCCTTGATGAAGGGGAGTTGGTCCAAGGTTTCCCGAATGGCACCCAGTTCTCTGGGCGTGCGTAGTCGATTGTAAAGGCGCGATAAAATACGATTTAAGTCGCGTGTACGTTTCAAGCATTCCTGGATACTACGCGTTATTAGAGGTTGGTCATAAAAGATTTGAATGAGATTTTGCCGCACTTGAATTTGCCGTAAATCGAGTAGAGGGTAAGTTAAATAATGTTGAACCAATCGGCTACCGGCAGCCGTCTTTGTGTTATCCAAAAAGCTTAACAGGGAGCCTTCGCGAGTTCCCTGCTGCGTCTGAAATATTTCCAAATTTTTTACGGTAGACGCATCTAAAATCATATTGTGCGCACACGTGTGCAAAGTGATTTTATTAAGATTTTTTGGGGAGTGAAATAGGTTTTCGGTAATGTAGGCCACAAGCGCGTTTGCGCAACCCAATGCAAGGCAATCCGGTGGAATACCAAAGCCTTCCAGATGTTGCACTCCCAAAAGTTTTTCCAAGTTTTTTCGAGACTGCGTTTGTTCGAATGCGAAATGGGGAAGTTCGGAAATAGCTTTATTGCACAAAAGCGGAGCCAAAAAGGTTTTGTGCTCCTGCGTCGTTCGTTCGGAAAGAACAATTTCTTTGACATCCAAAGCGCACAGAAAAGACAAAAGATCTTGGCGCTGCGTTTCCGAGGCAATGGTAAATTCACTGGTTGATAAATCTAACCACGCTGCATTTAAAGCGTTGTGATCCAGGGTAACGCAGAGGATGTAGTGATTACTTTTGGACTCAATCTGAGAATCTTCCAAAACGGTTCCGGGCGTCAAAATACGCGTCAACGAGCGATCGACCAACTTTTTGCCGGGCTGGGGGGCTTCCATCTGATCGCAAATGGCCACTTTCTTTCCCGCCTTAAGCAGTTTATCAATGTACGTCTCGGAAGCGTGAAAAGGAATGCCTGCCATGGGAATACCGGAACGTTGCGTGAGGGTAAGTCCTAGAATTTTTGCCCCCGTTTCGGCATCGTCAAAAAACATTTCATAAAAATCGCCTAGGCGAAAAAATAAAATCGTATCTTGGGGTAATTTTTTGTGCACCGACAGGTATTGTTGCATCATGGGCGTACTCGCCGCCATCTGCTTTTCCATACTAATTTCTTTAAATGGTGCGCACATTTTGACAATACTTATTTTGGTAAATGCGCCTTCTTGCGGTTGCGTTAGCAATCGAGGTTGTGAAAGTGAAGCATCCAATTTTATGTTTCAAAGTTGTTTCCATGCAAAAAATATTTTGCTGGACAGATAACGATAGAAAGTGGGCAAATTGCGATGTGAAGATGTGTCGTGGTACGAGAAAATTTTTGTGGCGAAATAAGTCATTTTTGACTTGTGTACAACAAATAAACATGCTTACAATGATTTTGTAACGATGAAAGAACGTGTAAATGATCTTTTAAAGCGCATTGGAGAGGGGCTCAGTTTACCCGATTTGTGTTTGGATGAAAATAATCATTGTATTTTGTTGTTTGACGAAAAAATTGTTCTCAACATCGATTTTGACGAAGAAGGTAGTAAATTGGTGATCTATGCTTACGTTGGAGAAATCCCACTCGATTGCCGCGAAACTGTTTTTGAAAAAGCTCTGGAAGGGAATTTCTTTTGGAATGAGACGGATGGTGGGACTTTGGGCATCGACAAGCAATCGCAATCTTTAGTTTTGGCAAAGGCCTTCGATTGGCCGTTAAAACATATTGAAGGCTTTGAAGATGAGTTGGCCACTTTTGTTGAAGTCATCGAAAAATGGATTAGCCGTATTGAAAATTTCATTAGGGAGGCAACCGAGAGAATGGAGAATGAAAAGTAATGTTTCCAAACAACCATTTGCGTATATAATCTAGGAAGGAACACTTATGCATATAGATACAATAAATTGCTCTCAAAGGAGTACCCGTAGAGGTGCGTTTGCGCCCCTACTTCTTGATCATGTAGGTGAACTTAACGACCATAACGTTAAGCATTTGCAACATACGAACCAAATTCCTCCAGCCGTACCTCGGCAAGGAATATCTTATTTGCAAGCTAAGTCTTATTTGGCGTAGTCGTTTTGCCTACTAAAGAAAAACGCCCTTCTGTGTTTAAGGGCGTTTTTTATTGTAGGTAAAATAAATGTTATGCTTCATTCGCACCTACGGTTCCGTTTGATCACCCGAGTCACCCAAATTTTCGGATTACGGGCATCTTGCGGATTTACACCAAAGTATGCTGTTTTCAATCATACGATTGACTGCCTTTTGCCATTTTCTAACCGTCCTTGCAATTTTTCTGGAGAGTGCGAGAAAATGTTCAGTGGATCGTTTACACTGAGAAAAGCCAATGCGCCAAAACTCTAAAACTAAGTATTGTAAATAAAGTGGGAATGAGGGCACCCAAGAAAAGAGGGATGGGTTTAACGATGGCATTGGTAAAGAATTTTGACAATAGGGACTGTCCTGCTGGATTCGGTGCGTTTGCGATGACGGTGAGTCCGCCACCCGCCACGGCACCGCTGACAACGGCGTATTGTAGGTAAAAATTATTTTCGAAATCCGGGACCAATGAAGCCAAATAAGTGATGGCCGCATTGTCGTTGAAGGCCGTTAGGCATAAAGCTCCAAAAAATAACGATTGTTCCCCCAAGCGCGATAAAATAATTTCAATCCACCATTCCTGCAATCCACCGTGTGTCACGAGGCCTGCTAGAAAACAGCCTACCAATAGGGCATTACGTAAGGCAATTGGACTTTGGTGCACGGCAGTCATGCGCGTAAAAACCAAAAATGCCAGAAAACCCCAAATAAGAAAAGGGATATGGTGCGCGTTAAAGACGGTCCAGATGAGAAATAAAATGTGTGCTAGGATGATGCCGGGTGGAATTTTTTCGTGCGATTTATCAGAAGATGCACAGGCTTTGGCTTGACGGTTCATCTTGCGCAATTGCCTACAAAAAATGAGTGCATAAAATAAGGTTGACATCAAAATACTCAATATGGCTTCCAGGCCAAAATGTTTAAATACAAAACTGGAATTCCAATGCCATCGAGTGGCGATCATCAGAATGGGTGGGGCGGCAAAATTCGTCAAAACGCCACCTATGGATACGTTCACAAAAAGTAGCCCTAGGGTTGCGTAGGCAAAAGCAGTATTGGCATTGTGAATCAAAACTTGTTTGGCCAACAGAAGGGCTGCTATCGTCATGGCCGCAGGTTCTGTGATCACGGATCCCAACAAAGGGGCAAATGTCAAAATACAGATCCACCACGTTGCGGGGGTTTCTCCTCCGAAGCACTTGACCAGCAATCGCAATATACTTTCAGCGAGCGTCAAAATGGGACGTGTGGCGGCAATGGTCATGATGACAACAACAAAAATGGGTTCTGTGTATTGTCGCGTTTCAAAATAGTGAATGGTGGCGCCCCAACCCTTGTAATACGTAAAACACAGTACCAGTGGCAGCAACCAGAGGGCAAAAATAACTTCAACTTCTCCTAAAAGATGATAAATTTGCGATTTGTAAGTGGCATGTCCCCCTTGCATGGTTAGGGACTGCGCATGTTTGGTGAATGCGCTGGCTAAAAATGTATGCAAGATGGCGCCCAGAAAAATACATGTTGAGATTAAATAAAAAGGATCCGCATTTATCCGTTGCGCCAGTGCGTCCGCTAAAGGCAAGTTGTTCCCATAGGCTATGTTAGGTCCAAATAACAGTAGTAGTAAAAACACGCGCATGACCTTTAGCCTACGTCCTCTCCGGATGGAGGCAATCTTTTATTTTAACGACAATAATGTTGCCTGTTTTGTGAAAAACGCATTGTAATACGATTGTTTTCATGCCTGTGTCCGATAAAGACAAAATACATTTACAGAAGCCTTTTTGGGGATTTTTTTTAATCCTTATGGGCTTGTTTATGGCCTTATCTTTTGTCGATTACGATCCTTTACAATCTCAGTTTTATACCACAAAAGCGCACAATCATTGGCAATCGCACGGGAATCGACTGGGATATTGCGGCGTCTATTTTTCTTTTTATGCCTATCGCATAGGGGGTGTGGCAGCTTGGTTGTTGCCCATATACTTATTGTGGACGGGCATTTTATTTTTTATGGGACGCGGAGAAAAATGTTCCCGATGGAAATGGTTTTTCCTGGGTCTAGCCTGCTTTTGCACCACCACCCTGTTTGCCTTTCTCGAAGCGTTGCGATGGTGGACTCCAAATTATCATCTTTTTTCGGCGGGTGCCGGTGGTTTGATGGGATTATACCTCTTTCAATACATTTTTGCGCGCTATTTTGGAGAAATCGGCTGCATGCTTGTTTTAATCCCGAGTGCACTTTGCTCCACACTTTTAGCCTTTGCAAGTTCCGGTCGCATCTTTTATTGGATTACGGGAGGCTTAAAACGGGGCTTGGTAGGTCTGAAAATTTTTTGGAAGAACGGTTTCAACGGACTCGTTGCGATATTGCGCAAAGGTTGTGTGGCGTACACAGGTCGTGTAAAAACCCTTCTAAATAGGCGACAAAGAAAAGTTTCAGGGCAAGCAAAAAATGCGTTTTCGGAAGGTGAGCGGCAGATTCCCATCAACAAACTTGTGACCTTGGAAGCGGCATCGTCGAATCCAAATGCTGCGCGGCTTGAAACGCCGGGAACACGCGTCACCGGTGAACCTTGTTTGCAAGAAGTGCGTAAGGGAAAGGCCATCCAAGCAATTAAGGTATTGGAAAGTGAAGTTGTGGAAAAGTCTTCGGGGTCAATACCTGAAAAATCGGGCGATTATCTTTTCCCTCCCATCGAATTACTGAAAGAACCACCCCCCATTTTAAAGGATGCCAATGAGGGTGAAGATTACTATGAAACGGCGCAAGATCTTGTGCAAAAGCTTGCCGAATTTGGGGTCGAAGTTAAAGTGGAAGCAATCCAATCGGGACCTGTAATTACAAGGTATGAGGTCACACCGGCCCGGGGTGTTCGGGTAGAAAAAATTACCACATTGGACAAAAATATTGCTTTGGGATTAAAAGCGTTATCCGTACGCATTCAGGCTCCGGTACCCGGTAGGGGTTGCGTGGGTATAGAGATTCCAAACAAGTTTCCTTTGCCAGTTTGTTTGCGTGAAATTTTGGAATCGAAAGCCTGGGCGCATTCGGACGCCGAAATCCCCATTGTTTTGGGCAAAGAAGTTACGGGTAAGCCGATCGTCGCAGATTTGACAAAAATGCCTCACTTGTTGATAGCAGGTTCTACGGGATCCGGCAAGACGGTCTGCATCAATGCCATCATTGCTTCGTTGTTGTTCCATTCAAGCCCGGAGGAATTAAAGTTTATCATGGTGGATCCAAAAATCGTTGAAATGAAGTTATACAACGATCTACCGCATATGCTCATTCCGGTGGTAACGGAGCCTAAGCGTGTTCCTTCGGCGCTTAAATGGTTGATTGGGGAAATGGAACGACGGTATCAGTTATTTGCGGGGCATGGAGCGCGCAATATTGCAATTTTTAACGACAAGGTAAAAAAGCTATCCACCGAAAACGCTGCGGAGAAAAATATGCGCCATTTGCCCTACATTGTGTGCATTATTGACGAGTTGGCCGATCTAATGATGGTGGCTCCCGGCGATATTGAAACGTGCATTGCCCGACTGGCACAACTTGCAAGGGCTGCCGGCATTCATTTGATCATTGCCACCCAAAGGCCGTCGGTTAACGTTATTACGGGGATTATCAAGGCAAATTTACCGAGTCGCATCGCGTTTAAAGTTGCTTCAAAAGTAGACAGTCGAACCATTTTGGATGTGGGAGGTGCCGACAGTTTAATCGGGAAAGGGGATATGTTATTTATTCCGCCTGGAGCGTCCCAACTGATTCGCGCTCAGGGTGCCTGGGTATCCGATGAAGAAATCAACGACATGGTTCAGTTTTTGACAAAAAATGGCCCGCCGGCATTTGCGGAAGAAGTACAACGTGTCTTGGATGTTAACGAAGAAGATGCCGAGGGAGATACGTGGTCTGCGGAAGATGAAGATGCGCTTATTCCACAGGCCCTGGAGGTGCTCAAAACTTCGGATCGCGTTTCGACATCTTTGCTGCAACGCCGTCTAAAAATTGGCTACAATCGGGCTGCACGTATCATGGAAACCTTGGAACAGAGAGGCTGGGTACCACACGGTGATGCGCGTCCCGAGGTGTAAAATGAAACGGCATTGAATGCGTTTGCGTAGGCATCTGGGTATAGTTCCGATTTCGAGTATGATTGGCAAGAATGACAACATGCATTGAAGACAAGTAAACGTTGCAATGTTGAAGGTAATTTTGTTTGGATTTAAAAAAGTGCTCTACTGTACTGAACGATGCTAAGTGGGAAATTTTTTATCCAATTATGGATATGTCATGTAGTTAAAGGAGTTGTTCTTTGTTATGTTGGATATTTTGGATAAATTGTGTGGACAGCGAATGTATATCCACAACATCTACGTTGATGGGAATATTTGAATCGGAAAAGGCAAAACGTAATTTTTCTAAAGTACTTTCGGATAAAGGATGATCTCCCTGCAGTAATAAATCGATATCCGAGTACTTTTGAGCGTTGCCTTGAACGCGAGATCCAAAGACAAACACACGGCATTCCGGGACATAAGCCTGCAGTATTTTTTTTAGTTCATTGGCGATGCGAGGATCCAGATCAATCATTCATGCATTCTATTTGTTGCAGGAGGAATTGCGCATCCAATAAAAATTGGGGTGCCAAATGATAAATTTTTGTCGCTTGTTCTTTTTGGTAAGTACGTGAGGTTAAATTACGTGCCTCCCCGTACAAAAACCATGTCTGCGGATCTCGAATCAATTGGTGCCGAGCTGCCAGACGAAAAAGATCTTTACGCGTTCGCAAATGGTCGATGTCGTTAGACTGATTTACGCGTAACCAGCGTTGCATGAACTTCCAGCACATTTCATAAACAATTTCAAAATTTTGTATAATACCTGCCTGGACAACTTCTCGAACGGAAGCGTCGGCACCATGAACTTGTTTCCCCACGGCAATGGCACGTTCCAGGGAAGCAATCGTATCCTGCAAAGGTGTAAGATCTAGCATAAACGGTTGCGAGAGTTGCACCCAGGGTCAGATTTTTCAATGTTATTTTTTGTTTCTTTATTTCTAAGGGCTTTACCTCCGATGATTTTTACTTTATTTTTATCCTGTGAATTTAAAAATTTTGCTTCTCCTTCATGATGGTTTTGAAGAAATTGAAACGGTAGTCCCGTTGGATGTATTGCGTAGAGCACATGTGGACGTTTTGACAGCTTCTTTATCCAGCAACACACAAGTTATGGGAGCCCATCAAATTCAGGTGACGGCCGACTGTCCTTTTTCTTCGCTGCAATCGTATAACGATTTTCACGGCATCGTTATTCCCGGCGGTCCCGGAGTATTTAATCTATTGAACAGGACGGATGTGCACCAATGCCTGCAGCAATTTAACCGCGATTCCAAATGGATTGCAGCGATTTGTGCCGCTCCGCTACTGCTAAAACAGGCAGGTATATTACCGGAAAGATTTACGGCGCATGTTTCGGTTAAAGACGATTTACCTCCGTTGAGGACGGATTCGGTGGTTGTGGATCATCACTTTATTACGGCCAATGGGCCGGGAGCAGCGTTTGAATTTGCTTTTGAGATTGTCGGCGCCTTGATGTCAAAAGATCTTGCATTATCCTTAAAAAAGTCTATGTCTTGTGGAGAAAGTGTGCCATGAAATCAAGCGATAAAAAAACAAGTAAGCCATTAAAGACCGTAGCCGATGATTTTCTCATCGATCTGTTGAAAGCCTCATCACCTTCCGGGTACGAATCCGAGGCTCAAGCCATTGTTGAAAAATATGTGGCTCCGGTGGCCGAAATTTTCGGCAAGGATGTTTTGGGAAACCGTATTGCGACGATTCACTCGCAGGGGGGCCCACATGTTTTGATGACCGGACATATGGACGAAATCGGTTTCATCGTTAGACACGTCAACAAGGAAGGTTTTCTGTTTTTTGATGCCATTGGAGGACACGATGTTGGACTCATTTCGGGGCGCAAAGTTAAGATTTTAACGGGTAAGGGAGTCGTGTACGGGGTGACCGGGAGACGTGCCATTCATCTCTTGGATGCGGAAGAAAGAAAAAAATTGCCTAAACTGCAGGCCATTTGGATCGATATCGGCGCAAAATCCCGCGAAGAGGCTTTGAAAAAAATTGCCATAGGAGACCCCGTTGTTTACGAACAGGAGCCCTTTTACGTGCTCAATGGTTGCATGTGTGGACGCGGCATTGATGACCGAGGAGGTACGTATGTGGTTCAAGAAGTATTGCGCCGTTTGGCACAGGATCGCCATTTGGAGGCCTCACTCACCTCGGTTTCCACAACCCAAGAGGAAATTGGGACTCGAGGTGCAATGCCGGTTACCTATGCCATTCATCCCGATGTAGGTATTGCGGTAGACGTTGGACACGCAACCGATTTCCCCGACGGAGACAGCAACCGTCTGGGAGATTTTAAATTGGGTGCGGGACCTATTTTAGCGCGGGGCCCCAACATTAGTCCCATTGTATTCGTTAGACTTAAGGAATGCGCAGAGAAACTTAAAATTCCCTATCAGGTTGAAGCCGAGGCGGGACCTACGGGAACGGATGCCCGTGTTATCCAAATGTCTCGTAATGGTGTGGCTACGGGATTGGTCAGCATTCCTTTGCGTTACATGCATACACCCAATGAAATGGTGCGCCTAGACGATATAGAGTGGACCATCCAACTGCTCGTTGAATTTACACGCTCTTTGAAGGCAAGCGATAAGTTTGAATGGTAAGGTTGCATTTATGTTGAGCGGTATTCAGTTGTTTTTAGAAAAAAACCGCAGGTGGCTGTTTGCACTTTTGTTGATTGTAATCGTTATTCCGTTCGTGTTTACCATCGGTAGCATGCCGGGACTTGGTTACGGTAAAAAGAAAGTGGGGGCGCAATTTTGGGGTTACGATCTCGGAGATCCCAAACAGATGGAACAGATCGTGCGCGATGGCGCTTTGAGCATTGCATTGCAAACGGGTTCAGAAGAAAATGCCTGGATGGAATCTGCCCAAGGCTATGCCTTTTATCGCTTATTTTTACTTCACATTGCACGTGTTGTAGGTTTGCCAGACCCCATAGAGGATGAATTGCATCAATTTATTAAAACAAGGCTTCTATTTTTAGACGAGAACAAAGCATTTCAACCTCAATTGTACAACGATTATCTAAAAAAATGGTCCGAACAATTTGGAAAAACCCAAAATCTACGCAGGTTATTAACGGAAGATTACCTGTGCGAGCGAGTAAAGAAGGTTTTGGCCGAGCCGGGGTTTGTCCTCCCCAGAGAATGTGAAGTAATGTACAAGTATTGGACAGCTTCTTATCAATTACAATACGTAAGCCTTCGAAACGAAGTTACACTTCCGGAAAACATTTTGGACAAAACGTTGCAGGCATTTTTTGAAGCGCATAAAAATGATTACAGGGTTGAGCGTCAAGCGGAAATTGCCTTGTTGTTCTTTGAAGCCAACAAGCATAGGGCATCTCTACCTTTAGTTTCTGATCAAGAATTGGAACGTTATTTTACGTTGCACAAGCATGAATTTAAAAAGGTGGATTCGGAAGAGGTATCTTTTGAGGCCGTAAAATCGGCGGTGAGGGATCATTGGGAAAAAGAACAGTTAAATGTACTTGCCGAGAAATGTGCCACGCAATTTGCTCTAACGGTTTACGATAAAGGCATACAGATGCAAACGGTGGAGTGGAAACAGTGGCTCAACGATAACGACGTTAGGATAATTGATACGTTGCCTCCCTATGGACAAAATTCTTTACCCGAACGCAAAGGCCTCGGTAAAGAGGTATTGCTGAAGGCGTTTGATTTGGACCAAGAAAGGTTTTTAAGCGATCCCATGCCCGTAAAAAATGGGTATGTTTTGGTTGCACTAAAACAGTTTTTGGATCCCTATTACCCTGCCTTGGATACCGTCAAAGAAAAAGTTTTGCAGGATTGTCAGCGAAGTGAACGTGACAAAATTTTTAATCAACAATTGTCCAGCTTGGCCGAAGACCTAAATAAGCCTAATGCAAATGCGGAAAAACTGTTGGCCGATAGGGGCTTAGAAATTCACAATGTGGATACCTTTACTCTGGACTCATCCATAGTATCATTATCGCAAATATTGGAGATAGAGGAAATTTTCCGTCTAATTAAGATGTTGGAAACCTTGCAACAAGGCCAATGGACATCCGTGTTGCGTGGTAAAGATGATACGGGCATTCTGTTTGTTTGTGGAAGTCGTTCCATCAAACAAGATTGCATGCAGGAAGAAGCATTCAAGACTTTTGAAAACGGTTTTGGTTCCAGGAAAAGTTTAATGCACGCCGAAACCTTACTCAGGGAAGTTTTAGAAAGAACAATGAATACCCTGGACCCAGGAAAGCATTAAGGCTTATTGGTTATAAGCCCACGTATGGCCACGCTTATGGGTGATGGTGCTTAGAGGGTATAGGCAGTTGGATGTAAATACGGATTGTATATCTTTATTTTACTTTTTTGATGGGGAAAAACATGCAGAGCCTTTGAGAATATTTCGTTGCCATTCGGTGAAATGTGATTCCCCCACTTTTTAGCCCATTTCTGTTTACATTTAAATGCAGGTTTATTGGAAACAAGCATTCACTTTGGGTGAATGCGGTACGTTGTTTATGGTGCATTCTGGATTTTTAGATGGGAATAAGTACTGTTGAATGAGTCTTAGAGGTATTTTGGAATAATTTGTTTTGGATAACGGGATACGTCTCAAAATGTGCGCAAAGACCAAGGCAGCATTGTCGGCAGCCAAATTTCTGGAATCGTCAATGGTATTGCCCAAATTACCATCGTTGAAAACCCCAGCTAAGTCGCTAATGCCACGAATAACACAAAAGAGTTTTTGGAACTCGTAGCAGGCGGCGGCAAATGGAAAAGATTCCATATCGACCACCTGGGCATTATAAGTTTCAGACAGATGCTGCCTGTATTTATCACTGTCGACGAACATAGTACCGCTGACGCCAATGCCTCCGCAGTGTACATCAAAGTTATGGACAGAATGAGGCGGAGGTAAAATGGCTTGAACTGCAGTAAATAACGAAGGTGTGCATGCTAAAAAGTGGGCACGAACGATTTCATCATTTGAGGCAACCCCTATTTCCGTAGAAGTGGGGTAAAAGTCTTTATAGTGCGGCAATTCTGGTTCATAGCGAACAGCATGCGTTTTATTTGTTGTTTTATTGTAAACATAGCCTACGGTATGACATGCCCATTTTTCTGGAATGCATACATCGCCCGGTTTTAAATTCGGATTTAAGCTTCCACCAATGCCCACAAAGAACACTTTTTCAACGTTTGGAAGTAAAAGAAATAGTTTGGACAATCGTAGCGATGTTGATAAAAAATTTTTACCAGAGACGGCCACCGCTATGCAACGACCTCTGTATGAAAAAAAACGTATGGTGAAATCGTTGTATTGTCTTTTTCCTATAGACTTGCAATCGGAAAGGCTTTGTAATTGTCGCAGAATCGCATCGCGTTCAAAAATTTGAGAACAAACGCATAAAATAGAACAATTACTTTCAAGTTGTCGCGGAACTGAAGAGTATTCCGATGGTAAATACAAGAGATGCATATTAAGAAAAAGGAGATATTTGAGTAACATATGTATTGGTGGGGTTATGGTTAATAGTAGCAAGAAAAGCACCAGTCGTAAGAAATTTTTTGCAGTCAACAAAAAGGATAGTGGAAATTTTTTCCACGAAAAAATTACGCAACGGGAGTATCTTGTTCAACATCATTTGTAAATTTTCAAAAAGTCTTTGATGTTCTCGTACGGTATGTGAAAAATTTTTCAAAAACTTTTTACGATGCAGAAAATTTTTCTGCACCAGTATTTACTAATATCTTATGCAAGTCAGTAAAAAATATCCCAAAAGCACATACAACATTTTCCTGGGCTAAAAAATCTTGCCTACGGCACCTTTTTGGCACTAATTTGGTGGGAAATTATAAAGGAGAGGTTGGATTGCAAAAAAGTATCTTTTTATTGGGCTTAGGGGGTATGGGTATGGAATCCTTGGGCTTATATTTGCAGCAACAAGGGTATAAAATATATGGATGGGATGATTATATCACGGTGGCACGCATAAACCAGCTGCAACAAAACGGTTTCCTGTGGACACAGGGGTTACCTGAAGACGAGTGCTCATTGATTTATTCTTCCGCGGTTCCCGTAAAACATCCTTTCATACAGGCGGCGATCCTTTGGAAATGGCCAGTTGCGCGCCGAGGCAGTTTCTTGGCACAATCGTTAAAAAATAAAAACGTTTTGGCCATCGTGGGTAGTCATGGGAAATCGAGTACCACGGCATATTTGATCCATTTTTTTAAACAGGCTGGGATTGCCGTAAATTATTTGTTGGGAGCGCAATATCAAACTGCATATTACCCTATGGGCGACTACGATTCAAGCGCAGCGTGGACTCTTGTGGAAGTGGATGAGAGCGATGGTACCATTGAGGAATTTTCTCCAACGGCAACACTTGTTTTAAACGATGATTGGGATCATTCCAATTACTATGCAACCGCCGATGCTTACAAATCGGCTCTGCATCGGTTGTGCCAACGTACACAGTCTTGGATAATGATGCCAGAATCCATTGCTGGATTCCCTTTGCCAGGAATCTCCGTATTTCGATTGGGGCATGATTTTTCCATCACCGAAAATAGTAAGACGTTTGTTTGCAATTGCTTAAGGGATAATTTTCAAGAAGAATATGCCAAAGGAAATATTTTTAATCTAGCCAATGTTCTAATGGCGTTGGGTGCGTTTTATTTGATTACCAAAAACGCAGTAGATAGGTTTGCACTCAAGTCTTTTCCGGGCATTCGACGTCGTCAGGAAATTTTGTTGAAAACGGAACGTGTATGCGTATTAAGCGATTATGCACATCATCCGACCGAATTGGAAATTTATTTGGAATATGTGAAGAAATTTTTTACGGGAGAACAGTGGATTGCTTTTGAACCGCATCGAAGTTCTCGAATGCGCTTGTTTTATCCCGATTTTATCCGCATTTTAAAAACATATCCTCGCGTTTTTTTAGGGGAAACATACCGTGCATTTGAAGAGGAAGCGCTGTTTTCTAGAGATATTATATTACCACAGATGCCATTTGCACAGAAGTTGGAGACTTTGTTGCCGGATTCTTTTTTTATGTCACGCGATCAAAGCACGATTTCGTTTATTGGTGCAGGAAATATCGATGCCTATGCGCGTGACTGGGTAAAAGGCTTGGTGGATTTGTGGAAAGATTATTTGGAGAAAAATTCAAAAGAACGTATAACGGTATACGATCGTTTGGATCAAAAATCCACTTTTGGCATAGGCGGCGAGGGGTTATTTTTTTGCGCTCCAAAAACTTTATTGGGCTTACGTTCACTTGTGTTGGATTCGAAGAATTTGGGCATTCCTTGGTATATTTTGGGCAGCGGATCAAACGTGCTTATGCCGCATACGCGGTACGATGGGATTGTTTTACGGTTGTCGGATCCCATATGGGGCACCATTGTTCCGCTGAATCCTGTATGTTTTCGCGTAGGCGCGGGATGTACGCTGGGGAAAATGCTTAATTTCATGCAAAATAATGGCATAGGCGGATTTGAATTTTTGGACGGGATTCCGGGAACGATGGGAGGGGCTTTGCGGATGAACGCTGGAACAAATTTAAAGGGAATTTGGGAACGTGTGGCATCGGTTGAAGTGATGGATGAACGCGGAGAAGTGAAAACGTTGCAACGCGATGACGTTCGAACGGATTACCGTGCATGTGTAAGCTTGGAAGGGAAAATTGCTTTAGGTGCCGTTGTCAAAGGATACGCGTGCGAGTCGCAAGCGATAAAAACAGAAAGGCAACGTATACGTGCGCAACGTGCGATTTCACAACCTAAGGGTATCAGTTTGGGCTGTTTTTTTAAAAATACGGTTAATGGATCTACAGGAAAATTGCTGGATCAATTGGGACTAAAGGGGATGCGGGTAGGAGGAGCGTTTGTGTCGCCTAAACACGCAAATTTTATTTTAAACGATGGCACGGCCACTTTTTACCACGTTATTGAATTGGTAGCCAAAATTAGGTCTATCGTCGTCCAAAAAACCGGTCAAGTGCTTATGCCGGAGGTAAGAATCTTAGGTGAAAAATGGGAAAATATTTTATGACGTGCGATTTGGAAGTGGTTGTTTTATTTGGTGGAGAGGGTGAAGAAAGAGAAGTTTCACTCAAATCGGCTGAACCGACAATTGATCGTTTGAGGCAGTTTTTTAACGTTCGACCCATTCGGTTAGATTCTGACGAGTTACCTGTGCATTTAAGGCTTCACAAAGACTTAATTTTTCCGTTAATCCACGGTGATTTTGGTGAAGACGGCCGTCTACAGTATTTATTGGAACAAGGTGGATACGCCATGGTAGGGAGCGGTTCCAAGGCGAGTCGTTTGTGCATAGATAAAATGAAAAGTAAGCGATTGGCAAGCCGATGCGGTGTTCCCGTGTTACCGGCTGTGGATCTTGTTGTGGGCGAAGCGCTGGATGAAACGCATTTGCAAAAAATGTTACAAACCGAAACATTCGTTTTAAAGCCGATGGATAAGGGAAGTAGCATTGGGG
The DNA here is from genome assembly GCA_031258545.1 of Puniceicoccales bacterium. Taxonomy (GTDB): domain Bacteria; phylum Verrucomicrobiota; class Verrucomicrobiia; order Opitutales; family UBA9783; genus CABUVL01. The sequence continues at coordinate 25,118 of JAIRMU010000002.1, read as the reverse complement.
TTCACCTGTGTGAAAGTTTTCAGGCCTTGCAACGTATTTGGATCACCGTTAAAAGTGGCCATTGGATGGTAGAACGCCGTGTGCAGGGTAGGGAGTTAACGGTGGGTGTTTTACAAGGTGAGCCTTTGGGAGTCGTTGAAATTCGGCCCAAAGTTGGCTTTTACGATTTTAAAAATAAGTATACGGCGGGTGCCTGCGATTATTTGTTCCCGGCACCCATAGATGCGGATACATCGCAAAAAGTACGCGCTATTGCCGGTGAATTTTTCAAAAGAGCGCGTTGCCTTGATTTTTCTAGGGCAGACTTTTTGCTGGAAGACGATGGAAGCATTTGGTTTTTAGAAATGAATACGATTCCTGGAATGACGCGTCAAAGTTTGTTTCCCAAAAGTGCTGCCTGTTGTGGAATGAGTTTTGATGAAGTCTTACAACGTATTATCCACGGAGCGATTGATCGCAATCGGTTGTGTAATTTATTGAAATAGATGACGTTAAGGGGAAAAGATCATTCGTGGCGTAGTTTGCAACAGGATGCACAATTAACCAAAGCCCGGTGCAAAGGGTTTTTGAGTAAATTCTTCATTTTGGTTGCGGCAAGTTTTCTATGCGTAATTGCCTTTAGGGGGTGTGCCCATTTTCACAAACCACTTTTATGCCCTCAGCCTTTACGAAAGGTCACTTTTACTTCGGATGGAGTTTTATCTGAAAATTGGGTCAAAAGACACGTCTCCATTCCATTGGGAAAAGACCTTATGCGCATCGATCTTGGATACATAAAAACTCAATTGGAAGCTTATTCGCAAGTAGCTTCGGCAATTATTACACGAAAATTTCCAGATACATTGGCCATTGAAATCAAAGAATTTAAACCTATGGCTAAACTTTTGGTATCCACGCAGGGAAAGCGTTGCATTCGATTGATTTCCGCCGAAGGTAAATTGTTTACACCCATAGCATACACAAAGCATGGTATAAAAACTTTGCCCACCCTATCCGATGTAACGGGACCGCTCATCCAAGAGAGAAAAATTCTTAAATTTAACAAAATTTATAAATTGCTGGTCGAATTGATGCGCCAATATCCGGATGTTTACGCAACCATCGTTCAAATTTCGTTAAAAAATTTTGACCCATTGTTGGAAGAAAAGTGGCTGCAAGTAGATCTAAGAACTTCTTATAATCAGCATCTGATTTTTAATTGTACCCAAATTGATGTGCAAATGCGGAAATTAAAAGGTATTTTGTATGCGTTGACACCCCAGCAACGTTCACAATTATTGCGCATCGATTTATCTTTAACAAATCCCGTTGTGGCATTTAGATAATCGAATGTTGTTGATAATAACCATCGTTACGACCCAATGGAGGCAAAGCATTTTTTAAAACACGTTTTACGGGGAAATGCTGGAGGTTATTTGTGGGGAGGCGTAATGTAAAGGTAGTCGCCTTCATAGGTGGCATCAAATAAGTCGAGCATATCCGCATTGGATAATAAAATGCATCCTTGAGAAAGAGGTTGGGGAATAAAATGTTCTAGATTGGTACCATGAATGTAAATGGTACGTTTGTAGGTATCGCAGCAGATTTTTTGTGCATTGTATCCACGATTTTTGGCCATTTCGAGTCCCTGAAGGCGTAGGATGCGTGTCGTAACGAATCCGCATGCAAATTTGTGAGTTGAAGGGGGGCAAATCACTCCCGTAAAGCGTCTGCATTTAAAAAGTCCATACATGGGAACCGTATCACCTATTTTGTCACAAATTCGATGCAGTCCATACGGCGTACCAAAGCTATTATGCGCACAGCTTTGGGGAGCTCTGCCGGCAGAAAATAGGTAAGTTTTTTGTAAAGACAGTCCCACTGAATGCATGGTAAATAGATGTAACCGATGCGTTCGGGTATCTGCCCACAGGCAATGACCGTTCCACAGAGGGTCGAGATGTTGCCGCAGGATTTTAAAAAGCATCGATTTAAAAGTATTGGGAGTCGTTCAAAGGTCAAGTTTTTCTATTTTAGACATTGGAAAACATGAAATAGATAGCATAAGTTGTGTGCGTTAGCTTGAAACGTTCAAGGTATTATTTAAAGAAGCCTAACGTATTGATTGGAGACAAAGGTAGAAGGATTGGACAAGGCTGGGAAGATGAGAGAAGTCAGGAGGAATTGAGTAAGGATTTTAAAGTGCCTGTTGATAAGAAGGAAAAGAGTGGGTTAGCAATCTTCTCATAAGATAAAGCGGTGGAATCGGTAAAAGAAGTCCGCGAATGTTTTGAATCTTACGCTTACATTTGAAAAGACGCATCCTTTGACTGTTTTAAAAGAGATCTAGGGGCATAAAAATACCTTTAAAGTTCTCGTTTACCGGCGAAATATATTATGGGAAGATGATGCAAAGCTACGATACGATCCTCTTATCGCATGGTAGTCAATAACTAGCCCAGGAATTAATACAAATGTTTTAGACAGCTTTATCTCACTTTGGTGTTTATACTCCAATGTTGTGTTGCATCGCACAACCCTGAAATGAACATGATGCGCATTTCACGTAAACAATAGATGCCTTCCAAAACTTTCGCTTGATTTTTTATCACCGTGTATGTTATTGTTTTTACGTCTTATTGGAGGCTTTTATGACAATGTATGTGATCCAAGTTTGAATAGATTTGTCCAAATTTCCATCCATAACGGCTTGTAGGTTTCCTTTTGATCAATACATGTATAAAATTAAAATTCATTTGCCACTGGATTCGTTATCTCCACGTTGCGAGTTAGATTTTGCACCGGTGAAATGTACAAAGTATTATCTTCGAATTCCGTGACGTATCCTTCCCTAATTAGCCAAGATAGATTGGACTTAAATTCTCTAGCAGATAGGGGGTCTACAACGGCTTCCCAGGCATCATCCGCAACGTTAAACAATACTTTCGGCAATTCAAAGATCGTAATGGTTCCCTTGTACTTTTCAATCACACCGATTAATTTGCTTACGCTTTCCGAAAATTGTGTCGTTGTATCGCGTATTTTCCGTTTTATGGCACAGACATAAGAAATGCCATTGCTGCCTTTTTTGTAAATGTGGAATCCCGCGTAATGGAGTCGACCTCTAAAAAAATTTGCCGTTTTAACGGGCAATTTTTTTTCGTCGTTTAAAAACCTTTCGATCATTTTTTTCAAATCAAAATCAACAATTTGACCCACGTCGGAAACCGTAAGTTTTACGCGAGAAACTTTTTGTATTAGATTCAAATCGGAATTTTCGAGTAAATATTTTTTAGCGGCTTCTTTGGACATAAAACAAACCTCTGGATCCGCCAACAGTCGAAAACGTCGACCCTGGGTCATGCCGGCTAACCATGCCTCCACAATTTCCGCCGTATGTTCATTCTTTATCTGGGAGAGAAATGACTCGTACGCGCAACGTCCCTTCAAATTGTCTTCGTAATGCTCGCGTAACAAATCGGCATATAAGTGATAATTGGGAGGGCCCAGCAAGGCTCCCGTTATGCCGCATCGATTGACCGATTGAAAGTTCCCTTTAGGTTTTTCCAACACCACGTATTCTTCTTTAAAATACTGTGCCCAATTTTGATGTATAATATAATCCAAGGCCCCCTCCATTGAAAGGAAAGGAATCTTTTTTGCCACCGTATAAAATCCTTTAAAATCGGAATGCTGTTGGCCGCTAAGAACGATAAAAAATCTATCTTCCTTTTCGAGAAACAGACGAATTAATGGGAATAATTGGTAAGTTTTACAAGAATTTCGCAGCGTATTTATAAGGACTTTTAAGGCAACTTCTTCGGGACGCAAGTTGATGTCAATCATTTGCTCCAAGGCTTTAGCAGACGAACTTACATGCTTTGCGGTTGCAGGTTGTTTTCTTCTAATGGAAACATTTTTTAATTTACTGTTAGCGGATGGAATAGTTTTGCAACTTTTTTCTGTCCACACAGGCCCTAGTTGAAGTGCCTGGAATCGTTCAAGGATATCTTCTTCAGCGTTCAATGCAAATAACGATTTGACTTTATTTACGAAGCGTGCTTCTTTTAATGAGGTTAATCGCTTGTGTAAAGAATAATTTTTTCACTTATGCAGCAGTCTTTTTCGCCACACCGACAATGTCAACCTAATTTTAATGCAAAAGCATTTATATCACCACGGGCCATTGTATCGGGTAATGTTCGCATAGGAGCCCTGTGCAGTGTATGGCCCAATGCTGTGTTACGCGGCGATTTAAATAAAATTACCATCGCACAAGGATCTAACGTACAAGAAAATGTCGTTGTGCACGTAAGTCCTGAGTACGATGTTGTGATTGGACAATACGTAACGGTGGGCCATGGAGCCATTGTTCACGGCTGTCATGTAGGCAATCACTGCTTGATCGGTATGCACGCCACACTACTGGATGGAGCACGCATTGGTGATTATTGTATTATTGGTGCCCATACACTGGTTACGCAACAGCAGACTATTCCATCTTACTCTCTGATTACAGGTGTTCCCGGGAAAGTGGTACGTACTTTGACGGATCAAGATATACGTTGTATCGAAGAGAGTGCACACGTGTATCTTGAGTTGATTGCAGCTCTGTGATGTTGTGAAGAGGCTGTATATCTTGGCGGGCCCAACCGCCTCAGGGAAATCGGATTATGCGCTTGAGTTCGCAACACAGCATGCATGTGAAATTTTATCTTGCGATGCTTCTGCTTTTTACAAAGGAATGGACATTGGCACCGCAAAACCTTCGAAAGTACAGCAAACGTGCGTTCCCCATTGGGGGATTGATTTAATTTATCCCAACGAATATTTTTCAATAAAAAATTACCTTACCTACGCACAGCGCTGTGTTTCAGAAATTTTTTCACGTGAGCACAATGTCCTCGTTGTCGGTGGATCGGGGTTTTATTTAAAAAGTTTTCTGGCTCCAGTTGCGGATGAATACGAGGATAAAACCTCCATCATGCAAGAAATCAATAGATGGGAGGAACAAATGGGAGCAGATTTTATTTTAAAAAAACTCAAAATGTTCAACCCTTTAGGTCTCCCCGGTTCACTGGATATCTGCAACTTGAGAAAGGTGAAAAAAGCCCTACTGCGTTGTTTAACAACAGGACTACCTTTGCATGCACTGCACAAAAATTTTGAACGGCTGCAAACGCCTTTTGTGCACGTACCCAAATATGCAATATGCATCCTCTGGCCGCTCGAATTGTTGAAGCTACGCGTGCAAAAGAGAACAAAACATATGCTCCTATCCGGTCTTATTGAAGAAGTGCGTTTTTTGTTAGAAAACAATTATTTATTGGAGAATACCCCCGCCGCTTTGACCATTGGATACCGAGAAACGGTACGATTTTTGACGCAAACAAGACAATCAAAACAGGATTTGTGCGCCCTGGAAGAGCAAATTTTTCATAACACTTGCCAATTGATCAAAAAGCAAAACACTTGGTTGCGTCATCAACTGCAATTTGACGCTTATTTGTATTATTAAACACAATAAGACCATTTTACCGACGCCTATTGGAAATGCTCGCTTAAATTTGTTTTCAAGTGGCACGAAGTATATTCTTTTTAACGTATGCGATTAAAATGCCGAGTAATCAATTATTTGCAGTCGTTCTTTGCGTTGGCCTATGGTGGGGATGCATGCTATCAAGGCTTGCGTATACGGATGCCGTGGATGCGTTACAATTTGTTCAGATAAGCCTTTCTCTACAATTTTGCCCTGAAACATGACAAGGACGCGCTGTGCAAAGTGCCGCACAATGCCAAAGTTATGCGTAATCAAGACAATCGTTAAATTTTCGGTGCGCTGCAGGTTTTTTAACAATTCAATAATTTGTTTCTGAATGGTCACGTCCAAAGCCGTCGTAGGTTCATCGGCGATCAGGACTCTGGGATGACATGCCAATGCCATGGCAATCATGGCACGCTGCTGCATCCCTCCGCTAAGCATATGCGGGTAAGCCTCATAATGTTGTCCCTCTAGGCCCACTTTGCGTAGAAGTTGAATGGCGTAGGCTTTCACATCATCCACATCCGCCAGGTGCAACCTGATGGCTTCTGCAATTTGATAACCGATCGTAAATACGGGATTAAAAGAGGTGGAAGGCTCTTGAAAAATGTACGCAACCCCTGCCCCACGAATTTTACGCAATTGTTTTTCTGTCAATTTCAGAACATCGAGTTGCCCATAAGTAATTTCACCCCTGAGGGTGCAGTAGGGTGGAGGTGGTAAAAGTCGCATAATGGACAGTGCAGTAACCGATTTCCCACTGCCACTTTCACCGACGATGGCTAAGACTTCTTGGGGGCATACGTCGAATGAAATATCTTTGACAACATGCGTTTCAACTCCCTGTTGCAGGAAAGCAATATTTAAATTTTTGACGGCAATGAGCGGTTCCATTTTATCCTACGTGTGCAATTTAGGATCCATGCTATCGCGTAAAGCATCTCCGAGCAAATTGAAGGCAATAATTGTTAAGGAAATGCCAACTCCCGGGAGTAAAAGCCACCAGAGGTTAAGCGTGAAAACTTTGAGATCTTCCTGCGTGTATTTTAGCATTAATCCCCAGGAAGTGCTGGGTTCTTGGATACCGATGCCTAGGAAACTTAGAGCCGCTTCGTACAATATGTAACTGGGTATGCATAGGGTAGCTGCAGTTAGCAAATAACTGGCTATGTTGGGGATAAAATGTTTTAAAAAAATCTGCCATGTACTTTGCCCCATTGCTTGCGCAGCCTGTACGAAGGCGGTGGTTCTCAATCCAGCAACCATGCTTCGAACAACGCGAGCAATTTTGGTCCACCCAACGCAAGCCAGGATGATCACAATCATAAAATATGCTGCCGATGAACTGAAATGCATCCCAATGGATGCGCGCAGAGCCAATAGCAAGTATAGGCTTGGTATGGCCATCAAAAATTCGACGCACCGCATCGTGAGAAAATCGCACCAACCTCCAAAAAACCCTGCGATGCAACCCGCAAAACACCCTATCCAAAGCGTAATCAAAACACCCACAAGGCCAATGCTCAAAGAAATACGTCCTCCAAAGAGTAATCTAGAGAAAAAATCGCGTCCCAAATTGTCCGTCCCAAGTAAAAAAAATGGATGCCGTTCGTCTCCGCCAAACAATTTGTGACTGCAGGGAATACATCCCAAGACACGGTAAGTTTTACACGGTACCCACCACCGTATGGGCACATAAGTTTGTGTGGGTGTATACCGCACTGAAGGCAATTTGTCCCTAGCGTAGGTTCTGTAATGCATGGCATTTTGGAACCATTTTAAAGCCATGGGTGGATGAAAAGAAAATTGTAAACACTGTTGGCTGATATCGTAGGGCGCCAACAGCGGAGCCAATAAAGTCATTCCGTACAAAATGGTCAGGATAAATATCGATAACCTTCCCTGCCAAGTGGCCAAAAGCCTTCGAAATAAAGTTTTTAACATTGCAAAACTTTTTAGCGTTTATCTCCCAAAATGCAATTCATTTTTTATTGGGTATTGGAGGGGGCAGGTGGGATAAAGGTGAAATAGAAAAGGGATTGTTTAGGGAGCACTAAAGTATCTATGGGAGACGAAGGTAGGAGGATTAGACAAGGCGTAGAAAGATGAGAGCAGTCAGGAGGAATTGAGTAAGGATTCCCAAGTACCTATTGATAAAAAGGAAAAGATTAGATGGATAAAGCATCGACGAATAGGGCGTAATAGGGGAAATGGTGAAAGGGAAGGAAGTCTTAGGAACCGATAGCGAGTTGAGATTTGAATTGGATGGCTTCATGGAAATTGGAGCCACGGTTAAGGGGATATCTGGATCGTCGTAAACTTCCACGAATGTTGTAATTCCAAGCGGAAAACGAACGCAGTTGGAAGATGGCAAGGGAGTTGATTGGGGAAAAGTATTCCAAAGGTCTAGAGGACATTTTTGTTAATCATTTACACGCACTGAGTTATGCGTTTTTTCTGGGGAGCATGGCTTTCATAAGGGCAATGTCCTTTGATTGGAATTATATTTTAGGGAAGGTGTCTGTGTTGTTTTTTTGTTCTAGGCAAGGGGATTGGATTTTTTTCGAAGGGTAGGGGAAATTCAATTCTTGAGAGTAAAAATTAGAGTCACGGTTAAGGGCATATGTGGATGTTGAAACAAAGGGGAAGAAGGCTTAGGAAAGGTATAAGTACCTATTATATCAGGTGGAAATCTATATGGGAAAATGATGCAAAGCTACGATACGATCCTCTTATCGCATTCTGTAACTAGCCCAGTAATTAATACAAACACCTTTAGACGTCTTTATACCACTTTAGTGTTTATACTGCAATGTCGCACAACCATAAAATGGGCATGATGCATATTTTGTATAAAAAATAAATGCTTTCCAAAACTTTCGCTTGATTTTTTGTAATCGTGTATGTTATCGTTTTTACATCTTATTGGAGGCTTTTATGACAATGTATGTGATTTTAATTCTTTGTCCATTGTTTTTAGGATTATGGGCACAAATTCAGGTTCAGTCCAAGTATAATCACTGGTCTAAAGTAAAATCTTCGGGCGGTATAACGGGTGCGGAAGCGGCGGAAGCGGTTATGCAGCAGGCGGGCATTACGGATGTTTCAATTGTGAGCATTCGTGGAAAATTAACGGATCATTATGATCCGTTGAGCAAGCGCTTGGCCCTAAGCGAGGAAAATTACCATGGGACATCTTTGGCAGCCTTAGGGGTTGCGGCTCACGAAGCGGGCCACGCCATTCAACACAAACAAGCGTACGCTCCTTTGCAGTGGCGTTCTGCTTTGGTCCCCGTTACCAACGTTGCATGCCAAATATTGCCATTCGTAATTTTGGGAGGCTTTATATTGAATTTTTTTGGTTTAATAAAGGTAGCCGTTTGGATTTACATGCTGCTCACCTTATTTCAATTAATTACTTTGCCCGTTGAATTCGATGCAAGCGCCCGGGCAAAGAAAATTTTAGTCAATTTAGCCATTGTCAATAAGCAAGAATCTCGAGGTGTTTGCGAAACGTTAAATGCGGCAGCTTTGACGTATGTTGCAGCCTTTGTGGCCTCCCTCGGCAATTTAATGTACTATCTGTTACTGATATCTCGGGGTCGAGATGAATAGCTCCCCATCGAATAATCCGCCTCTGTGGCAATTAGGCCCTGAAGAAACGCTTTACAGCATCCAAGAAGGAGCACGGTTACTTAAAAAGGTAGGTGCACATCCGGATGGTCGATTACAAAGTTTTTGGTTGATAGATTGCAAGGATTGGGTACAAAGCATCGCGTTAACGGACAACAACGAAATTGTAATGGTAAGTCAATTTAGGGTGGGTAGCAATAATTTAACTTTAGAATTACCTGGGGGTGGCATAGAACCCCATGAAGACCCTCAACAAGGGGCTTTGCGTGAATTAAAAGAAGAAACGGGATACGCAGGTGAACAAGTATCTCTGCTGGGGCGCTATTATCCCAATCCGGCGATGCAAACAAATCGTGTCTACTTTTTTCTATTTAAAAACTGCAAAAAACTTTATGATACGCACTTTGATCCATCGGAAGATTTGACAACACGTTTGATACCTTTATCTCATTTGGATACGATGATCAAAGAAAATGTTTTTCAGCATGTCGTAACCTTGAGTGGTTTGCTGTTGTTTAAGTCATACCACATGTAATGGCTTAGCAACCGTAACGCAACTGGTTGCATCTAAATTTCTTTTCCTTAATCCTAGAATACAAAGTATGAATTCATTTGTCTCTGTTAGGTTGTAAAGGAAATGGCAATTTATGGTGCTCGTTTTAGGCAAAAAGTGTTTTTCCTCAACGAGTTACGGGTAAAATCGAATGGATGGAATCAACGCAAATTTGGACGGCCGCATCGATCTCCTCTTCACGGATGATGAGCGGTGGATTAAAGTAGAGAATATTGCCCAATGGACGTAGAATAAGTCCCTTTGAGAGTGCTACTTTATAGATTTGGTAGCCTATGCGAAGCGTAGGATCAAAACTTTCCTTGGTTGACTTATTCACGACCAGTTCAATGGCATTAATGAGTCCAATGTGCCTAATCTCACCGACATGTGGATGTTCAGATAGTTTCGCTTTTAGCAATGCGTGCAGGTAACGTGCTCGTCGATGCGCTTTTTCTAAAATTTTATCCTCACGTAAAATTTGCTGCACCGTCAAAGCGGCTACGCACCCGAGTGGATGGCCACTGTACGTATGACTGTGCATAAAAGCTTTGCCTTCATGATAATCCGCGTAAAATGCGTTGTAAATTTTATCCGTCGTAACGGTGAGGGCCATGGGCATATAACCTCCCGTCAATCCTTTGGAAAGACACATGATGTCGGGACTTACCTGGGTATGATCAAAGGCAAACATTTTACCGGTTCGCCCAAATCCGGTTGCGATCTCGTCAGCGATTAAGATGACTTGGTACTCATCGCACAACGCGCGTAGTTTATTCAAATAATCGGCTGGATAAATGCGCATACCCGCACTCCCCTGTAACAAAGGTTCTACAATAATTGCGCAGGTTTTTTCGGCATACTTATCGAAAGCTTCTTTAACCCATTGGAAACATTCCACGTTGCAATGATTACGGCATTTTTGAAAGGGACATCGGTAACAATCGGGAGCCGGGATGCGTCGAGTTTCCATCAGCATAGGCTTGTAAATTTTTGCATACAAATCCATACTTCCAACCGACAGTGCACCCAGCGTTTCTCCGTGATACCCATCCGATAAGCACATAAATTTAGTTTTCTTCTTAAATCCCACCTGATGTTGATATTGAAAACTCATTTTAAGGGCACACTCGACAGCCGTAGAACCGTCATCCGAAAAGTAAAATTTTGTGAGCCCGTGTGGGACTATTTGGGACAAAGTTTCACAGAGCTTAATGGCGGGTTCGTGGGAAAAGTTTGCGAACATAACGTGTTCAAGGTGGTCCAATTGCGATTTAATGGCTTCATTCATTTTTGGATGACAATGTCCCAGCAAATTGCACCACCAAGAACTTATAATATCCATGTATGATTTGCCCGATTTGTCATACAAATATATACCTTGGCCACGATCGATGACGATGGGCTTTAAATCCTCATAATCCTTCATCTGGGAGCACGGATGCCATATGTACCGCAAGTCTTTTTCACACCATTTTTGCATATGATTTAGTTTATTGAAATAATGACAACAGAGTTTCAGCATCCATCTGTAAATCCTCTGCACCCGTTTGTACGCAGGCAACGATGGGAATGCCCGTAAGTTCACGTATCATGTAAATGTTGTCTTGTTCCATGAAATTGTCGGGATTGTAACGATTGCATAAAATCCCGCGAATGGGAATATTTTTCCCTTTCAGATACTCTATCGTGAGTACCGTAGCATTAATGGTTCCCAAAGTTGTATTCGCAACGACCAATACACTTAAATTGAGCTGCCGAATAATATCCGTTAAAAATATTTTTGTTTGGTCGTAGCGAATGGGACAAACAATGCCACCACTACCTTCTACCACAACATACGCGTATTGTTTGGAAATTTTTCCATAATCTTGCATAATTTTTTCCAAACTAGCGGGCATACCTTCAAGTTTAGCCGCTAAATGTGGAGATAATGCCTGCTCGTAGGCGTACAAAAACATTGTTTCCGAAGGGCATCCCAGTGGAACAAAATTTTTTATATAATCTACATCTTCCGGCAGAAGACCTTTTTCGGTCTTCACCGATCCACTCGCTACCGCTTTGTAATATCCGGCCTTATGGCCTAAAATGCGCAGCTTTTTCAATAGGAGTCCCGATACAAATGTTTTACCTACATCGGTTCCCGTTGCCGTAATAAAAACAGATTTACACATGATGTAATGCGATGGTGAATCCCAATTCGGTCAACATCTTGACATCTTGCTCGATGGCTGTACCACGCGTCGTTAGCATATCTCCAGAAACGGCTGCATTGGCACCCGATAAAAAACACTGCCTGCCATTATCGGGTAATAATCTACGCCCGCCCGCCATCCGAATAGAGGCCTTGGGGAGCAGAAACCGCGCTATGGCAATGATGCGGCACATTTCGTCATTCGTTAAAATTTTGTTATGTTCATAGGGTGTGCCCGGGATAGGATTGAGCAAATTGATGGGTACCGATTGGACGTTAAACTCTCCAATGGACAAAAACATATCAATGCGATCCTCCATATTTTCCCCTAACCCCACGATACCGCCACAGCAAACGCTGAGACCTGCACGTTGGGCCGCCTTGAGCGTTGATATTTTATCTTGATAGGTGTGGGTTGTGCACACATTGGGGAAATTTTTTTCGGAAGTTTCCAAGTTATTGTGAATGCGGCTTACCCCCGCTTCTTTAAGTTTTTTGAAATTTGATTCCGTCAACAGCCCACCCGATACGCAAATTTCCAAATGCGTTTCATGCTTAATTGTCCGAACTGTTTGACACATTCTGTCGATTTCTTCTTCATTCAACTTGCGTCCCGAAGTGACCAATGAAAAGCGAACGACGCCCTGCGTATTATCGTGAATGGCTTTTTCTAAAATTTGTTTTGTGTCCAAAAGAGGATACAGGGAAATTTGAGTGTGATAACAAGCAGATTGCGAACAATATTTGCAATTTTCAGAACATCGCCCACTTTTGGCATTGATGATGGAACAAAGGTCAAAGGTAGAACCACATAGGCGTTCGCGAATTTCATTTGCGGCAGAACATAAACTTTTCAGATTTGCATCCGCAAGCCTTAAAGCATCAACCCTATGAATGCGTTCTCCATGAAGAATTTTATTTTTGTAGCTTGCTACTTCGTCCATGAAAACAGTTTTTAGTCATCATTTATGTTTTTAGCAAGCTTATTAGAAATAGGACCCAACTTCGCAAAAAATGCACGACAAATGTATATGGCACTTGGATAATTTGAAGCATAAACCCAAACTGCTTATAAACATGAGCCAAAGACGCACATCGATGTAGCTCCAACTAATTTAGGGTATGCGTAAGTGCTACACAAGGTTCAGCAAACATACCTTGGGGATGACAACGGGTACAATAATGCTGGGAATAATACATTTGGTAAATGGCATTTGTCGTAAAATTTAGTCTTCGCAGTAGATGCAAAGAGGCTTGATTTTTGAGCGCTATGCGGTCCGAAAACAAAATTTTGATGGGGGTTCCTTTAAGTTTTTGTATCATCTTGTGCCACGCCTGTGACATGATGCCTTGCATTTGGAATTGCGGGAGAAGTCCGTAGGATACGTTGGCCGCAAATTGATCTAAAGTTAGACGTTGCTTTAATTGACACAAACAACGGAAACTTTCGGCGATAAAATTTTGCCAACGCGCTGGGACTTTTTCTAAAGACTTGCAGTGCGCTCCCTTTAGGTGTGAAAAATATTGCCGAATGTTTTCCTCTTGAGTGTGTTCGCTTAACCACGCCGCAAGAGCGTTTGCATCATTTGCGCATAAATGTTCTTCCTGCAGTGGATGCGTTAAAAAATTATTCCATTGTGGGAAGAGAACGTCACGAAAAATCTTGTCAATGGTCTGTAAATTATACGGATCTATTTGTAAAAAGCCGATGGGCCTTTCCGTTGGGTAATCTTGTACCGTGATGACAAAAGTGATAAAATAACCATGTTCCAAGCAATGGGTTATGTTATTAATAATGGTTGCAAGTTTTTCCTCGGGAAAAATTTCTAGATTCTTGTAATTGGAATTGCTATGTCCGTAGGCGTGCAAAACGTTTTTAATTAAAACCGCATCCTGTGGGCTCGCAACACGTAAGGTATAGGAGTGACCATTGGCGCTTCTTATTTGTTCTGAAAAATTCAAAGAATGGATAATGGATGAAGGCAGCTGCGAACAAACTCCCTGCGTAAAAGGGAAAACCCCTATTCCTTGGGTGAAGCTTTTGTGCATCAATGTTAACAGGAATCTCGATGACATGGTACAACTATTTTAATGATACGATATGAGTCAGATGAACGCAAGGTTTTCTCCTTATGGTAATGCATAAGCATTTTTCATGCGAGAATAGTCAAATTTTGGATTACGTTATAAAATTAGGAATTGCCGTAGGGCCGAAACATGAATAGTCTTGCCTTTGGAATATGGGTTGACAGCATTGTTTTGGTGTTTTTGAGAAAACGACGGAGGAGGCGATGGCATGGCTTATCGTGTTGATGTATGTTTTGGGCAAAGTTGATTTTGAACCTCAAAATAGCAAAGCAATTGTTCGGCAAAGAGGGGAAATCTATATTTTACAGGAGAAAATTATGACAGAAATAACTACAGCATTAACAAAAGATAATTTCGACGACTTTACGCGTCAAGACGGACTTGTCCTAATAGATTTTTGGGCCCCGTGGTGCGGGCCTTGTCGTGCTTTGGCACCCATTTTGGATGCGGTAGCCAAGAAAATTGGAACAAAAGCTAAGGTGGGGAAAATGAATGTTGACGGTGACGATGCGCAACTTTTCACTGCACGTTACAATGTTCGCAGTATTCCAACGCTTATTTTTATAAAAAATGGGCAAGTCGTTGACACGCATACTGGACTTTTATCGGAAGAAGAACTTGTGGCTAAAATTGAGGCACATGCAAAGTAAATATTTAGAGGTTTTATTGCGGCGTTACCCTCAATTGATGCCTTGTAAACTGCATATTCAATCGGCTTGTGAGTTATTGTGCCTTTGCCTAAGGCAAAAAGGGAAAATATTGCTGGCCGGTAACGGCGGAAGCGCTTCCGACACCGATCACATTGCGGGTGAACTTCTAAAAAGTTTTGCAGGCCCCAAACGCCTGCCTAAACGATTTGCATCCTCTTTGTCGGCGGATGCAATGCAAAACTTGCAACACGCTTTACCGGCAATTCCGTTACCCAATTTAACGGGCATTATTTCCGCTTTCTGCAACGATTGCCATCCCGAATGGTATTTTGCCCAATTGGTATGGGGATTGGGGCAAGCACAGGATGCGTTGTGGTGCCTGAGTACTTCGGGTAATTCAAAAAATATTTTGCGGGCCATGGAAATTGCGCGCGCAAAAAAAATGACCGTCTTGGGATTGACGGGTGAAAGCGGCGGACAAATGAAAAATCTTTGCGACGTTTGCATTTGTGTACCGGAAACGGAGACTTTTAAAATCCAAGAACTGCATTTGCCGGTCTACCATTGCCTATGTCTAATGCTTGAATCTTACTTTTTCCCCACCGAGAATGCCCCTGTCCAATTTTGAAATTTCTGAGCACTGCAGGCATTTGATAAGGTGTATTCAAGAAGCGGGCGGCAAAGCAATTCTGGTGGGAGGATGCGTTCGTGATATTTTATTAGAAAGGCGCATTCAAGATTTTGATATCGAAGTTTTTGGATTAGCACCAAAGGAAGTGCTGGTTATTTTGAAAAAATGTTTTGAAGATATTGATTTGTCGGGTTATAAATTTGGTGTATTTAAGCTTACATCCTGTTGTATCGATGTCAGCATTCCACGGATCGAGAAGGTAACGGGCCACAAACATACGGCATTCGAAGTGCAAGCTGCACCTTTCATTACCTACAAAGAAGCGGCTCAACGAAGAGATTTTACCATCAATTCCATGGGGATTGATTGCACATCGGGTACACTCTTGGATCCTTTCGGAGGCGCAGACGATTTGAAAGCAGGTATCCTAAAACATGTTTCCTCGCATTTTTTCGAGGATCCTTTGAGGGTGCTGCGGGGTATGCAATTAATCGGTCGGTTTCATTTAAACCCACATCCTCACACCTGCAATATGTGCCAAATGATGTCGCCGGAAAACTTAAGTCGTCGGAAAGTGTTTGATGAATTCAAAAAGCTTTTTGTTGGAAGTAAGAATCCATCACGGGGATTTTTATTCCTCCAACAAATAAATTGGCTTCAATACTTTGAGCCTTGGCATCAATGTCAGCAAAAGTTTCCGGATCAATGGAATGCAATTTTAAGGACTTTGGATCATTGCGATATCTCCGGAGATTCCAACCGCATAGCGTGGATGTGTACGACCCTGTGGCGGCAGCTGGAAGGTATGCACATAGAGTGTCGCAATTTTTTTAGACAATGGGTCTACGATGAAGCACTTTTTAGGCAAATTTTATCGAACGTTACATCATTTGCAAACAAAGAGGTAGATTAGCATGCCCACTGCATTGCAGGCGGGTAGTGGGCGAACTAACACAATTTTTAAAAAGTAACCCCTTTTGCACGATTGCTTCGTGTGTTTTTGCGTTTTACGATAAGTTTATTTTTATGGGCATAGTGGGTATACGGCCCTGTATAATGGCTTCTAAATGTTTTGGAAGCGTTGTGGGGTATATGGTCTCGGGAGTATTTTTTATTTGATCCAGTGAAAACCATTGCAATTTTTTAACCACTTGTTTTTCTTCCTGCGTTAAATGTTGCAAGGAAGTGACCATTTGAGAGGTCCGAGCCATGATAAACTGCTGATTTATACGCGTTGCCGTACCGTGTAGCCTAAGATCGCATTGCCCCTCCCAAATGACGTTGCCAAAAACGACCTCGTTGTGCGTCAATCCCGTTTCCTCAAATAATTCTCTTGCGGCAGCTTGTGCCAACGTTTCACCCGTTTCTATTTTACCTCCAACGAGCTGCCAAAACCCACCTTGGTAAACATTATCAATGGATGTAATATGAGGATCTTCCGTAAAAAGCAGCAGCAGCTCATGGGTATCGTTCAGGAGAACAATTTTGATACTGTTTCGAAAAGTCTGTTTATCTTCATGGGACATACGTTACTATTTCAACCCTAAAATTTTTTATTTGATTTGTCGAGTTTCAGGTGTTTTAGTGATAAACAAGGTGTCACTAGAGGAGCTCTCATCACATGAATAGACGTTACGAAACATTTAGTACAACGCCCAATAATCAACTGCAGGAACCCATTTTTTTAGGTCAGTCCGTTAACGTTGCTCGATACGATCAACAAAAGTATCCCATTTTTGAAAAACTCATCGATAAACAGCTTTCATTTTTTTGGCGTCCCGAAGAAATAGATGTTTCAATTGACGGTATTCAATATGAGACGTTGGCGCCTCATGAAAAACATATTTTCCTCAGCAATTTAAAGTATCAAACGCTGATGGATAGTATCCAAGGGCGATCCCCCAATATACTTTTTTTACCCATCGTATCTTTGCCTGAAGTTGAAACATGGATTGCCACTTGGTCGTTCAGCGAAACCATTCACAGCAGAAGCTATACGCATATCATTCGAGCCATTGAACGACATCCGGATGTCGTTTTCAACAATATTGTTATTAACCCAGAAATTCGAAAAAGAGCCGCCAGTATTTCTTTTTATTACAACCAATTACATCGCTACAACATCCTTGCAGATGCTCGATCGAAGGGCATGCAGGTATCTTACGACGTAAAAGAGCACATGAAAATGATTGTTTTGGCAATTCATGCGGTCAATGCTTTGGAATCCATTCGTTTCTACGTCTCTTTTGCCTGTTCTTTTGCATTTGCCGAGAGGGGACTCATGGAAGGAAATGCCAAAATCATAAAGTTAATTGCACGCGACGAAATATTGCATTGGGCAGGGACAAGGAAATTGATTGCTTTATTATCGGATGGCAGCGAAGGTCAGGATTGGAAAAATGTATGCCAGAGTTGCCACGTTGAATGCGAACAATTGTTTTTGGATGCGGTGGCGCAAGAAATAGAATGGACGAAATACCTTTTTAAAGATGGATCTATATTAGGATTAAATGAAAAAATTTTAAAAGATTACATCTTTTATTTGGCCCATACCCGTATGGAATCTCTCCATATGAAACCTAGGTTTAACGTTAAATCTAACCCTATTCCGTGGATCGATACGTGGTTCAATTCCGATCACGTTCAAGTGGCTCCCCAGGAAGTTGAATTGAGTTCCTACCTTACCAATCAAATCAATGCTACGGTAGATCCATCCGATCTCAACAACATAGAAATTTAGCATTATGGGCATCAATGTCATTAAGAGAGATGGACGTAAGGTCCCTTACGATGAAGAATACATTCACAAAATAGTAGGGTACGCATGCGAGGGGTTGGAAGGTGTATCCATGTCGGACATTGTTTTGCATGCGGGCATTCAAGTCTACGAAGGAATCACAACGGCTGAAATTCATGATATGACCATAAAGTCAGCTGCCGATAAAATTTCCCTGGAAGCGCCCAATTATCAATACGTAGCTGCACGTTTAGCCGTTTTGAAAATCAGAAAATCTGCCTATGGAAGCTGGGAAGTTCCAGCACTTTACGATCACGTAAAAAAAATGTGTGCGGAGGGTTGGTATGATTCTCAATTATTGGAAAAATACACCAAAGAAGCATTAGATTTTTTCGACACAAAAATTAGACACGCATTGGACTTGGAGCTTTCTTACGTAGCCGCCAAACAATTTGAAGGAAAATACTTGGTACAAAACAGGGTTACGGGAGAAATTTTAGAAAGCCCGCAAATGTCACTTATGTGTATCACGCTGGCTTTATTTCAAGATTTTTCGAGCGATCCAGAAGGAAGATCCCATATCGTGTGTGAATTTTACAAACACTTGTCCGAACAAGATATTTCTTTACCGACGCCCATTATGGCAGGTGTTCGTACGCCCCTTAAACAATTTAGTTCATGCGTTCTCCTGGAATGTGGAGATTCGTTGGACAGTATATCGGCAACGGGTGCTGCCATTGTCCGTTACGTTTCTCAACGCGCAGGTATCGGCATCAACGTGGGACAAATTAGGACAAAAGGTTCTCCTGTCCGCAATGGAGCCGCCTATCATACCGGCATTACGCCTTTTATTAAATTCTTTCAATCGGCGGTACAAAGTTGCTCTGCGGGAGGCATTCGTTCGGGTGCCGCAACGGTTTACTATCCATTATGGCATTACGAAATCGAAGACATGTTGGTGCTAAAGAATAATCGAGGTACCGAAGAAAACCGAGCACGTCACCTGGATTATGGCGTACAAATTAACGGTTTTTTATACCGAAGATTGCAGCAAGAGCAGGAAATTACCTTATTTTCTCCCCACGAGGTTCAAGACTTATATCAGGCATTTTTTGCCGATCAGGAACTGTTTGTCCAATTGTACCAACGGTACGAAAATGATGCCAAGATTCTGTTTAGGAAAAAAGTAAAGGCGGTGGACCTATTTTCGCTCTTGATGCGGGAACGATCAAGTACGGGACGCATTTATATCATGCATGTGGATCATTGCAACACGCATTCTGCATTCGACCCATCCATAGCCCCCATAAAACAGTCCAATTTATGCGCAGAAGTTACTTTGCCCACAAAGACGTTAAGTTTAGAAGACAAATCTTCCGGAGAAATTGCATTGTGTACCTTGGCGGCGATTAATTTGGGCAATATCGGTATGGATCAGGAAAAAATGCAAACGTGTACGCGGTTATTGGTGTACGCGCTTGATAGTTTGATTGATTACCAAAGTTATCCCGTCTGCGAATCGAAGCATAGTACCATTGAACGTCGTGCACTGGGAATTGGGGTCATCAATTACGCAACTTTTTTGGCACAAAGGGACTTGAAATTTTCCGATGATAAACACTTGGAAGTGACGCACGAGTTATTTGAAATGTTTCAATATTATTGTATCAAAGCATCCGTTGCACTTGCAAAGTTGAAGGGGCCCTGCAAACGTTTTTCGGAAACAAAATATTCGAAGGGAATTTTACCGATAGATACGTATTATAAAAAAGGAATCGACAAAGTGGTGACCCCGGGTCAGTTGAAAATGGATTGGGAGAGTTTACGCAAAGAAATTATGCAGTATGGTATGCGTAACAGTACCCTAACGGCCCTTATGCCGTCGGAAACCTCTTCCCAAATTAGTAATTCCACCAACGGTATTGAACCGCCAAGGGCGCTTATTTCCGTAAAGCAGAGTAAAGAGGGCATTTTTAAACAGGTTGTTCCAAATGTAGAAACGCTTGGTCACAAATATGAACTTTTATGGACAATACCCAATAATAGAGGGTATCTCACGACGGTGGGCATTATGCAAAAATTTGTGGATCAATCCATCTCGGCAAATACAAATTACGATCCCTACCAATATCCGGATCAAAAGATTCCCATGCAAATTTTATTAAAAGATCTTCTGTTTGCGTATTCTATGGGTATTAAGACCTTATATTATCACAATACACGTGACCACGGGTCCGAACAGGAAGCCACATCGGATGTTTGTTTGGGTGGTGCGTGCAAAATTTAATCACCCTATCACCCAAACATGATTTCACGCCTTGGAAGAAAATGGGAGCCCATTGTAGGTGAGGCAAATTTACCTGTTAATGGATTGTAAAAATTGTTGCACACGCAAGTCATTGACATCCAATACTTTGCCCCCTTTTACTCTTTCAAATTCGATGCAGCGTAAGGTGTCGCCTTGCGTTTCGTCGTGTCCCACCAAACCACTGGTTCCCTTGAATGCACATTCGACCGCAAAATCCACGCACGATTGAATGAGATGCAGGTCAAATGCATTGGGTGCGGCCGAACGAGCGAAGTAGCCACTTTTTTGTACCAACATTTTTTGCGCACCTAAAGCTTTGGAAAACTGTTCCCCAACCCATTTGCCCGCATTAATGTGGTCCAATTTTATATGGCCGAACGCGTCCCGTGTAACTGTCTCACCGTTTTTTTCCAATTCCCTAACGATGGCGGTAACGCAGGCCCCTTCGCTGACGAACAAATTTAAACATCCCAACCGATCGAACAATGGCTTCAGTCGTTTAATCTCTTGTTCTAAGTCAAATTCAATTTCCGGAATGTAAATGCCATGAATTTCAAATTTCTCTTTTGGAAATCCCAAAGCGGGAGCAAATATTTTGTGAATCAATCGCGAGGTGTAACACGATGCAGTCGCGTAGGTCAACCATCCGCAATTGCGTCCCATGACTTCATGTATGATTAATATATGAGGATTGGCACTGTGTTCGTGAACGACGTTTTCAAAAAAGATAGTGCCTTGTTCGGCCGCAGTTGTTGCCCCAAGGCTTTGGCGGATCGGGAAAATGTCGTTGTCAATTGTTTTAGGCAGGCCAACAATACGCAGAGGATAATTGTTTTGTGCCAAAAAATGTGCCAATTCGGCAGCCGTTGTACTGGTGTCGTCGCCACCAATGGTATGAAGTATGTCAATTTGGTCTTTTATCAATTGATGTGCGGCAACCTCAAATGGATTTTGGCCCGCACGAATAAGTCCTTTTTTCTCGCAATCTTTCACGTTGGACAACTTCACACGACTGTTGCCAATAGGACTGCCACCAAATTTCAATAAATGATAAGCCTCTGAACGCGCTTGTTCCGTGATCGCACGCGATTGTCCCAGTAAAAGCCCTTGGTATCCGTTTAGATACGTTATAATTTCAACGCTTTTATCGAGCTCGGTATAACGTTGCACAAATCCACCTATGGCCGCCGAAAGACAAGGAGCCAAACCTCCTGATGTTAAAATAGCAATTTTCATAGAAATTTTGTTAGAGATACGTTAAAAATATTTTTTAACAAATGAATAGAAAAACATCCACCATTTATTACAGCTGTTGATATGTATGATTAATTATACCTGCAGATGTTTAATATCTAGTAGCATATTTTAAGTGGACTGGATGTTAATGTAATTTTTTGTTATTCAGGAGCGCAAAACCTACATGGAAGTAGGTCTTGCCAACATGAAAATTTTACTGCCTAAACATACCATTGAATAGCGTTGCTGCTTGTACTGTGAATGCTGCGATATTTATTTGCGATATAAACTGTCTAAGTTCAGTTGTTGTAGGCACTCCGTTTCCGGTTGCTGTTAAAAAGCCTGCACGTACAAAACAACAATATCCACAACCCAACATAAATGTGTTGCGTTTAATGTCCGTAAATCCAATGAGAGGATTGGGCACTCCTCCATGCACCATCATATAACATACCCACCGTCCCCACTCAAAAGCGTTTTTTTGCTCCTCTGTTAACCCTTCAAAGTTTGCCTCTGGATAATTTATGTCTTTGTCTAATAGACATTTGAACAAATCACGTATGCTCGGTACATAATCATGTTTGTTCGGATTCCTTTTTAAATCCTCAAGATAGGTTGTTTGCGTTACTTCGGGATGTTTTTCTTGATAAGCACCCATGCTACACCCCCATAAAAAAGCTTTCATTTGATCTTTGGATAATAAAGGTAGGGGCATATAATGACCACGACATACCACATATCCCCACCAGAAAGCATCCGCCTGGTCTTTTGAAAAATTAGTTTCCGGACAAACTTTACCATCTTCATGGGATTGCTTGCATAGCTTGCAATACCAATTGGCATTTAAGCTTGCGCAACTTATTATACTTGTAATTACAAATAGCACATTCTTTAAAAAACCAGCTTTCATATCGTGATTTTAGGGGACAAAAAATGGTACGGCAAGTATATTTTTTGAAAAAAACATTTTCTAAATCCTAGATCATGTCATTTTATAACCACATGCGCAGTGAAGTTGTAGAAGTTATCATTAAGAATATTGTTACAACCCCCAAAGGTGTTGCCTTATTTTTGGGAAATAACGAAAAAACGTTTATCATCTACGTGGATCTTTTAATGGGTGAACAAATTACGTCTTGTCAACAAGCCCGCAACGTAACGAGGCCTTTAACCTACGATTTTATTCGCAACTTGTGTTTTGGATTCGACATTGAGGTGCAGCACATCGTCATTACAGACATGAAAGAGGGCATATTTTTTGCTCGAGTATTGCTGAAACAACAATGCGAGGGAATTATTAAAATTGTTGAACTGGATTCGAGGCCGAGTGACGCCATTTTACTGGCATTAACGCATAAAAAACCTCTGTGGGTAGATCGCGGTTTGTTCCAAGACTTACCGGATGTCAAAGACTTGGCAAAAAATTGGATAAAAGACTAAATGACGCATGGTTTTCCTCAGGGCGGTATTGCATTGGCACCCATGCGGCATTTAACGCAGGGCCCGTTTTGGCAAATATTAAATCAATACGGCGCGCCCGATGCTTATGTGAGTGAATTTGTACGTGTGCACAAAAATTTCACCCTCAATCCTCGCCAGATTGAAGATAATTTGGCGTATGCGGATAAATGTCCTCTGTGGATACAATTAATGGGTAATGATCCGGATGCTTTGTTGAGGAACGCAGAAATTTTACAAAAATATCCCATTGCGGGCATCGATTTTAATGTAGGTTGTCCGGTGCCAAAAATTTATAAAAAGCAAGCAGGCGGTGGACTTTTGAAAAATTTACCTCTTTTGAAAACATTAATTTGTTCACTGCGAACAGGTTGTTCTAAGCCATTGAGTGTAAAAATGAGAATTGGTTTTGAACATGCGGAGAATTTTGAAAAAATTTTAGATATTTTGCACGAAGCGCAGGTAGATTCCATTACCATTCATGCACGTACCGTGAAAGACCGCTATGGAGGACAAATCCGGTACGACTTCATTCGACGTGCCGTAGAAAAATTACCCATTCCCATCATTGCCAATGGAGACATCAATACACTCGATGACATAAAATACGTTTTGAGTTTTACCCGATGTTGGGGGACCATGTTGGGAAGGGCCGCCGTACGTAATCCATGGATTTTTTCCCAGTGGCATAGCCACAATAAAGGTCACCCCATTGATTACCCGCGTTATAAACACGTATTCGAATACTTGCAAAAAATTGACAAAACCTTTAAATTAAATCGAAATGCCAACAAATTGGGACTTCTAAAGAATTTTTGCAAGTACATAGGACCCGCCATAGATGCAGATGGAGATTTTTGGGGACAGATTCTAAAGAGTTCAACGGAGTCTGAGTTTTGGGTAAGGTGTGAACAAGGATTATTAAAGGGTTTGCAAGGCGAAAAGGTATTTCGGGGAGAAGTTGCATAGACTGGAGAAACAATGTAAGGCATTGTAAAAAGGTTTGCAACTGCGCAGGATTAGAGTGGACCACTGATCCCACAGGGGCATCTTTCAAGCACTTTCTGCTCGCTTTGTAAGCTAAAATACCATTTATTACAAAAAATAATAAATATGAAGTTCCCCGACAACGTGATGCACTCGGTCCTATTGGAAAGACAATTGTTGTCCGGTGTGGAGGACGAAAGAAATGTTTACCTTGTGACACTTTCCATTCCAGATAAAAATTGCATATTTGAACCGGGTGATGTCGTGTTTATTTATCCTAAAAATAGTGCAATATTTGTTGAAAAACTGCTTGCCCTCATGCAATTGTCTGGCGAAGAACCTATCGTGGATGCCGATACGAAGCAGACATTAACCCTACACGAAGCCCTGAGTTCTCATTTCGAATTACTATTAAAACCAAGTGTATTTGCCACTTTGCCCCATCGTGATGGAATTGATTTTTGGATGGCCTTAACAAGCCTGAGAAATCGGCACAAAACGGATTTCTCGGCCTCCATGTTGTGCGATTGGTTAAAACCTATGCGACCTCGTGCCTATTCGATTGCTTCCACGTACATGAAAAATCCGCATGTGATGGAGCTGATTGTGGGATTGGTTACTTTCAAAAACGTTGCAGGTGGCATTGGTGAGGGATTATCGAGCGGATTTTTGTGCAAGAGGTTACGTGTAAACGAATCTCTACAGATTTATGTCAAGGCCTCCCATTTTAAGTTACCTGCGGATAATACAAAACCTATCATTATGGTGGGGCCAGGAACGGGCATTGCACCATTTAAAGCATTTTTAGAGGCCAGACTTATATCAAAAGCAACCGGGCACAATTGGCTATTTTTTGGAGGCCGACATCGCGATGTTGACTTTATTCTCGAAGACTTTATTACCCATTGTCAGCGAGAAAACGTACTTACACGATTGGATTTGGCGTTTTCGCGAGATCAAGCGCATAAGGTATACGTCCAACATAGAATGATGGAAAACGCACCTATTTTGTGGGAATGGTTGCAAAAAGGTGCTTATTTTTACATCTGCGGAGAAGCTAAGTCGATGGCCAAGGACGTTGAAGCAACACTCCTTAGAATTATTGAAAACTGTGGACATTTGAAC